>CAKTOJ010000091.1 GCA_934589665.1 uncultured Oscillospiraceae bacterium | reverse complement strand
GTCGTGAATCAGCCCCACCTTGGCAAATTCGGCGTAGAGCACATGGGGCGTAATGGGCGCGACATCAATGGCAACGCCGGTGGCGTTGTAGATCGCGTTGCGGATCGCCGGCGCGCCGGAGCACGCGGGCGGCTCACCGAGCGCCTTGGTACCGAACGGCGAGGTCGGTTCGGGATTCTCCACAAACTGCGCCTCGAGGTGAGGGTGATCCATGAACGTCGAGAGCTTATAGTCAAGGAGGTTGTTATTGAGCGGCCGGCCGGTCTTTTCGTCAAAGAGCAGCTGCTCGCTCATGCCGTAGCCGATGGCCATGGACATACCGCCGTGAACCTGTGCCTCAGCCAGCGCGGGATTGATGAGGCTGCCGCAGTCGTGAACGTTGACGATCTGGTTGAGCTTGACCTTGCACATCGGAATATCCACCGTCACGTCGGCGAAGGTGCAGCCGAAGGAATAGGCGTTGTTGCGGATGGTATAGGTGGACTCAGCGGTGATGTGCTCGCTGTCTGCGGCGTTGTACTGCGCGGTCATCGCCAGTTCCTTAAGGCTCATGAGCAGCATCCCGTCGTTTTTGCGGATGATATTGCCGTCCACGATGTCCATGTTGTCCACCGCCTGACGGGTGAGCTTCGTGGCGTACTCCAAAATCTTTTTGCGCAGCAGCGTCGCGGTCTGACGGATGGAGAAGCCCGCTACATAGGTCTGGCGGCTGGCATACGCGCCAAGGCCGGTCGGCGTAATATCGGTATCCTGACAGGACACCACACGCACGTCGCGGTAGCTTGCCAGGCCGACCGCCTCGGCGGTCATCTGGGCGTAGGCCGTGTCCGCGCCCTGTCCGATCTCCGTCTCGCCGCACTGCATCGTCACGGTGCCGTCGAGGTTCAGGAGCATCCGGTTCGAGGAGGTTTCCAGCGAGATGGGATAGACGGCGGTGTTGTACCAGAACGCCGCCACACCGATGCCGCGGCGGATATCGCCCTTATCCTGCGCGTACTCCTTGACCTTGCGGTCGTAATCAATGTACGCCTTGCCTTTCTCCATGCACTCGCGGAAGGAATCATAGTAGTTCGTGTTGCCCGAGAAGCCGTCGTGGAAGCCCTTGGGCATGATGTACTTCATGCGGTACTCGAGCGGGTCGATGCCGACTGCCTTTGCGCACTCATCAATATTCGCGTCGTCCGCGAACGAGGCCTGCGGCATGCCGTAGCCGCGCATGGCACCGGCAGTCGGACGGTTGGTGAACACCGTCCACGCATCGCCCTCAAAGTGCTCACAGGGATAGATCTGCGGGAACGAGCCCATCGCCTTGGCGACGATCGAGTGGCCGTGGGAGGCATAGGAGCCCTGATTGGAGAACAGCTCAACCTTGCGCGCGGCAATGCTGCCGTCCTTATGGAGCCAGGTGATGATATGGACGCGGATGGCATGGCGCACGCGGTTGCTCACAAACGTCTCCTCGCGCGAGCAGTCGATGCGCACGCAGCGCCCGCCGACCTGCGTGGAGCACCACGCGCACAGCGGCTCGTAGAGCGCGTCCTGCTTGTTGCCGAAGCCGCCGCCGATATAGGGCTTGATGACCTGAATGTCCGCCCACGGGCGGCCGAGCGCCTGCCCGACGATGCGGCGGATGATGTGCGGGATCTGCGTGGAGGAGACGACCACGATGCGGCCGTTTCCCTCATAGGCAAAGCATCCGTGGTTCTCAATGTGGCTGTGCTGCACGGTGGGCGTATCGTACCAGCCCTCAACCTTGATAAGCCCCGGCTCTTGAATCGCTTCGGCGTAGTTGCCCTTACGGATATCCGTGTGCTTGAGAATATTGTTTGGAAACTCGTCATGGATGAGCGGCGCGCCCGGCTCCATGGCCTTCTGCACGTCGAGCACGAAGGGCAACTCCTCATATTCGACCACGAGCGCGCGCACTCCCTGCATGGCGCTCACCTCGTCCTCCGCGATAACGACCGCAACATCGTCGCCGTAGTAGCGGACGTGACGGTTGAGCAGATTACGGTCGGCGACGTCCTGATGCCCCGGGTCCATCGACCACGGATGGCCTGCCGTCGGGAAGCAGTGCTCCGGCACGTCAAAGCACGTCAACACCTTCACCACACCCGGAATGGCCTCCGCCGCCGACTTGTCCACGGACTTGACGAAACCGTGCGCGATGGTGGAGTGCTTGATACGCGCATAGAGCGCACCCGCCGGCATACGGTCCTCGTAGTATTTCGTCCGGCCCGTGGCCTTGTCAAAGGCGTCGACACGGACCTCGCTTTTTCCTACCTTGCTCATACCCTGTGGCCTCCTATCTATGTCTCGCTGATTCAATATGTTAATTTTTACTAATATCTACTATCTTTCCCGCTTTTGAGTGTAGCACAATACAAAGAGAAAGTACAGCATCGGGCGTTGCATTATTTTATGAATAACGCCGGCGCATGGTTTCGGTTGACGGAGCCATACTGATTTTGTTAAACTGTGGAAAAACTTCAAGCAAAGGAGAGATCATCCATGAAAGAACTGCGCATCGGCTGCCTTGTCATGGCAGCCGGCAGCGCCAGCCGCTTCGGCGGCAATAAGCTCGCCGCCGAGATCGACGGCAAAATGCTCATCGAACACGCACTGGACGCCGTACCGGCGGACGAGTTTGCCCGCGTGACCGTTGTCACGCAGTACGACGAGGTGCTTGTGCTCGCCAAAAAGCACGGCTTCGAGGTGCTTGTCAATCCCTTCCCCGAATGGGGCGCGAGCCATACCATCAAGCTCGGCACCGAGGCGATGGAGGACTGCGACGCCATCCTCTATCAGGTCGCCGACCAGCCGCTGCTGCGGCAGGAGAGCGTGCGTGCGGAGGTCAAATTCTTCCGGCAGCATCCCGAAAGTATCGTTGCCATGGGGCACGGCGGCGTGCGGGGCAATCCTTGCATCTTCCCCGCCCGCTTCTTCCCTGAGCTCACCGCACTCACCGGCGACCTCGGCGGCAGCGCCGTCATCCGCCGCCACGCAGACGAGCTGAAGCTCTTTGACGTTAGTCCCGACGAGCTTGAGGATGTGGACACGCCCATGGCGCTTGCCGCGCTGCGTGATACGCTCGTGTAAGCTTACGGTGCGGAGATCTCGCCGCAGAGGTCCTCCTCCATTTTCCGCTTGACAGCCTCCTTGTCCATACCGCAGGAGAAGAGATAATAAAGCTTTGCCACAGCGGCCTCGGTTGTCATGTCGAGGCCGCTGACCGCACCGGCTTTTTTCAGCGCACTGGACGTCTCGTAGGTACCCAGCGCCACTGCACCCTGCGGGCACTGGGAACAGACGGTCAGCACCGTGCCGTTGCGGAAGGCCTTCTCGATGATCGGCAGCAGCGCGCCGCCGTCGCCGGGGATATTGCCCGCGCCGAACGTCTCGATGACGATGCCGCGCAGCCGCTCGGTCATGATCTGCTCAAAGAGCGAGAACTGGATGCCCGGGAACACCTTGAGCACCCCGATGGGAACATTTTCCAATAATTGCAGCTGCAATTCGCCCTCCGGCTTCGGCAGGAGGGCGCTTTCATTATACCGGATCGTGATGCCCGCCTCGGCAAGGCTGGGAAAATTCGGAGAGATGAACGCAATCAGCCCGTCGGCGGAAAATTTGGTCGCGCGGTTGCCGCGCAGGAGCTTTCCGCCGAAATACAGGCAGACCTCGCTCACTCTTTCGCTTCCCGCAATGAGCATGGAGGTGATGATGTTGTCGCGCCCATCCGAGCGCACCTCGCACAGCGGGATCTGCGAGCCGGTCAGAATGACGGGCTTGGCGAGATTTCCAAGCATGAATGAGAGCGCGCTGGCCGTATAGGCCATGGTGTCTGTACCGTGGAGAATGACAAAGCCGTCATAGCGGTCATAGTTTTCCGCGACCGCGCGGGCAATCTTGTTCCACTCATGCACCGTCATGTTGGAAGAATCGAGGAGCGGCTCAAGCTCCATCAGCTCCCATTCCGGCAGCGCCGGCGAGCGCAGGTCGGAGATCTCATCGAGCGCCGCACGGAAACGGCCGCTCTGCGGCGCGTAGCCGTTCGGACTGCGCGTCATGCCGATGGTACCACCGGTATATAGCAGCAATACTTTTCTGTGATCCATGTCTTTTTCCTTATTTTCAACGCTTACTTGCGCGCGTAGGGTGTGTTTACCAGGGGCAGGACATTGCGCGCCTCACCGTCATAGCGGCGGTAGGCGTCGGCAATGGCGGGCGCGGTGGGGATGGAGGTAATCTCGCCGATGCCGATGGCGCCGTTTGCCATCGGCAGTCCGGGCTTATCGACAACGATCGCGCGGATCTCCGGAATCTGATTGGCGCGGAACAGGCCGAGCGTGCCGTACTTTGCCGTCGGGCGGCAGTTTTCATCGATGGGGTACCGCTCCGTGAGCGCGTAGCCCATGCTCATCACCACGCCGCCTTCGATCTGCCCCTCGCACGAGAGTGGATTGATGGCCTTGCCGACGTCATGCGCCGCAACCATCTGTTTGATCTTTCCGGTTTCCTTATCCAGAATACACATCTGCGTCGCGTAGCCGTAGGCCACATGGCTGACCGGATTCGGCACGTTCGCGCCGAGCGGGTTTGTTTTTGCGTAGTATTCGCCGTAAAACTCCTGTCCCTTGAGCTCATCGAGGCTGCGATACTCCATCGCGTCGCGCAGCAGCAGACAGGCACGGCGGCAGGCCTCGCCGGTGACGAGCGTCTGGCGCGAGCCGGAGGTATCGCCGGAGTCCGGCGCAAGCGTGCTGCTGCGCTCGTAGACCACGTCCTCGCGGCGGAGCTTCGCGTTTGTCACCACGATCTGCACCAGCACGGTGCCGAGTCCCTGTCCGATGCAGGATGCGCCCGTGCGGATGTGCACCCTGCCGTCATCGCCGACAACAAGCTTGCAGCGGCCATAGTCCGGCAGGCCCACACCAACGCCAGCGTTCTTCATTGCGCAGGCAAGGCCGACCGGCTCGCCGTTTTTCACCGCCTCGTCATAGTAGGGCTTGACCGCCTCAAGCGTCTCGACCAGTCCTGTCTCCGGGCCGACGATCTGCCCATTCGGCAGCACCTCGCCCGGACGGATGGCGTTGCGCATACGGATCTCCCACGGCGAAATGCCGATCAAATCCGCCATGCGGTTGAGCAGGCTCTCGGTCGCAAAGCAGGTCTGCGTCACGCCGAAGCCGCGGAACGCGCCCGCGGGCGGGTTGTTCGTGTAATACGCCCAACCCTCAATCTCGAAATTTTCATAATGATATGGGCCGGCAGCATGCGTGCAGGCGCGCTCAAGCACCGGGCCGCCGAGCGAGGCAAACGCGCCGGTATCTGACACGACCTGCGCCTTGACGCCCTGAATGACGCCGTTTTCATCGCAGCCCATCGTAAAGTCCATCTTCATCGAGTGACGCTTGGGATGGACAAGGATCGATTCGGCGCGGGTAAGCTTGAACTTCACCGGCACACGGGCCTTGTAGGCGAGCAGCGCCGCGTGGTGCTGCACGGACATGTCCTCCTTGCCGCCGAAGCCGCCGCCGACGAGCATATTTTCAACCTGACAGTGTGCAAAATCCACGCCGAGCATCGCCGCACATTCGTGTTGCGTGGTGTGGGCGCTCTGGTCGGTGGTCAGCAGCTTCACGCCGCCGTTTTCGAGCGGGAGCGCCACGCAGCACTCCGGTTCAAGAAAAGCATGCTCCGTCCATGGTGTTTCAAACGTGTCGTGGAGCACATACTTAGATCTCGCAATCGCCTCCGCCGCATTGCCGCGCGAAACGTGCTTATGCGCCTGCAGATTGCCGCGGTTGCCCTCGATGACCTGCGGCGCGCCTTCGGCCGCCGCCTCCGTGGGGTTGTGGATGGCGGGCAGCTCCTCATATTCCACGCGCACGAGCGCCTTGGCCTTTTCCAGTGTCTCCCTGTCGCGGGCGCACACAAGTGCCACCGCGTCGCCGAGATACTGCGTGATCTCACCCTCGCCGATGAGCGCGGGCTGATCCTTCTGGATGTGTCCGACGTTCTGCTGGCCCGGAATGTCCTTTGCCGTCAGCACGCAGACAACGCCCGGCAGCTCCTCGGCGTCCTTCGTGCGGATGTAGAGCACGCGGGCGCGCGCGTACTGGCTGCGCACCGCGCCGCCGTAGCACATACCATCCACATATACGTCGTCAGGATACTGGCCGTAGCCCTGCACCTTTTCCGCCACGTCGAGACGGTGGACGCGTGAGCCTACCTTCCAGTCGTCCGCTGTCGGTGCGGGGATCTTCCCCTCGCGGAAAATCTT
>CAKTOJ010000090.1 GCA_934589665.1 uncultured Oscillospiraceae bacterium | reverse complement strand
GTGGGATTCGAACCCACGGATGCTTTCACATCGCCGGTTTTCAAGACCGGTGCTTTCAACCGCTCAGCCATCTCTCCGTGTTTCGGAAGGTCGGCCACCCTCAAACGCAAGTGGTATCTTACCACATACGTGGGTGGTTTGTCAATAAAAATGCGAGAATCTTTTCTTTTGTTTTTCAGATCTGCAAATTATCCACGAAATGCAAGGAAGTCCGCCGCCGCGCTTGACCCCCGCTGTCGATTCCGTTACAATAAACGCATTGACTCGTCATCTCAGTGAAAGGAGCCCTTTTATGCTCACTCCCCTCGAGATCGCACAAAGCTTTCTTACCGTCGGCGAGAACAAAGCAAAGCTGCCTGCGGGCAGGATGTTTCTGCTTGCCGTGCTGGCCGGCATCTATATCGCGCTGGCAGGCGTAGGCGCGACGGCCGCCGCTGTGACGGTGGAAAACGCTTCTCTTGCCAAGCTTCTTTCCGCCTGCATCTTCCCCGCCGGGCTTTCGATCGTCATTCTGGCCGGAAGCGAACTGTTCACCGGAAACTGCCTGATGATCGTCGCCGCACTCGACCGCCGCATCACCGCCGCGCAGCTGCTGCGGAACTGGTGTATCGTCTACCTCGGCAACGCCGTAGGCGGCTCTGCCGCTGCCGCGCTGGCCGTATACAGTCACACCGCTTCGCTGTTCAACGGCGGACTTGCCGCGTCGATGGTCTCCATCGCAACCGGAAAGGCCGCACTGGGGTTTAGCGATGCCTTTCTGCGCGGCATCCTGTGTAATGTTCTCGTCTGCCTCGCCGTGTGGATGGCCGCTTCCTCCAAGCGGGCGGAGGGAAAGATCATTGTTCTCTTCTTCCCCATCCTGCTCTTTGTCCTCTGCGGCTATGAGCACTGCATCGCAAACCTCTACTATCTGCCCGCCGGACTGTTCGCCGCGGCGGAATACGGACTGAGCACCCCCGCTCCCGGCGGCTGCCTGATGAACCTGCTGGCGGTCACGCTCGGCAACATCGTCGGCGGTGCAGGTCTTGGTGCCGCGTATTACTGCGCCTATCTCAAGCAATAACTTCTTATTTTGTTAATGGGCGGAGCCAAACAGCTCCGCCCACTTTCCGTTTTCTCAGTCAATGGACACGACCGTATAGCCCGCATCCGTTACCGCCTGACGCAGTGCGTCATCGGTGACCTGCGGCTCGGCATGAACCGTTGCAGTCTTCTTTTCCAGATCCACCGTGGCGCTGACGCCGGGGACGGCGTTGAGCGCCTTTTCCACGCGGCCCGAACAGTGCGCACACATCATGCCCTCGATCTTCATTGTTTTCGTTACCATAGTTTCTTCCTTTCTGTCCTCTTCGGACGCATGAGTCTCTTCCTCTCCGTAGGGCGGCTTCCAGCCGCGCAGACGCAGTGCGTTCGTCACCACGCACACCGAGCTGAGCGACATGGCCGCGGCAGCAAACATCGGGTTGAGGCGGAACTGGAAGAGCGGATAGAACACGCCGGCGGCAATGGGGATGCCGATGGCGTTGTAGAAAAACGCCCAGAAGAGGTTTTCCTTGATATTGCGGATGACCGAGCGCGAGAGCGACATGGCGCTCACCACATCGCGCAGATCGCTCTTCATCAGCACAACGTCTGCCGACTCAATGGCCACATCTGTGCCTGCACCGATGGCAAGGCCCACATCCGCGCGGGCGAGTGCCGGCGCATCGTTGATGCCGTCGCCGACCATGGCGACGGTCCTGCCCTCGCCCTGAAGCTGCGCAATGCACGCCTCCTTGTCCTGCGGCAGCACATCCGAGAGCACACGCGTGATCCCAAGCTGCTGCGCGATAGCGTTGGCTGTACGGGCATTATCCCCCGTGAGCAGCACAATGTCAAGTCCCAGATCACGCATGGCGGAAATGGCCTCCGCGCTCGTCGGCTTCACGGGAGCCGCCAGCGCAAGGATGCCGAGCAGCGTTCCGTCGGAAGCAAAGTAGAGCGGCGTCTTGCCCTCGGCGGCAAGCTTCTGCGCCGTCTCGTCAAATTCCGCAAGCGCGACGCCGCGCTGCTCCATCAGCCGGCGGTTGCCGCCAAGCAGGCGCCTGCCCTCGACCACAGCTTCCACACCGCCGCCGGCGGTTGCCGCAAAATCCGTCACATTTTCTGCAAGCGCGATGCCGCGCTCTGCCGCCGCGTCCACGATGGCGCGGGCAAGCGGATGCTCGCTCTTCGCCTCCAGCGATGCGGCCAGACGCAGCAACTCGTCCTCCGGCATTTCGCCGAAGGGATATACGCCAGAAAGAGTGGGCGTGGCCTCCGTGACCGTGCCGGTTTTATCGAGCACAACTGCGTTGACCTTGTGGAGCGTTTCCAGACTCTCGGCGGATTTAATGAGGATGCCCTGCTCCGCGGCCTTGCCGGTGCCGACCATGATGGCCACCGGTGTCGCCAGTCCCAGTGCACAGGGGCAGGAGATGACCAGCACGGCGATGCCGATGGAGAGCGCGAAGCTCACGCTCTCGTGTCCCACGAAATGCCAGAGCAGCGCGCTCACGAGCGCGATGGTGATAACCGTCGGCACAAAGATGCCGCTGACCTTATCCGCCAGCCGCGCGATGGGCGCCTTGGAGGAGCTGGCCTCCTCCATCAGCCGCACGATCTGCGAAAGTGTCGTGTCCGCACCGACACGCGTGGCGCGAACCTCCAGATAGCCGCTGCGGTTGATGGTCGCCGCAGTGACGGCGCTGCCCTCACGCTTCTCGGCGGGAACACTCTCACCGGTGATGGCACTCTCATCCACGGCGGCCTCGCCAGCGAGCACCACGCCGTCCACCGGAATCTTGCCGCCCTGACGCACGATCACCGTGTCGCCCACGGCGACCTCGGAGAGCGGAACGGTCTTTTCTCCGTCCGCGCGGCGCACCACAGCGGAGTCCGGTGCGAGCGCCACGAGCGCAGAGATCGCGCCGGTTGTCTTGCCGCGCGAGCGCTGCTCGAGATACTTGCCGATGGTGACGAGCGAGAGAATCATACCCGCCGATTCAAAGTACAGCTCCGGCATCCCGCTCTGCTCCCCGGCAAGGCCCAGCAGGGCGAGCACGCTGTAGACAATGCCCGCCGCCGCACCGAGCGCCACCAGTGAATCCATGTTCGGTGCGCCTCGAAACAGTCTGGAAAAGCCAACCGTAAAGTATTTTCGGTTTATAATTAGAATTGGGATCAGCAGCACGATCTGCAAGCCGATGAGCAGATTCATATTGTGGTGCAGGACCATCGGCAGCGGCCAGTCCATCATGTGTCCCATGCCGAGATAAAAGAGCGGCACAAGGAACACGATGGAGACGATCAGACGCCGCTTCATCGCGGCCGTTGCTTCGTCCTGCGCCTCCTGCTGGCGGTGCGCATCAGTCTGCGAGGCAAGCTGCGCGCCGTAGCCGTCAGCCACGACCGCCGCGCAAATCGCATCCGGCGAGGTCTTTCCCTCGTCAAAGGTCACGCTCATGCGCCCCGTCATCAGGTTGACTGCGACCGCCTTCACACCCTCGACATGGCTCACTGCCTTCTCCACATGCGCCGAGCAGGCCGAGCAGGTCATGCCCGTTACAACAAAATTTTCCGTCATGGAAAAATCCACCTCCTGTGGGAATTTTTGGTACGGTTAAACCGCTTTTATCTGCATCTTATCCCCGTTTTTCCCACGTGTCAATAGAATCGCGCGAAATCCTACAATTCCAATATGTTTTTGTATTCATTATAATTTTTTATCGTTTGTCACCAGGTCGGAAAATGAGTGCCATAAGCACCGCAAAACACACAGCCGCTGCGATGCCACCCGCCGTGGCGGACAGCCCGCCGGTCATCACGCCAAGCCATCCCTGCTCGGCGGCCGCCTTTTTCACGCCATTTGCCAGCGAGTAGCCAAAGCCCGTGAGCGGTACGGTCGCCCCCGCGCCGCCCCAGCGGACGATCGGCTCGTAAATACCCAGTGCCGTGAGCAGTACGCCCGCGACGACATAGCCGGTCAGGATGCGCGCGGGCGTGAGCGGCGTCTTGTCAATAAGGATCTGACCGATGGCACAGAGGATGCCGCCGCAGAGAAATGCGTTGAGATAGTCCATTATGCTTCCTCCTGATTTTCCAGAATGACCGCGTGGCAGATGCCGGGGATGCTCTCCCCCTGCATGGTGGACGTGGGGCTGAGCAGTGCGCCGGTCGGCGCGAAAACAATGCGTCTCCACTTCCCCTCCCGCATCCCGCGCAGCAGATAGCCGTTGAGCACCGCCGCCGAGCACCCGCAGCCGCTGCCGCCGCAGTGCATGTCCTGCCGCGCCTGATCGTAGAGCAGCATGCCGCAGTCTTGGTAGTTTTTCGTCAGGTCCACGCCGTCGCGCGCAAAAAAATCCATGACGATCCCGTGTCCCAGCCGTCCGAGATCGCCGGTGACGATCAGGTCGTAATCCGCGGGCGAGGTCCGCGTGTCGGAAAAAAGCGCACAGAGCGTCGAATATGCCGCCGGAGCCATGGCCGCACCCATGTTGTTCGCGTCCGTGACGCCCTTATCCACGATCTTGCCGCAGGTTACGTGCGTGACCGCAGGCCCCTTTCCGGTCTGTGAGAGGATGCAGCAGCCCGACGCTGTGGCCGTCCACTGCGCAGTCGGCGTGCGCTGTGACCCGTAAGGCACCGGCATGCGATACTGCCGCTCGGCAGTGCAGAAGTGTGAGGAGGTCATAGCCGCGGCCCGGCGGGCAAAGCCGCCGTCGATGGCCATAGCGGCAAGGCCGAGGCTCTCCCCCATCGTCGAGCACGCGCCGTAGAGCCCGTAGAGCGGGATACCGAACTCCCGCAGGGCAAACGATGTGCCGATGCACTGGTTCAAAAGGTCTCCGGCGAACACCATATCGATGTCCTGCGGTCTGAGGTTTCCCTTCTCCATCGCGCGCAGGAGCACGCGCCGCTGCATCACGGATTCGCCCTTTTCCCATGTCTTCTCCCCGAAAAACGAGTCCTCGCTCACCTCGTCAAAATACTCCGCCAGCGGGCCCCGGCTCTCCAGCTTTGCGCCGATGTTGGCAAAGCTTTCCACCCGCGGCGGATGCGAAAGGCGCACAGTCTGCGCACCGATGCGCTTGGTCTGCATCATTGATCTCTCCTTTTTGAAACAGCATTTGCTTTAGTATGGCGGAAAAGGGAAAAATTATGAACCAAACGCCGCGCGCCTTGACGGAAGCGCCGCGCGGGTGCTAATATGAGGATAACATTCCAATACAGGAGGCTTTTTTATGAAAACCGTTATCACCACCACCGCCGCTCCCGGTGCCATCGGGCCCTATTCTCAGGCCATTGAGGCCAACGGCCTCGTCTTTGTCTCCGGTCAGATCCCGCTCGATCCCGCAACCGGTGCATTCGTCCCCGGCGGCGTGGAAGTGCAGGCCGAGCAGTCGCTCAAAAACCTCAAGGCCGTTCTGGAGGCCGCCGGCTGCTCGCTTGCCGATGTGGTCAAGACCACGGTCTTTCTCACCAACATGGGTGACTTTGCCGCTGTGAATGAGGTGTACGCCCGTTTCTTCACCGCCGAATGCCCCGCCCGCAGCGCCGTGCAGGTCGGTGCGCTGCCCAAGGGCGCACTGGTGGAGATCGAAGCCATCGCCGCGAAGAAGTAAGCGCTCTGCATAAAAAGAGCTCTGCGTGCCCATTCGGGCGCGCAAAGCTCTTCTTTATATGTTGTCCGATGCTATCACTTCAGCCGCAGCATCATCCAGAGATTCACGGCGATCATGCAGGCAGCAAAAATAATCAGCACAGCGTAGGCCGTCCTGACCGCCTTCGACGGGGCGTTTTTCACGCAAAAGCCGAGATAGACAATCCACACCAGGTAGGCGGCAAGGATGATACCCCGCCCCCGCAGGAACAGCGCCAGAAAAAACAGCGTGTTGACGACTGCCATACCCTTTTTGGAAAAAAAGATCTCCTTCATTCTTTCCATAAAAAGCGCCTCCCTCTGCAGAAAAGATATTTGTTGGCATATTATATCATGCTCAAGCATACGCCGCAAGAGGCCGCACTTGCTTTTTCCCGCGCGGTATGATACAGTATCTCCGCTACCGGCCGCAGGACGGACAGGCCTGCCGGCCGGCGTTATCCTTGTAAATGGGGAGCATCACGATGGAGCTTTGTGACTACTACCTGAAATATATGAATGCGCTGTGCGAGGGAACGCTTGCCGCGCCAGACAGCATCGCCCTCACCGGCGAAACACCGGAGGAACGCGCTGTGAGCCTTCAGATTGCGCTGAAGGACATCAGTGTGCCCGATTTTGTGCGCCGCTGTGCTCTCGCGGCAGGCGAGACGCTGCCCGACGGGCTGCTTGACGGCTTTGACGAAGATACCTTTGCCCGCACACTCTTTGCGCACATGGCGCTCGGTGATGTGCCACATGCGGAGACAGCAGACGCACCGGCTGCCGAGATGGACGAAACGGCTCCCGATCCCGACGCAGGCAAGCATGCCTTCGAGGTATTCTGCGACTGTCTGATGCTCGACGAAAACCTGATTGCCTACCTCATCGACGTGCTCAAGGCGAACGACCGCGCGGGCTTCTACAAGCTCTCGCAGGTCACGACGCATCTCGA
>CAKTOJ010000089.1 GCA_934589665.1 uncultured Oscillospiraceae bacterium | reverse complement strand
TGTCGCCGAGCACGCCGCCGCGGGCGTTGCCCATGTGCATGGGGCCGGTGGGGTTGGCGGAGACGAACTCGACCATGATCTTCTTTCCCTTGAGGCCCTCGCCGCGGCCATAGCGCTCACCCTCGGCCTCCACATTGGTCAGCACATCGTCGTACCATTTATCGCCGAGGCGGAAGTTAAGGAAGCCGGGGCCGGCGATCTCAACGGTGGTAAAATAGGTCCCTGCAAGCTCTATGTGCTGCGTGAGGATGTTCGCCACCTCGCGCGGGTTCTTGCGCATGGCCTTGGATGCGGCAAGGCAGAAGGTTGTTGTATAGTCGCCGTTGGCGGTATCCTTGGGAATCTCGACCGCGGGAACGGTCTCAACACCGTCGGGAAGCAGTCCCTCCTGCACGGCGGCGCGGTAGGCCTTTTGCGTCAGGGCAGCGATCTGGTCCTTTGCGCTTTGGATCATATTCATAGCATTTTCCTCGATTCTTCCGTTTGATGAGGCGGGATACGCCGAAAATTTGCATACTTTTTGTGATTATACTATACCGGTGCGCGGAAAACAAGCCGTTTTTGCGATTTTCTCTCCCTTTGCTCAAGATATTGCTTGCACGCACGGCCCCCATCCTGTATAATATTAGACGCAAAATCGTCCGCGGAAAGGATATCTCTGCCATGCTGTTTTTTGGAAAAAGGAAAAAGCCGGATTTTTCCCAGTCCTCCACACAGGAGTGGAAGGCGCAGTGGCAGGCTCTCGTTCCGCCGGAGTGCCGTGACGTTCCGATCACTGTGAACGGCAAAACGGTGATCGCTTACGTACAGATCAACCACTTTGTCATGATGCTTCAGGACGGACTGTTGATGGAAAAGAGCTTCTTCGACGTCTGCGCGCATTTTCAGCGTGCCGGTTATCACGTGATCTGGCTCATGCGCTGCACACAGGATATCTTCAATGGCTACCTCAAGCTTCGCAAAACAGCGGGCAATGAATGTCTCTGGCGCTGGCGCAAGCCGACGACCAATTTTGGCCGCTGGACCTCAGACAACCGCTATGTAACGATCCTGCTCCAATATAAAAGCGCACCGGACGGTGCTCTTGACCAATGCACCGAGCACATCCTGCAGCGCGTCCAGTGGGCCGAGAGCAACGATAATTCCAAAATGGTTCCGGGCCGAACGGAGTTTTCCACTGTCGGCGTTCCCGGAACACCCGCGGAGCTGTCCGGCTGGCTGCATGGCGGCTTCATGTCGTCCGAGTTATCATAAACACACCCGCGCACGGCTTACATTCAGCCGCGCGGGTTCCTTACTTTTTTCACGGAGGTTTTCATATGAATTATGAGTTGCCCATCTGCCGGATGGCACGCAATGACGATATTGAGGGCTTTTACGTCCTTCGTTCCGCTTTTCCCAAGGTCGCAAGCAACGGCAAACCCTTTCTCAACCTGACGCTCTCTGACAAAACCGGCACCATCGACGGCAAGGTCTGGGATTACGCCGGTCCCATCAGCACCGCCGATGAAGGCAAGGTCGTGAAGGTCCGCGGCAGTGTCTCCGAATTCCGCGGAGCCCTGCAGGTAACGATCGACCGCATCCGCCTGGCCGGGGACGGCGATCAATACGACGTCGAATCGCTGGTGCCCACCGCTCCCATTGACGCGGATGAAATGCTCCGCAAGATCGAGCGCCTGCTCGACACCATCACTGACGCCGACTACAAGGCAGTAAGCCTTGAATTGCTCCGCCGCCACAGAGAGAGTCTTATCTCCATTCCCGCGGCCAAGAGCGTCCACCACGGTTTTCTGCACGGACTGCTGATGCACACGGGCAGCATGCTCAAGCTGGCTGATTTTCTTGCCGCGCAGTATGCCGACACTGTGGACCGCAGCCTGCTCCTCGCCGGTACCTTCGCACACGATCTGCAGAAGGAGCGCGAGTTCACCTTTTCCGCACTCGGTCTGGTGACAGGCTATTCCGTCCCCGGCGAGCTGCTCGGCCATCTGGTCATGGGTGCACAGGAGGTCGCCGATGCGGCGGATGCGCTCCATATTCCCGAGGAAAAGTCCGTCCTGCTTCAGCACATGGTGCTCTCGCATCACGGCGAGCCGGAGTACGGCGCCGCCGTGCGCCCGGTCTGCGCCGAGAGCGAGCTGCTCTCCTACATCGACATGATCGACAGCCGCATGGAAATCTACCGTGAGGTGCTTGCCGGCACGCCGGACGGCGCGTTCAGCGATCGCGTTTTCGCTCTTGACGGCAAGCGGCTCTACCGGCACAAGCTTGACAATTAAGCTTTTATGCGGTCCTTCACTCTTTCTACACACATATCCGGTCATGGATCGAGGCACAGATGACAAAGCAGATCGATTTTACAAGAGGAAACATCACCACGCAGCTGATCCTTTTCTCGCTCCCGCTGGTCGCGGGCGAGCTGCTGCAAAGCCTGTACAACAGTGTGGACGCACTGGTCGTCGGAAACTTTGTGAGCGACGCGGCGCTCGGCGCGGTGAGCGTATGCGCGACACTGGTCAATCTCGTCGTTGGCTTTTTCAATGGAATGTCCGTCGGCGCAACCTCCGTGGTCGCCCGCGCGGTCGGGCGGAACGACGAAGTGCATCTCCGGCAGTCAATACAGATCACCTTCACCTTCTCTGCCGCACTCGGCGCCGCGCTGTCCCTTCTCGGCGTGCTCTGCACCGATTTTCTCATCGGCCTGTCCGCCGTCGAACCGGAGATCTTCGCGGAGGCAACAGTATACCTGCGCATCTATCTGGCCGGCACCTTTTTCACAGTGATCTACAATAACGGTGCCGGCATCCTGCGCGCGACCGGCGACACCCGCACGCCCTTTCTGATTCTGTCCATTTCCGGTGTGCTCAATATTCTGCTGGATCTTCTCTTTGTCGTTGCCTTTCGCCTTGGCGTCGCCGGCGTCGGATATGCCACGGTGATCTCCCAGTCCTTCTCCGCGCTGACGGTATACCGTCAGATCAACCGCCAGTGCAGCCTCAACTGCCTGTCTCCCAAAACCACATTCCGTGACGGCGGCCCGACGATTCTTGAGGTCATCCGCATCGGCATCCCCTCCGGCGTACAGGGCGCACTGATCTCGTTTTCCAATCTCTTTGTCTGGCGCTATGTCAATCCGTTCGGCAAAGCGGCCACCGCCGGCGTCGGCATCGCGCTGCGTCTGGATAAGTTTATCAGCCTGCCCTGTAAGGCCATCGGCATGACCACAACAACCTTTGTCAGCCAGAACATCGGCGCACGCAACCGTGAGCGTGTACAGAAGGGCATCTGGCACTGCATGGCACTCTCACTCGGCACCACTGCATTTCTGGAGCTCATAGTCTACCTGTTTTCCAACCAACTCGTCTCCCTGTTCAATTCCAATCCCGAGATTATCCGCACCGGCGTGAGCATGGAACGGGTGCTCGTCCCTCTGTATGTTCTTCTTGCCACACGCGAGGTCATTGTCGGCATCCTGCGCGCACACGGCTATGCGCAGGTCACCATGCTGCTCTCTCTGGTCGGCATGGTCGGCGTCCGTCAGCTTTATCTCTATCTCTCCATGTCCAGCCATCCGGTGCTGGAAAATGTCTACCGCTGCTTCCCTCTCGCGTGGGGAAGCACCCTTGTGCTGCTGACCGTATATTACTTCCTTATCCGGAAAAGCTCCGCCTGGGAAGCCGAATACGAGCTCGGCCGCTGAACCGCAAAAGGCTCCCATCCACGATGGATGGGAGCCTTTTTTATGTTCGCTCTCCGCCCGGCCCGATCCGTCTGCGCTGCGCGGATGAGGGAATGCCCATGGAAAGGCGGTACTTTGCGACCGCGCGGCGGCTGACCTGTATGCCCGATGCCGCAAGTGCGCAGCAGAGCGCCTCATCAGAGAGCGGCGCGGACGCATCCTCCTCCCGCAGCAAAACCCGCAGACGCTGCTTGACACTGTGCGCAGACAACTCCTCGTCCGTGCGGAGCGCGGCGGTAAACAAACTGCGCACAGGGATCGTCCTGCCTTGGAACGCAATATATTTGTTCTGCGCCGCGCGGCTCACGGTGGAAACGCTCACCTGCATCTCTTCCGCCAGCTGCTGCATGGTGAGCGGCCGGAGTGCTCCGCCATGGCAGAAGAAGTCCTTCTCTGCCTCGGCAAGTCTGCAAATAAGGCACAGGAACGTGTCACAGCGGGTATGTATCCCCCTGACAAGCATCTGCGCTTCCGAGAGCTTTTCTTTAAGGTAGCGCGCGGTCTCCGGCTCGAGCTGTCCCTTGAGCATCTGCAAATACTCCCCATTGATGGAAACACGGGGCAGCAGCGCTTCATTCAGCTCAATCTCCACCTCGCCGTGCTCCACATAAAAAAACGCATCCGGCACCGCATAAACTGTCTGCTGCCCCGATGAAAAACCGCTTGCAGGGATCGGATTGAGCGCAAGGACCGTCTCCCCTGCGTGCCTTGCCTCTCTCACACTGACGCCAAGATGCGCAGCCAGCTCACCGTAGCGGTGCTCACCAAGCAGCGCAAGCCCCTCCCGCGCAACGGCAAGCGTGACCAGGTTGAAATCCCTGCCCTGTACGAGCTGAAGCACCAGACATTCCGAAAGATTCCGCGCGCCGACGCCGGGCGGGTCAAGCATCTGCACGGCGTACAACGCCTGCTCAAGCCGGAAAACCGGCCATCCGGTTTCCGCAGACAGCTCGTCAAGCGGGCAGTCAAGATAGCCGCGATCATCCAGGCAATTGATCAAATACCGGCAGATAGGAAGCATTTCATCGTCCACCAGCTTCGTCTGGCCGATCTGCTCACACAGATACTCGCGGAAGGTCTTTTCTTTTGCAAAGCAGTCGCTCAGACCACCGGCACGCTCCGCACGCTCGGATCCATCCCTGTCCTCCGCCATTCCGGAAGTCTCGCCTTTGTCCGCCGCAGATACTTCGCTCGGCAGCTCCACCTCATAGTAGGTCGCCGGCTGCACGTCCAAAAGGGGATTTGACAGGGCAAGCTCCTGCACATATTCGTTCAGCGCAAGCGCGGACATTTGCAAGCATTCCAGCGATTGCCGCATCGCCTGCGTCAGCGCAAGGCGCTGCACCTGCGCAATATTCTGCTCCAGCTTCATGCTTGTGCCTCCTTACGGCGATGACTGTACGGCTTTCATTATAAATAAGCTTTCACAAAAATGCAAATATCTGCATCGGGCATATTTTTTATCCGATGCCGTCCGTGCCATAAATGCAAAAGATCCCCGAAGCCGCCCGTTGTCTGGGCGGTCTCGGGGATTGTCTTATTGTTTCGCTTCGCTGCTTACTGCGCCATCTCGCAGTCAACAGTCTTGAGGATCTGAATTGTTTTCGCCGTGTCCTCCTCGGAAATTCCCAGGTGGAACACCAGACGGACGCGGGCCTCGTCCACCGCACCGGCCACAACGCCGTGTGCAAGCAGGCGCTGCTGAAGCTCCTCCGCGCGGCCGGCGGGAACATGGAGCATCACAATGTTCGTATCGACCTGTGCACTGCACGAGATCACGCCCAGTCCCTGAATCGCTTCGGCAAGCTCCTCCGCACGGCGGTTATCCTCCTTCAAAATGGGGATATTGTGCCGCAGCGCATAAATCGCGGGTGCGGCGGCAACGCCGCCCTGACGCAGATCGCCGCCGAGCAGACGGCGTGTCTGGCGAAGCTCATAAATGAACGCTCTGCTTCCGCAGACCAGCGAGCCGATTGGCGCACCAAGGCCCTTTGAAACGCAGAACATGCAGCTGTCGGCATACCGTGCGATCTCCTTCGCCTCCACGCCGAGCGCGTGCGCGGCATTGAAAATGCGGGCACCGTCCAGATGAACCGGAACACCGTGCGCCCCGGCAATATCGTGGAGCTCCTTCATCCGCTCAAGCGGCATAACCTGTCCGCCGCGGTTATTGTTGGAATTCTCCACACACAAAAGCTTCACGTCATGCTCCGCCATAAGCCGCTCAATGTCCTTCGGGTCAGGGTCTCCATGTGCATCCGCGCCGTAGACGACTGCCTTGAGCTGGCCAAGCTTTGGGCTGAACGCGCCCTTTTCCGTGCGGTAGAGATGCTGGCGCTCATCGACCAGCACTACATCCCCCGGGCCGCAGTGTGTCAGCACCGCACAGGTGTTTCCCATCGTGCCGGAGGTGCAGAAGGCCGCAGCCTCCTTGCCAAGCAGCTCGCACGCAAGATCCTCCAGCGCGTTGACAGTGGGGTCTTCACCACGGCGCTCTCCATTCCAGCGCCCGCTGTCACCCAGCGCAGCGTCGGGGATGGTTTCAAGCATCGCGTGGGACGGGATGGTAATGGTATCACTTCGAAGATCGATCATTGCTCTTTCCTCTTTTTTCACTCACTCTTACCCTTGGCAGCAAGTCTGGCAGCGCGCTTTTTCTCCCAGCGGTCGACCACGACCGTCGCAGACAGATCGCCCATGACGCTCATGCTGGTCGTACCCATGTCGAACAGGCGGTAGAACGCACCGACCATCGCAACGATCTCAAGAGGCAGGTTCATCGCAGCCGCAACGACCATCAGACGCATGATGCCGCCGCCGGGAACGCCGGAGCTGCCGCAGGTGACGATGACCGTGAGGATGAGAATGTTGAAGAGCTGGCCGAAGGAGAAGCTCATGCCGATCGCCTGCGCGCAGAAGAGCATGACCACGGAGCTGAGAACCGCGCCGCCGTCCTGATTGAAGCTGGAGCCGAGAGGAATGGAGAAGTTGGAGATGGACTCATCCACATCAAAATTCTCCTTGGCGACCTTCAGGT
>CAKTOJ010000088.1 GCA_934589665.1 uncultured Oscillospiraceae bacterium | reverse complement strand
CCCATCACCATGGTGAGCCTGTCCGCCGATGGCGAGCAGCTCAATATCGTCACCGATTAACATGAAAAATCCCCGCTGATGCCGGGTGGTCGTAAAACAGTAAAGTCAAAAAATGATGATAACCTTGTGTTTTCAAGGGGCGGCGTGACTTCGGTCACGCCGTTTCCTTTTTCATCAGCTCATTCAGAGGAATAAAGCCCAGCCCGTCGTACCTGATAAGGAAACGTCCCGGCTGATCCGCGAAGTATCGCGGGTAAGAATCGTACCGATGCCCTACCGCTTGGTTTCATTCAGCAAGAAGTGGATCATGCCATCGGGCAGCGTGCCGTAGAAGCCGGGGATGACAGCGCGCTCCACGTTGGCGAGTTTGTGGGCAATGGTTGTGTTGGTGGTCTCGACATCGAAGCTCTTGTCTTTGTCCTATTCTGCCAGCGCGCGTTCGAGCACGGCGGCATGCAACGCCGCCGCAGTGACGGCGGCGCGTATATCCGGTAAAAATTGTGGAGAATGGAGCGGTGCGGAGCAGCCTGCCCCGACGTGATAGAAACAACCGTATGCGGCGGACAGATAATATCCAAAATCTTCTGTCATAAGCGTTGGCTGCTGCAAAACTGCAACGCATGGCTTGCCCAGAAGCTGCATGGCGATTTCATGAACCAACCGCGAAGCGCCATCGTCATTCACGATGCCGGGGTAGCTTGCGCACAGCTGCACGTCAATCTGCGTGCCGGTCTGCATGGCGACCTCTGCCGCCGTATCCGTGACCAGTGTGCGCATACGTACACGGCTGTCCGGACCGAGCGTGCGGAGGATGCCGGTCAGTTGCGCAGTATCAGCCACAACGTTGATGGCTGTCCCAGCCTGCAGCGTGCCGACGGTGACTGCGCAGCGCTCACCGTTCAACGCGCCTCTGAGTGAGACAAGCCGAACGGCAAGCTGTGCCGCAGCCTGCAGGGCGTCAATCCCCTTTTCCGGCTCTGCTCCATGGGCGCTCTTGCCGCGGATGGTAATGGAGAAAGTATCGGACGCAGCGTAGAATTTACCGTACCGGATCCCAACAGATCCAAGCGGCAGCTCCGGCGAGACGTGCGCACCGAATACGGCGTCTACGCCATGCAGGCATCCGGCGTCCACAAACCGCTGTGCACCGCCGCAGCCCTCCTCGTCCGGCTGGAATAAAAAACGGACGGATCCGCAGAGCGTCTTGCGGTGCATAGCGAGCAGTATTGCCGCGCCGACAGCAGCCGTCATGTGAATATCATGCCCGCAGGCGTGCATAACGCCGGGCGCCTGGGAAGAAAACTCTGCGCCAGTCGCTTCGGTGACGGCGAGTGCATCCATATCAGCACGCAGAGCGACAGTCCTGCCGGGCTTTGTACCGTGCAGTGTCGCACATAGCGCAGTTCCGAACGGGTTTTCAACGATCACCCCCAGCGGCTCAAGAATGCTTCTCAGATAAGCTGAGGTTTTAAACTCTTGGTTACCAAGCTCTGGCGTGCGGTGCAGCGTCTGTCGGACGACCGTCAGAAAACTCTGCAGAGAAGCGGCTTCGGAGAGAAAATCTGTCATCGGAAGCCTCCCTCTACGCGCAGCGCACAGATGAACCGCTCCAGCCGGTCAAGCCCTTCACGCAGCTGATCATCTCCATAGCAGTAGGTCAGGCGGATATAGCCCTCCGCGCCGAAGCAGCTGCCCGGTGTGGCGGCAAGTCCTGCCTCGCGGATCATACGCGTGCAAAACTCGGCTGAGGTGAGGCCGAATTCCCGAATGGATGGGAAAACATAAAAAGCACCGTCCGGCATACAGACTGGAAGCCGCATGTCCTGCAGGCGCCGCAGGACATAGCTGCGACGCACACGATAGGTCTCGAGCATTGGCGTGATATCGCAGCTTAATGCACGGATGCAGGCAGTCTGAAACGGTGCGGGCGTAGAGACAACCATGAACTGATGCAAAAGCTCCAGTCGTTCCTTGACAGAAGCATCAGACAATAGATAGCCCATCCGCCAGCCGGTCATGGCATATGGTTTGGAGAAGCTCTGCACGAGCAGGATCTGCTGCCGCAGATCGCGGAACTCCGCAAAGCTGTGATAGCCGCCGGTATACTCCAACTGCCGGTACACATCATCGCAGATGACAAAGATCTCCCTGCCCTGCACGACATCATGGACGGCCTGCAAACTTTGTACATTGTACACGCAACCGGTCGGGTTGTTAGGGGAGTTCAGAATGATGGCTTTGGTGTTTGGCGTTATAAGTGCACGCAGCCGGTCGGCATTCAGCTGAAAGCTGTCCGGCGCAGTGTCGTATGGGATGAAGGTCCCGCGGCACAGGCCGATGATCTGTTCATACAGAACGAACGCAGGCGTCGGGACGATGACCTCGTCACCCGGGTTCAGAACGCCGAACAGGGCAACAAATAGCGCTTCCGTCGCACCAACGGTCAGAATAACCTCATCCGGCGTATAGTCCATGCCGTGTTTCTCGCTCTCAAAGCGGGCAACAGATTCGCGCAGGGCGTATGTGCCGTTGTTGTCGATATAGTGGGTCTCTCCAGAATCCAGCGCCTCCGGCACGGCATCGCAGACTGGCTGCGGCGTGATAAAATCTGGCTCACCGAGCGTCAGGGCGATGCAGCCAGGCGTTTTGTTGGCAAGCTTGGAAAATTCCCGGATGGCGCTTCGTTTTGCACTGTAGAGAGCTTCATTTAGATGCATCACAACATCCCCCTTTGCCTTCGTGAATATCTCGTCCACATCGAGTGCCGCCAGATAATCAGCGCAAGTCTCTGCCGACGAATGCACTGCACGCTATCGCAGATCTCGCAAACCAGCCGGAATAGCTCGCGTGCGAGCGCCGGATAATATCCGTTTTCCAGAGAGCAGCTGGCAGCCATGCAGTGCAAGCCGAAATGCTGAACCCCCTTTTCCTTCAGGATGGCATACGCGTCCAGCAATTGCGGCTTTGTCATACCGAATTTGAAATCGTACAGATGCCCCATAATATCATTTGTGATCTGGAATTTACCGGGGTTATATCAGGCATGCCGATAGCACACTTCATGTGATCGATCTTGGTCAGATCATCCAGATTGACGATCGCACCAGGGAGCATACTGCACCTCCAGCTGTTAAATCGTCCGCAGTGCCGATTCCAGCGCTGTTTTCATGGTGGTCTTACTGTCCTTTTCCTTGATGACGCGCGCCGGACAGCCGGCAACGACCATGTTGGCCGGTACATCGTCCACAACGACAGCTCCGGCTGCAACAACTGCGTTTTCACCGACATGCACACCCTCAATGACAACGGCGTTCGCACCGATCAGCACGCCGTCGTCAATAATGACAGGCTTGGCGGATGCCGGTTCGATCACACCAGCCAGAACTGCTCCCGCGCCCACGTGACAGTTTTTACCCACCGTTGCACGGCCACCAAGAATGGCCCCCATGTCGATCATACTTCCCTCACCGATAACAGCGCCGATGTTGATGACGGCGCCCATCATGATGACCGCACTCTTACCGATCGTGACCTGTTCACGGATAATTGCGCCCGGTTCGATGCGGGCAGGGATATCCTTGAGGTCGAGCATGGGGATGGCACTGTTGCGGCAGTCGTTTTCAATGACGATATCGGCGATCTTCTCGCGATTGGCTTCGAGGATCGAACCGAGTTCGCACCAGTCGCCGAATACAATTTTGTCACCTGCACCGAATACCTTCGCAGAGCCGTAATCGATTGGTGCGTTCTCTTTGATATAGAGCTTTACAGGCGTCTTTTTTTCGGCCTGTGCGATGTACCGGATAAGTTCCTGTGTGTTCATTGTACAGCCTCCCCATTGATAAGATCCTGCATGGTATAGAGTCCCGCCGGCTTTCCGACGAGGAAGTGAGCGGCCTGCATGGCACCATCGGCAAAGAGTGTGCGGTCTCTCGCTTCGTGACGGAGCGTCAACACCTCGGAGCCGGTGGCGATAAGAATTTCATGCGTGCCGGAGAGATTGCCAAGCCGCAGCGAGTGGATCCCAATCTGCTTCTTTTCCCGCTTACCGTTTTCATGGCGGCCAATGACAAGCTCTGCGCCCGGGCGGACGGAGGCAATGCTGCTTGCCAGCGTCAGCGCCGTGCCGCTTGGGACATCAAGTTTCTGGTTGTGGTGCATCTCGACAATTTCAATGTCCGCATCTGGGAACATAGCGGTCGCGCGGCATGCAATGTCAGCCAACACCGCAATACCGAGCGAGTAGTTGGAGGCAAAGAATACTGGAATCTCGGCGGCGGCCGCCTCAATTTGCGCACGCTCCGGTTCCGTCTGACCGGTTGTGGCAATGAGCAGCGGAAGCCTGCGCGCGAGACAATAGTTGACCAGCGCACCGGTGGCGCTGTGATGAGAGAAATCGATCACGCAGTCGGCAGATCCCTGATATTCAGCCAGCGTCCGCCAGCAGCCGTTTCCGCTTGTGGGATATCCTGGGCTGATGCGTGCAGCGACCTCGTTTCCGGCTGCTGCACAAATCAACTGACCCATGCGGCCGGTAGCCCCGTGTACAATAATCTGCATCTTGCGCCCTTCCTTATACACTCAGCCCTTGCGCGCGCATACATGACAGAAGAATCTCGCGGTGCTCAGGCTCCATCGTCGTCAGCGGCAGACGCAGATAATTCTCACAGAAGCCGAGCGCGGCCATCGCAGCCTTGACCGGGATAGGGTTGACCTCTGAGAACAGGGCATGGATAAGCGGTAGGAGCTCACACTGCAGCGCAGCGCTGCCAATGATGTCTCCACTCCAAAACCGGGTGCAGATCTCCACAGTCTTGCGGGGCAGGACATTCGAGAGAACGGAAATGACGCCGCTGCCCCCCATAGAGAGGATAGGGACGATCTGATCGTCGTTGCCGGAATAGATGCTGAGTGAATCACCCGCGAGAGAAGCCGTGGTCACAATGCTGGAAATGTCGCCGTTGGCTTCCTTGATGCCAGCAATCATTGGATGCTGTGCGAGCTTCTGATAGGTGGCAGGCTGGATATTGACGCCCGTGCGGGATGGAACGTTGTAGAGGATGAGTGGCTTGGTCGAGGCATTGGCAATGGCGGTGTACATCTGAACAAGGCCATTCTGCGTGGCCTTATTATAGTAGGGCGTCACGACGAGCATGGCGTCACAACCAACCTCGCAGGCGTACTTTGTAAGGCTGATGGCGTAGGCCGTATCGTTCGAGCCGGTACCGGCGATGATGGGGATGCGTCCGGCTGCGTGCTCTACACTGTAGCGCAAGAGTTTGCGGTGTTCTTCGTCGGTCAGCGTGGAGCCTTCGCCGGTAGTTCCGGCAATGACGAGGGCGTTCACGCCCTCAGAGATTTGCCAGTTGATAAGACGACCGAGTGCCGGATAGTCGATGCCGCTGGCGGTCAGCGGAGTGATGAGGGCGGTCGCGACACCGCGGAAGATAGGATCGGAAGTCATAATACAGTCTCCTTTGTTCGAATATGACCATTTACTGCAATTTGAGGGCAAAAAAACGCGGCATATGCAAGTTGCATTTGCCACGTCCGTCATCCGGTATTCCGCCTGCCCTCCGATGAAAAGGCTCCAGTAGGAATCCGCAATTAATTCATAGTTCTCCGCAAATGCGACAGTCAGGCGGATGTTCTCCGCATGCCCAGGAAAGTTTCGCCTGCTTTCCTTCGGCGGCAGCCCCTTTCACCGAAGCAACGACCCTGCGATGGTCTTGCACACTCCGGATACTCTTGACTTCCGCGCCTCTATCCTTTAACTGCAATATTTGGTTTTTCAAAGCATAGCATCAAACACGCAATTTGTCGATTGATGCTTTTTACAAACTTTTTTCTCTTTTTGCAGGTTTCTTTTGCAGGCTTTTCATATATTTTGGCAGAGCATAGCGGCTCACACGCCCCCAAAATGTATCACTGCCCTCGGCGTGCTCCGCGTGTTCTTGAAACGCTCGGCATCCACTTGTCAAAGCGGCTCATTTACCGTTTCCTGAGGTCAAGTGGGCATCGTTCCCCTCACGATGCCTATTTTCTTGCGAATATGCAGATATTTCTGCTGGAAATTGCAGTTGCGCAGGCTTCCGTATTATAGTACGATAAGATTAGAAAACTCTTGAATCGGAGGAGACCTTGTATGAATATCACCGTCTATCTTGGTGCAAATGAAGGAAATGACCCGATCTTACGAAAAGCGGTCGAGGAATTGGGAGCGTGGATTGGAAGCAGTGGAAATGCGCTGGTCTATGGTGGTTCTAAATCCGGCCTGATGGGTGCAATCGCGGACAGTGCCCTGAGATCCGGCGGCGAAGTCACAGGCGTCGAGCCGCAGTTTTTTATTGAAAATGAATTTCAACATGATGGTCTGACCAAGCTAATCGTGACCAAGGATATGTCGGAGCGTAAGAATAAAATGATTGAACTGGGCGACGCCTTCATCGCTTTCCCCGGCGGCACGGGAACATTGGAGGAAATTGCAGAGGTCATGTCAAAGGTGTCCTTGAAGCACCTGAATGCACCGTGTATTCTCTATAACCTGAATGGTTTTTACAATGATCTGAAAGCTCTTTTGCATCACATGATTGAAAAAGGGCTGTCGTCCGAAGAGCGGCAGGCGGGGATCTACTTTGCTGAGAACCTCGAGGATATAAAACGAATCTTAAAATTTGTATAATGCTCGTTTTGTAATTACAAAATTCTCTTTGACCCAGTTTTGACCCAGAATCCGAAAAAAGCGGGCAGGGCTGGACGGAAACAATGGAAAATCCGCCGAGCGAACGGTGGTAAA
>CAKTOJ010000087.1 GCA_934589665.1 uncultured Oscillospiraceae bacterium | reverse complement strand
CGCACCGCCGCCAGAAATTCCTCATCGCTGAAGTTTCTGGCGCTGCGGCGCGCGTTGAAGCTGCCAAAGCCCATATAAACGGCGTCCGCACCGTTCTGCACGGCGGCAATAAGCGCCTCGCGTCCGCCGGCGGGAGAGAGCAGTTCCGTCATTATTTTTTGTTTTGCAGCTTGAAAATCTCTCGCTTGAGCTCGCTGACCTCATTCTTAGCCTGTGCGGCCTCGTCAAGATACTGCTTGAGCTGGCGGCGCAGCGCCTCGCTGGCCTCGCGCTCTTTAAAAAGCTCATCGGCGATATTCGTCGCCGCGAGCACGGCGGCATCCGTGCGGCCGACCTTTGCACTCGTGAGCATTTCATCCATTTTCGTGCCGACATAAGCGCCGACCTTCTGCATATAAGAGGGAGCTTCCTCGGCTACAAAGGTATATTCCTCGCCGCAGATGCTGACGGTAACACGGTTTTCCATCGTATGATCTCCTTTCTCTTCCCGGGAGCAGACGTAATAATACATAATTAAGTATAACACAAGAAAATATGGGATAAAAGAGGTTTTTGGAAAATTTACATTTTCCGCCACGGCGCATCCGCTCTGAAAAATTTCCCCTGTTATTTTCCCGTGAACCGTGGTATACTTTCCATGCTTTTCCAAAAGATCGATCAGAAAGAGGAATCATCATGCGAAAATTCCTGGCAATTTTAGTCTGTAAGCTCGGCCGCGCGGTCGGTAAGCTCATCGGCAAGGGCAGCTCCATGCCCGGCGCAGCGGCGCTGAAGATATGCCCCGACATTCTCCGACGCGTGGAGCTTCCGGAGCACATCATCGCCGTCACCGGCTCGAACGGCAAGACCTCCACGGTCGAGATGATCGCCGCCATCCTTCGCACGGACGGGAAAAACGTGATCTATAACGCCGAGGGCTCGAATCAGATTGAGGGCGTGACGACGCTCATTCTCACCAACGCCACGCTCTCCGGCCGTGTCAAGGCCGACGTTCTGCTGCTTGAAAGCGATGAGCGCTATGCCCGCCACTCCTTCCGCTTCTTCCACCCCACGCAGTTCGTCATCACGAATCTCTACCGCGACCAGCTCACACGAAACGGTCATCCGGAATGGGTATACGATGCCATTCTTCCCGCCGTTCACGACGATACAGAACTGATCCTCAACGCGGACGACCCGCTTTCGAGCTGCTTTGCCATCGACCACAAAAAGGTCAAATGGTTCGGCCTTGACCACTGCGCTTCGGACAGTGCTTCCCCCACCGGCGTATACCACGACGGCGCGTACTGCCCCGTCTGCCATGCACCGATGGAATATGATTACGTGCACTATAACCACATTGGCGCGTACCGCTGCACAAAATGCGGCCACCGCAAGCCGAAAACAGATTATACCGCCACGGCGCTCGATCTCGACGCCGGCACGCTTACGCTCGACGGCGGCATAAATGTCCAGCTGGCCTTCCGCAGCATCTACAATGTTTATAATATCCTTGCCGCCTACGCCGCCTGCCGCGAGTGCGGCGTGAGCGCCGACGTGATCGCCGGCGTGGTGAGCAATTATATCCTCAAAAACGGCCGCATGCAGACCTTCTGTCTCGGTTCCCATCACGGCACACTGCTCACCAGCAAGCACGAAAACTCTATCGCCTACGACACGAATCTGCGCTACATCGCGCAGACCAGGGTGCCGTGCTCTGTGCTTGTGATCGTGGATGCGGTCAGCCGCAAATATTTCACCAGTGAAACGAGCTGGCTGTGGGATATCGACTTCGACCAGCTCGCCGCGCCGCAGGTCAAGCGGGTAATCCTCTCCGGTCGCTACTGCAGCGATCTTGCCGAGCGCTTCACCTTCACTTCCGTTCAGAACTGGGAGGTCGTGCCCGATATTGCGCAGGCCGCGCAGACGCTCGCCGCTGAGGGCGACGAGGAAGTCTATGTCGTCACCTGCTTCTCCGACCGCGACAAGCTGCTGAGCCATGTGGAAAAGGAGGGCTGAGAGCATGAACATCAAGATCCTTCATTTTTATCCTGACCTGATGAGCCTTTACGGCAGCTACGCCAATGTCTCGATCGTCCGCCGCACACTTGAGCAGATGGGAAACAGCATCACGGTCGAGCGCGTCCTTCCCGGCGCGCCCGCCGACCTCTCCGACGCCGATCTGCTCTTCATGGGCGCCGGAACGGAGCATGCACAAAAGGCCGCGCTGACCGACTTTCTTCGTTTCGCGCCAGCCATTAAGGAAGCACAGGAGCGCGGCACGGTAATGCTCTTTGCCGGAAACTCCATGGAGCTGCTGGGCCGCTCCATCACGGACCGCGACGGAACGGTCTATGAGGCCCTCGGCCTCGCGCCGTTTACCTCCGTCCAGGGTTCGGAACGCTATGTTGAGGACGTCTACGCCCACACGGATCTGTATGAGGACGCCGTCGTCGGGTTTATGAACAAGTGCTCCAACCTCTTCGGCGTCACCTCCCCGCTTTTGACCTCGATGGCCATGGGCTACGGCAACGAGGCCGCTAACGCCCCCGAAGGCTTCCACAAAAAGAATCTCTTTGCCTCACAGCTCACCGGTCCCATCCTCATCAAGAATCCGCAATTGCTGAAGGTTATCATTTCCGCAATTTATACGAATCGTAATGAAGAAGTGTCTGAAATTCCGCTCGATGCGTATATGACTCGCGGATATGACATTACAGCCGAGCAGCTTCGGCTGCGCAGCGAAAAGTAAAGAAGAAAGAAAACGCACGGCTGAAGGCCGTGCGTTTTCTTTTCTTATCCGTTTGCTTTTGGCATCTCCCACGCAAAATGATCCGTGTGGAGCAGCTGGTGTGATTTTTCACTAAGCGGCTTTTCAAGATAGTCCCTGTAGAGCGCCTGCACATCGGGATTTTCATGCGAGAAGCGGACCGCCTCGTTTTTATCGAGCCGCCAGAGCACCTCGCCGCGCTGGCCGGCCAGCTCCTGCCCGTCATGAATGGGCTGCCCGCCGCCGCCAGCGCATCCGCCCGGACAGGCCATGACCTCAACAAAGTCATAGCTCACCTCGCCGCGTCCGAGCGCATTCATCAATCTGCGCGCATTGCCCAGACCGCTCACGACCGCAACCTTCACCTCACCCGCGCCGGGAATGGTGAAGCCCGCCTCCTTCCAGCCGTCCGTGCCGCGCACAGCAGTGAAGGCATCGGGATCGGGATTCTTGCCTGTGACCAGATAATAGGCGGAACGAAGCGCCGCATCCATCACGCCGCCGGTCGCGCCGAATACAACTGCCGCACCAGTACCCGTGCCGAGCGGCGAGTCAAACGCTTCCTCCTCCAGATGCACCGGGGAAATATGGTTTGCGCGCAGCATAATATCCAGCTCGCGCGTCGTGATGCTCACGTCCACATCTGGTGCCCCATGCGCGCCGCGCATCGTCGGCAGGGCGCACTCGCTCTTTTTTGATACGCACGGCATGATCGACACCACAAACAACCGCTCCGGATCAATACCGATCTTTTCTGCAAAATAGCTCTTGGCAACCGCGCCGAACATCTGCTGCGGCGACTTCGCCGTGGACAGGCCGCCCGTCCGCTCCGGATACTGCGATTTCAAGAACCGCACCCAGCCCGGACAGCAGGAGGTAAACATCGGCCACTGGTAATCCTCCTTATGTGTGAACCGCTCAATAAACTCGCTGCCCTCCTCCATGATTGTGAGGTCGGCGGCAAAATCGGTATCGAATACATAGTTGAAGCCCAGCTCGCGCAGCGCCGCAGCCATGCGTCCGGGCGTTGCAAACTCCGGCGACAGGCCAAATGCCTCCGCCCACGCCGTGCGGACGGCAGGAGCAACCTGCACAACCGTTACGGTGTTCGGGTCGTCGATTGCATCAAATACCCGGCCGGTGTCGTCTCGCTCGCGCAGTGCCGCCGTGGGACAGTGCGTGATGCACTGGCCGCAGTAGGTGCATTCGGTATCCTGAATCCGGCGGTTGCGGGAAACGTCCACCGTCGCCCGTGCGCCGGTGCCAAGCAGATCCCAGATCTTCACGGTCTGCACCTTTTCACAAATCTGGATGCAGCGCATGCATTTGACGCACTTGTCGTTCTCCCGGATGAGCGGCGTGGAGTAATCCACTGTCTCGCCGCGCAGACGGGTGGGATAGTGCGAGCCGCGCATATTGAAATCGTTTGCCAGCGATTGAAGCGTGCAGTTTCCGCTGCGCGAGCAGTTCGTGCAGCTTGTGTCATGCTCGGAGAGGATCAATCGCAGATTGGCGCGGCGCGCCTCGCGCGCCATGGGACTGTTGGTGAGCACCTCCATCCCGTCCGCCACCACATTGTCGCACGCGGGAACAAGCCGCTCCATACCGCGCACCTCCACGCCGCAGAGGCGGCAGGCCGCGATCTCGTTGATATCCTTTAAGTAGCACAGCGTCGGGATATTGACATTGAGCATGCGTGCCGCTTCCAGAATTGTTGTCGTTTCGGGCACGGTGATGCTCTTATGGTCGATGGTCACAGTGACGTTTCTTACCATTTGCCCTTCCTCCCTCCGCGGAAAATACCATAGCCGAAGTGGTCGCAGCGCAGGCAGCGGGACGCTTCGGCATAGGCCTCCTCATCCGTCAGGCCGCACTCGATACACTTGAAGTCATGCTTACGCTCTCCAGCCTCGCGCTCGGTCGTATTGATACGGCCGTGGGGCGGCTTGTTGTTCAGCCGCGCCGTCGGCACCTCCACGCCCACATCAATAACATGATGGAAGCCAAGGTAATCGTCGATGTTCGCCGCCGCGACCTTGCCCGCCGCGATGGCGCGGATAACCGTGGCCGGACCGGTCACACAGTCTCCGCCGGCAAACACACCGTCCATATTGTCGATCTGGCCGCTCGCCTCGGCGACAAACGCGCCGTGCTTAATGGTGATCTCGCTCTGCTCAAAGCCGTGCGTCTCCACGCCCTGACCGATGGCGACTACAATCACGTCCGCCGCGATGCGCCGTTCAAACTGGCGCGCCTTTTCCGGCTTGGGTCGGCCCTTCGCATCCATCTCTCCGATGATCTGCGGCTGCGTCCACAGCGCAACAGCATGCCCCTGCTCATTCGTTTCAATGCGCACAGGCGCTTCGAGCGTCACCATCTCCACACCCTCGGCAACCGCGCCCTCGACCTCCTCCGGCAGCGCCGTCATATCCGCCTGACGGCGGCGGTAGACGCAGCTGACCTTGCGCGCGCCGAGACGCACCGCACTGCGGCTGACATCCATGGCGACATTGCCGCCGCCGATTACCACAATCTCCTTATTGCGGAAGTCCGGCATATGATCGTCGCCGATTTCGCGTAGCATTTCAACGGCGGACATGACGCCTTCGGCGTCCTCGCCCTCGATGCCGGTCTTTTTGTCCGTATGTGCGCCAAGGGCAAGGTAGAGCGAGTCGTACTGCCCGCGCAGTTCGTCAAAGGTGATCCCATCCCCGATATCCACATTCAGCTTCACATCGATACCGACGGAGAGGAGCGACGCAATCTCCGCATCGAGCACCTCGCGCGGCAGGCGGTAGGCCGGTATCCCATAGCGCAGCATACCGCCGAGTTTCGCGCGCTTTTCATAAACTGTGACCTTATGCCCCATCAGCGCAAGATAATACGCCGCGGAAAGGCCGCTCGGCCCGCCGCCGACGATGGCGACCGTTTTTCCGGTCGGCTCGGCGCACGCCGGATGCGGCACATAACCCGCATGATCGACCGCATAGCGTTTGAGCCCACGGATATTCACCGCGTCGTCGATCATATTGCGGCGGCAGCGCGCCTCGCAGGGGTGCTCGCAGATGTATGCACAGGCCGAGGGGAAGGGATTATCCTGCCGGATCAGCCGCACGGCGTCCGCATAGCGGCCATACTTGACCAGCACCGTATAGCCCGGAATGTCCACGCCCGCCGGGCACAGGGCCACACACGGGACGGGGTTCTGCATCCCGCCGAGGCAGCGGTGGCGCAGCACATGCTCCTCATAATCGTCACGGAAGCCGTGAAGTCCGTCGAGCACCAGCCGCGCCGCGTCGCGCCCAATGGCGCAGTCCGCGCTGTTGACGATCACGCGCGCCGTGCGCTCAATGAGCGAGATTGTCTCCATCGTCGCCTTGCCGTCAAGCACACTCTCCATCAAATCAGAGAGCTGGCCGAGGCCAATGCGGCACGGCACACACTTTCCGCAGGTCTGCGCGTGGCAGAGATTCAGGAAGTTCATGGCAAGATCGACCGGGCACAGTCCCGGAGGGCTTGCGGCAATACGCCGCTCCACATCGCGGTAGAGTCCGTCGATGACGGTCTGTGCGCGGGATGGCGTCATAATATCAAGTCTCGACAAAACCTTCACACCTTTCCGATCACAAAACGCGGGCAGTATTTCTGTGTCCGCCTCTTTTCCAATTATAGGTCATATCTATAGATGATGTAAAGAGGAATCTTTATGGCAATTTAACGAAAATGTATGGTTTCTCTTACTTTTTCGTCAAAAAAAGAGGACTGCCGGATGGCAGCCCTCTTTCGGGAGTATCGCTTACTTCTTGTCGTACATGTCGACCAGCTTGACGAGGTGCTCGTAGCGCTCCTTGGCAGCCTCTTCGTTGCGGGCGAAGAGCGTACCGGCGCGCTCGGGGAACTCGCGGGTCAGACGGCTGTAGCGGGCCTCGTTCATCAGGAACTCCTGATAACCGCCGGCGGGAGCCTTGGAATCCAGGCTGAAGCGCTGACCCTCGGGAGCCGCGGGATTGAAGCGGAACAGGTTCCAGTAGCCGCACTCAACAGCCTTCTTCATTTCCTTCTGGCAGTTCATCATGCCGCCCTTGATGGAGTGCATCTCGCAGGGGCTGTAGCCGA
>CAKTOJ010000086.1 GCA_934589665.1 uncultured Oscillospiraceae bacterium | reverse complement strand
GAGGGATCGTGACCGAGGGACTGGAGCAGTTGGCGGGAAACGCGGATGACCTTGTTGATCGTCTCGACCATGTGCACGGGGATGCGGATGGTGCGCGCCTGATCGGCGATGGCGCGGGTGATGGCCTGACGGATCCACCATGTTGCATAGGTGGAGAACTTGTAGCCCTTGGTGTAATCGAACTTCTCGACTGCCTTGATCAGGCCCAGGTTGCCCTCCTGAATGAGGTCGAGGAACAGCATGCCGCGGCCGACATAGCGCTTGGCAATGGAGACGACCAGACGCAGGTTCGCCTCGGCAAGCTTCTGCTTGGCGCATTCGCCCTCCTTAATCGTCTTTTTCAGTGCGGCCATTTCCTCGTCGGGGATGGCTTCGCCGGACTCGCCGGCGGCCTTGATGCGCGCCTCGGCGTCGTTCTTGGCGTTCATCTTCGTCGCCAGCGCGATCTCCTCATCGGCAGAGAGCAGAGGCACCTTGCCGATCTCCTTGAGGTACATGCGCACGGGGTCGTCGATGGAGAAGCTGTCCGCCAGCTCGTTGGGGTCGGCAAGCTCCTCCTCCTCGATTTCGGCAATGGCCTCCAGCGGCGGCTCGTCGAGATCGTCAGGCTCAATAACGCCGCTGATGTAGTCGATGCTCAGCGCGTCGAGAGAGCTATAGACACGCTCGCGGCCGTCGTCGTCCGCATCCAGCTCGTCGAGCACCTCGGTGATCTCGTCGGAGTCGAGCTTGCCCTTCTGCTTGCCCTTGGCAAACAGGTCGCGCAGCTTTTCGCTCTTTTGCAGCAGCTCGGCGGCGGGAAGCCCGGCAAGGAGCTTTTCATCCAGCGGCGGAGCCTTTTTCTCCGGAGCTTCCTCGCTTTCGGCTTTCTTGGAAGAGCTTTTGCTCTCGGCGGGGAGCAGCTCCTCCATTTCATCCGCCGCGGCAAGCAGGGTGTCCGCCTGCGCCTCGAGGTCCTGAATCGTAAGTTCCTTATCCATTTTGCTTTCCTCCGTGTCCCAGTTGGGCTTTGTATTTTTCGGTCGCGGCGGCAAGAGGGTCGCCCCCCGCGCCGCTGCGCTTGCGGTATTGCGTTTGAATGATGCTGATGTAATCGCGCAGAGCCTGCGGCGCGTTTTTCAGCGATTCCGGCTTCTGTACAATGGTGGCGAGGTGGCTGATCTCGTCGGGCTCAAAGCTTTCCGCGAGCAGCGGAAGCGAGACGCGGCCCGTTTCCTGCCGCTGCTGCCACAGCCGCGTGAAAAGGCGGCCGAGCAGCGGCGAGGAAAATTCCTCCTCCCGCAGCGGCGGCGTGTCGCCGAATACGCTCTCGTCCGTGCACAAAAGCCGCAGTACACCCTCCTCGGCCATGGCCGAGCGGAGATCATCATAGCGGATGGCACGTTCCTTCGGCTGGACCTGCGCGGCGACATTGAGATCGCGCTTTTCCTGCTCACGCCGCTGCTTGTAGCCGCGGCGCCGGATGGCGCGCTGCACTTCAAGCTTGAGCGCATCGGGCGAGATTCCGGCAGACTGCGCCGCGCGGGTGGTATAGATCTCCCGCTCGACGGCGTTCGGCAGCTCGGCGAGCAGACCGGCCGCCGCCGAGGCATAGTCAATGCGTCCCTGATCGTTTGTGAGATCGTAGTTCGCAGCCAGCCGCGCCATGCGGAAATCGATCCCTGTCTCGCTGCCGGTGAGCAGATGCTCAAAGGCGTCCGCGCCTTGATTTTTGATGAAGTCGTCCGCGTCCTGCTTGACCGGCTGGCCGTCCACAATGCGGTTTGGAAGCTCAAGCACGCGCACGGAAAAGTCTGTGTCGTTGAGAAGCTCCAGCGCCTTCTGTGTGGCGATGCGGCCTGCGTTGTCGTTGTCGTAGCAGAGGATCAGCTCCTTCGTGTAGCGCGAGAGAAGGCGGATCTGCTCAGTGGTCAGCGCTGTGCCCATGGAGGCACAGGCGTTGTCAAAGCCCGCCTGATGGAGCATCACCACGTCAATGTTGCCTTCAACAAGGATGATGTTCTCGCGTTTGCTCTTTTTGGCGAGATTGAGTCCGTAGAGCACGCGGCGCTTGCTGTAGACAATGGTTTCGGGAGAGTTCATATATTTTGCGCCCGGATCATTTTTATCCACGATGCGCCCGCCAAAGGCAACGACGTCGCCGCGCGCGTCGATGACAGGGAAGATGAGACGCTTGCGGAATTTATCGTATACGCTGCCGCCCTTGCCCTGTACCACAAGACCTGCGGCAAGCAGCTCGGCGCGCGAATAGCCCTTTTTGGTCATTGCGGTGAGCAGACAGTCCCATTCATCGGCGGATGCGCCGAGACCGAAATTGACCGCGGTTTTGCGTGTGATGCGGCGCTGGTTCAGATACTCTGCGCAGGCCTCGCCGCGCTTGTCGTGCAGAAGCTCGTAGTAAAAGCGCGCCGCGTCGCGGTTGAGCTCTAAAAGCCGTGCGCGCAGACGGCTGCCCTCGCCGTGTTCCTCTTCGGGAACGGGAAGATTGGCTCGCTTGGCAAGAAATCGGACGGCGTCGGGGAAGGAGAGGTTTTCTTCCTCCATGATGAAGTTGATAACGCCGCCGCCCTTTTTGCAGCCGAAGCAGTGATAGATCTGCTTGTCCGGCGAGACGGAGAACGAACCGGTCTTTTCGTTGTGGAAGGGACACAGGCCAAAATAATTTGCACCCTTTTTCGTCAGCGCGACATAGCTTCCCACCACGTCGACGATATCGCTGCGGGCGATCAGCTCGTCAAGAAAGCTTTGGGGAAACGCCATGACCTGCCTCCTTTCCGACACGATAGCCGCATTTTCTCTCCTTTTTAATTATACGCCGCCGATTTGAATTTTCCTCTTTTTCAATCAAAAAATTTTATAGGGAGAGCGGTCTGCCCTGTGCCGGCTTACCCTCTGAGATGTTACATAAGCGTGCAAAGTCTCCGGAGAGCGGAACTCTCCGGAGACTTGTTCTGCCCTGACGGGGGAAATTTACAGATCAAGCAGGAATCGCGCGATGCTTTCGATCGCCGCGGCGGATTTTTTGATGGGGAACATCTGGAAAACATGCCACATCCCCTCGCTTACCTCGAAGCGGCAGGGGACGCCTGCGTGTTCAAGCGCATGCGCGAGACCCTCGGAGTCGGAATAGAGGATCTCGTGATCGCCAGCCTGAATCAAAGTCGGCGGGAAGTGGGCAAGATCGGCGAACAGCGGCGAGAGATCGGGGGAGGAGTAGTCCCGCCCGCCGGCATAGGCCACGCGCACGGCCTCGATATACTCAGGCGTGAGCATGGGATCGATCTCCGCGCGCTCGGTATACGATGCGCCGGACATCGTCATGTCTGTCCACGGCGACATGAGCACGAGTGCACCGGGCAGGCGGCGGCCCGCCTCCTTGAGACGCTTGCAGAGCACGAGCGCCAGATTGCCGCCTGCGCTGTCGCCCGCGAGCACGACATCCCGTGCGCCGTAGCCCTGAAACATCAGGTGGTCCCACGCGCGCAGCGCGTCCTCGACGGCGGCGGGGTAGGGAAACTCAGGGGCGAGACGGTATTCAAAGCTGAGAACGTCATATCCTGTGGCGTGCGCGAGCTTGGATGAGAGCACGCGTGAATAGCCGAGGTTGCCGCTTGTATAGCCGCCGCCATGACAATAGAGAATGGCGTGGCGGCTTCCGTGCGGCGTCTTGAGCCGTGTCCACGCGGCCTTCATGCCGGTAAGCGCAAATTCCTCGTAGTCCATGCCGGCCATCGGCGCGGTCAGCCTGCCGAGGATCTCCTGACTGCGGCGCTGGTGCTCCAGCTCTTCGACAGTCATCGTTTCGGGCGTACCGGCGCTGTGCAGCGCCTTGAGCGCGCGCATGAGCGGATCGAGACGGGGGCTGTCCGCCTCACTTTTTCTGTTCTTTTTCATTGGGCGTCCGGTATCCATAGTGCCTCCTGTGATCGGTCATTGAGAGGGAAGAATGATGCCGGTTTATGCGGCGTCATCTTTCTTCGGATACTTATGATATCATATTTTCGTAAAGAAGAAAAGGAAAAGTGCGGATTTTCTTGCCGCGCGGGCAGCATTGTGCTACAATAAATCAGCTGAGCATTGTGCAAAAGGGAGGGAGATGCGAAAATGGCCAAACCGGACAGCCGATGGTACCGGCTCGACAACGCGGGGATTTTATATTCCGCGCTGCAAAAGGAAGAATATTCCGCCATTTACCGCTTTTCCGCCCTGATGACGGAGCCGGTGCGGCCCGACGCGCTTCAGCGCGCGATCGACCGGTGCATGCCGCGCTTTCCAAGCTTCGCTGTGCGCATCCGCCGCGGGTTCTTCTGGTATTATCTCGAGCCGAACCGTGCGCCCGGCCCCTTTGTGAAGGAGGATGTTTCCGATCCCTGCCAGCCTGTCCGCTTCCGCGAGGACAACGGCTGGCTCGTGCGCTTTTACTATTACCGCAGCCGCATCTCCATCGAGGTGTTCCATGCGCTCTCCGACGGCGGCGGGGCCATGGTGTTCTTCCGCACGCTGCTGGCAGAGTACCTGCGCCAAACCGGCGTGGACGTGCCGCCGGGGAACGGCGTCCTTGATCTGGACGAGCCGCCGTGCCCTGAGGAGCTGGAAGATGCCTATGCCCGCTATGCGGGACATCATGCGCTGGGGCTGCGCCGGATGCCGAAGGCGTATCCGAACACCGGAACGCCTGAACCGTTTTATACCTTTCATGTCACGATGGGCTTTGTGCCGCTGGCCAAGCTGCGCGAGCGGGCGAGGACATACGGTGCGTCCATCACGGAGTATCTTTCCGCCGTGCTGATCTATGTGATCCTGGAAAAGCAGAAGCGCGAGAAGCCGTACCGTGAGCGCCCTGTGGCGCTGGCTGTGCCGATCAATCTGCGGGGCTGGTTTCCGTCGGAGACGCTGCGCAACTTCATCACCACCGTGCGGCCCTATATTGACCCCGCGCTGGGGGACTACACCTTTCCGGAGATTGTCTCGCAGGTGCGGCATTTTATGAAGCTGCACATCAACCGGCAGGAGCTTCAGGCGGCCTTTACCGGAAACGTCCGCTTCACAGAAAATTTTGCGCTGCGGCTGGTGCCCGTGGTGCTGAAAAATCCGGTCATGGCGCTTAACTACCGCCTGTTCGGCGTGCGGCCCTATTCCTGCACCTACACGAATCCCGGCGCGTTCACTGTGCCGCCGGAGATGGCGGCGCACATCCGCGGGGCCGAGGTCATTCTCGGTCAGGCGACCGTACCGCGCTGCCACTGCGCCTCCATCAGCTATGGTGATACCATGGAAATTACCTTTGCCGGTACGCAGGAGGAAGCGGATACCGAGCGCGAGTTTTTCCGCTTCCTCGTGCGCGAGGGAATCCATGTGCGCGTGGAGAGCAACCGCTGAAAGGCGGAGCGAAAGGACGAGATCGATATGTCATACTGTGTCAACTGCGGCGTGGAGCTTGACCCCGGCGCGGAGCGCTGTCCGCTCTGCGGTACGCCGGCATGGAAGCCGGACCCCGATGCGCCGAGCTATTTTCCAACCAAGCCTGCCGAGGTGCCGCCGGCCTCACGCCGCGCGGCTGCGGCTCTGTTCACGGCAATGCTGGCTTCCGTGTCGCTGTGCTGTGGCGGATTGAACCTTTTTATGGAGACCACGCGGCCGTGGTCGCTTTACGTGATCGGTGCGGCGGTGATGCTGTGGATCTGGTTTGTCCTGCCGATGCTTTTGCGCGGAATTCCCATTTTCTTCCGTTTGACGGCGGACGTTGCTGCCGTGGGTGTTTATGTGTTCCTCATTTCCATTGACCTCAACGGCGGCGCGTGGTTCCGTGGGCTTGCCCTGCCGATCCTCGGCTGGGCCTGCGTCGTTGTATTCCTGCTGAGCTTCCTGCTGCGGGAGGGGCGGCGGTCGCTGCTCTCGGCCATTGCCATGTGCATCGGCGCGGCAGGGCTGCTTGCCATGGGCGTGGAGTTCTGCATGGACCGCTATTTCCGCGGCGTGTGGAAGCCCGGCTGGTCGATTGTTGTGCTGGCGATCTGCGCCGGACTTATCATCCCGCTGCGCATCGTGCGCCGCGTTCCGTCTCTGCGCGAGGAAGCGAGAAGAAGATTTAATCTGTAAAAAGAGAGTCCCGCCTGCCGGTACGGCAGGCGGGACCTTTTCGCTTATTCGTTCGGCAGATCGACCACAATGGGCGTGTGGCTGACATGGGGCAGCAGCGTTTCCAGCACGTCCTTCGTTTTGAGCTTGAGCGTGGAGGTGCACAGACAGGGGTGGCAGGAGAAGCTCTCCGCCTCACAGGTCTCGCGGTCAATGAGAAGCTGAACGCGCCCCTCCGTGTCGTTCATCAGTCCGAGCACGGTTGCCGAGCCGGGCGTGCAGTGCAGCAGCTCCCAAAGCTGCTCCTCCGGCGCGAACGAAAGGCGGGCGGAGTTGATCTGCAGGCTCAGATCCTTGGTGTGGAACGGCTTGTGCGGCGGCATGCAGAGCAGATAGAAGGCCGTTTTCTGGCGGTTGCACAAAAAGAGATTTTTGCACACCGCCACGCCAAGCACGGCTGTAACCGCGTCGCATTTTTCCATGGTGTCGGCAGGCTCATGGGAAACGCGGTCATATTCGATGCCGAGAGAGTCGAGCAGGTCGAAGGCGGCGGCCTCCTGCGCGGGCAGCTCACCCTCAGGACGGGAGTTATGATAGAGCTGGGAAATTTCCATGGTCATGATCTCTCTTTCGTATCAGTTCTCTTTCAGAAGCTTCTCACCGGCTTTATAGATGTCGCCCGCGCCGACGGTGATGATGAGGTCGCCGGGCTGTGCGGCGGCGCGCAGCGCCTCGGTAACCTTATCGAGTGTGGGACAATAGATCGCGCCGGGGATGAGCTTTGCAAGGTCGTTGGAGGAGATGCCGATGTCGTTCTGCTCGCGCGCGGCATAGATCTCCGCGAGGATCAGAACGTCGGGAAGCTTGAGCTCGCGCACAAATTCGTCAAAAAGCGCCTTGGTGCGCGTGTAGGTGTGCGGCTGAAAGGCGCAGACGATGCGCCGGTAGGGCAGCGTGCGCGCCATGGTCAGCAGGGCGTGCAGCTCACCGGGATGGTGGGCGTAGTCATCGTAAACGTCCGCGCCGTGATAGCTGCCCTTTTTCTCGAACCGGCGGCCAGCGCCGGTGAAGGTGGCAAGTCCGCGTTCGACCGCTGTGCCGGGCAGACCGAGCACATAGGCGGCGCAGGCGGCGGCCAGCGCGTTCATCACGTTGTGCTCGCCGCCGACGGAGAGTTCGATGTGCGCATAGGGTTTTCCCATGCAGATCACGTCGAACGCAGGGAGACCGTTGGTATAGACGATGTTTTCCGCGTGGCAGTGCGTGCTCTTATCATG
>CAKTOJ010000085.1 GCA_934589665.1 uncultured Oscillospiraceae bacterium | reverse complement strand
GATCAGGATCATGCCGGGGTTGAAGATCAGGATGAACGGGACAAGGAATGCGCCGATACTCAGGCGGATCGAAATAAATGCTGTCTTAACCCAGTTCGAATCCGCCATGGCGGAAGCAACGAAGACCGTGCCGCAGACCGGGGGAGTCAGACCGGCGAAGATCGCGTAATAGAACACGAAGAAGTGTGCAGCCAGAGGCTCGACACCAATCTGGATCATAGCGGGGGCGATAACGGAGCCGGCGAGAATGTAGGCTGCAACCGTGGGCATGCCCATGCCGAGGATCATCGTGGCGACCAGAGCGCAGATACCGGCCAGCAGCATGCTGTCGCCGCCGAGGGTGACGATGATCTTGGTGAACTTAACGCCGATGCCGGACACAGAGATCATGGCGATCAGGATCTGAGAGCAGGCGATCAGGGAAATGACGCTGAGCATATCCTTGGTGGCCGTGGCAAGGCCGTTGATGAGGGTCATGAAGCAGCCCTTGAGATCCTTCAGGTTGAAGAGAACATAGAGGACGACCGCAACAACAATGGAGTAGGCCGCGCAGTAAACGGCGGTGAAGCCCATGAAGAACAGGACGATCAGGGTGCCGATGGGAAGGAACACGGGCAGGCACTTTCTGAGAGCCAGAACTTCCTTCGCGGAGGGCAGCTCCTCACGGGGAATGCCCTTGTAGTTATAGCGCTTGGCGTAGCAGTCGATGCCCCAGATAACGCCGAAGTAGAACAGCAGGGAGGGAATGATCGCGGCAAGAGCGATCTCCTTATAGGTCATGCCGAGCATATCGGCCATGATGAACGCGCCCGCGCCCATGATAGGAGGCATGATCTGGCCGCCGGAGGAAGCCGCCGCTTCGGAGGCACCGGCGAAGTCGTTGCTGTAGCCCATACGCTTCATCATCGGGATGGTGAAGGCACCAGTCGTCGCCACGTTTGCGGCGGAGCTGCCGGAGATCATGCCGAACAGGCCGCTGGCCACGGAGGCCATCTTGGCCGCGCCACCGGCGAAGTTACCGGCAACCAGACTTGCAAGGTTGATGAAGGTCTCACCGCCGCCGGTGGCGAACAGGATGCCGCCGAAGATCACGAAGGTGGCAATGATCGTGGCGGAGATACCGGTCACGCTGCCGAAGATGCCGCGGTCGGTGAAGCAGACGATCTCGATCAGACGGTTGAACTTAAAACCGGCGTGACCGAAGCTGCCGGGGATGTACTTGCCGAGAAGGCAATAGGCGAGGCCGATGATGCTCAGGATGGGGACGGCGATACCGATGGTGCGGCGGGCCGCTTCCATAATGCAAAGCATGAACAGAATGCCCAGAACGACAAGCGTGGAATTCATGCTGAAGCTGGGCATGAGCAGTTTCTTGCCCATGTAGATGAAGTATACCAGCATGACGCCGAGGACGGCGATCATCGCGACATCGATGATCTTATCCAACTTTTTGGTTTTCTTCTTGGAAATGTCGATCAGGCACCAGATGATGATGCCGCCGCAGACGTGAACACTGCGCTGGACAGTGCTTGTGAACGGACCGGCAAATGCGGTATAGAGGAAAAAGCAGGCGTAGAGGATCGAAATGAACCAGATAGCCTTTTCCAGCGGCGTTTTCTTTACCGGAGCTGCGGAAGAGGATGAAGCGGCTGCAGTAGCTTCTTCGATCGCTTCAAGCTCTTCTTTTGATAGCTTCTTGTTGACGTCAGACATATTCGCTCTCCTTCAATACGATGATTTATCTATGATTCCCCTATATTTCCGCCCCTAAAGGCTGAAATATAGGGGAATTCGTAGGCTGGGACTATTTTCTTAATGCGGGGTTAACACAGGCTTAAGCCTGGGGGATGCGGGCGGGATCGACAGTCAGGCCCTTCTCCTGCATGTACTTGACAACACCGGGATGGATGAGAGAGGGGACAGCGGTCTCAGCAGTCAGAGCAACGGGATCGTCCGCGATGCCGGGATAGGTGGCGCGAATATCGTCGAGGTGCTCGTCAAAGGCCTTGACGATGCGGTAGACAACATCCTCGGGGATGTCCTTGGAAACGCTGAAGCCAAAGTTCGCGCAGTAGGTGTTGAAGTCGTGATCCAGACCGAACAGGTCGCCGCTGACATTGCCGAAGGTGTAGTACGGATACTTGGCATTGACCGTGGCAGCCTCTTCATCGGAGAAGCTCAGGACGTCGATGTCGATGGAAGCCATGACGTTGGCAATGGTGGTTTCGGTGGACAGGGTCGTACCGGATTTGACGAAGCCGACGATCTGACGGTTGCAGATGGCGTCAACAGCGTCCGCGGTGCTGGCGGGGAACCAGTTGGGCTCGATGTCCAGAGCGCCGAGAATGTTCATCGTCTCGATCTCAGAGGAGGAACCGGCAAGACCGGCGTTGAACTTCTGGCCGGCGAGCTGGGAGGGAGAGGTGATGCCGCTGTCCTTGGAGACCACGAAGTAGTAAGCCTGAGGAACGAAGAAGCAAAGGTCATAGCTGTCGGCATAACCGAAGCCCTCATAGGCACCGGTGTCGTTCTGCAGGCAGTACTGGTTGACCGCGCTGGTCTGGGCGAAGGAAGCCTCGCCGTCACGCATAAGCTTGTAGTCGTCCACGGTGCCGCCGGTCTCCATCAGGGTGACGGTGACGCCGTCGACATAGGTGTTGATGATGTCGCACAGGGCAACATTCAGGGCGTAGTAACCGGACGAGGCGCTGGTGCCGCCCCAAATCAGGTCGTAGGTCTGGGGCTGATCGGTCGTCGCATCGCCGGGGTTGTCGGTGCTGGGCTCGTCAGCCTTTTGGCCGCATGCCGCCATGCTGAGAACGAGCAGCATGGCGAGTGCCAGAGAGAGAAGCTTTTTCATTTCTTTTTCCTCCGTTTTTTATTTAGAAATTGTCTCTTCGACAGATTTCACAAAATTGGGTGCGGTGCATCTGATGAAAAATGCACAACGATCTATGGCGTTATTGTATCGGTTATTGCCTAAAGTGTCCAATATATAATTTGTAAGGTATAATAGGAATGTTCTATCAGCTATAGAGAGATTCGATGTGCCGATAGGCTCAGAACAGCAAGCTTGTGACGACTGTTGTCGAGGCGATGCTCAGTATCATCTCGAGTGAGCTGATGACCGCCACCCGGCTGCCCTTGTAGCCGCAGTGGAGCGCCATGACGGAATTGTAGCTTGCCGCGGGGGCGAATACCGTCAGTGCGATCGCAGCGCGGATATCATAAGCCAGCGGGAGCAGGAAGTAGACCGTCAGCGCACACAGGAGCGATATGCACAGCCGGGCGAGTACGAGGCCGATATCATGGATGAACTCTCCCTCCGGCAGCTTCAGATCCATCAGGATACCGATGCTGAGCATGGCGAGCGTCGAGCTGGCCGAACCGATGCTGGCGCAGACCGAGACGAGCCCGGACGGCAGACTGATCCGGAAAAGCGACAAGAGCAGCATGATCACGCACACATCGCATGAAACCGTATGGAGCAGCTTGTCGAGCAGAATGCGGGCCGGAGAACGCTCACCCTTCTGACCGCTGTAGACCAGGCCTGCCACTGCGGGCGAGATCCCGTAGGTGAACAGCGCCGTGCCGGGATAGGTGAAGGCGAACACACCGGCGAGCGAATAGCTTGAGGCGATGCCGGTCAGGAAGGGGATGACATAGCTGCCTGTGTTAAAGGTCGAGAGCGCGAAGATTTTAACCAGATGATCCTCCGCATCGCCGCGCTTGGAGAGAAGAAAGGCGGTGCCGAAATACAGCGCGTTAATCACGATGCCGAGTAGGCTGGCCATCACAAGGTCTCTCGTGATGGTCATGCCGTTGAGATTGCTGACGACCAGACAGGGAAGCGTGACATTCATCAGAATTTTCAGCAGAACACGGGAGTCCTGCCGTTCAAAAACATGGATCTGATGCAGAAAATAGCCAAGCGCGATCGTGACCAGCATGGCAGCGATCTTCACATATGCCGCAGACACGGGTATCCCCGCCTTTCTTTCTGTTTTATCTCACTTTCGGCCCCGGCAACTGCGCGTTAGAGCAGAAGCCAGACGGGATTTTCGATATTATGCTTAATCTCCTGAAGGAAGCGCGCGGCGGGAGCACCGTCAAGCACGCGGTGGTCATAGCTCAGACAGAGGTTCATCATCGGGCGGATCACGATTTGCCCATTGACCACGACCGGACGGTCGACCGTGCGGCTGACTGCAAGAATACAGATTTCGGGCGGATTGACAATGGCTGTAAAGGAATCCACCTCATACATGCCGAGATTGGAGATCGTAAAGGTGCCGCCGGACATGTCGTCGGGCGTCAGAGAGCCGGTGCGCGCCTTGTCGATCAGCGCGCGGTTCTGCCGCGAAATTTCGGCGATGCTCAGAATGTCCGCATCCTTAAGCACGGGCACCACGAGGCCGCGCTCCGTGTCGACGGCAACTCCGACATTGACAAAGTTTCTGCGGTGGATGCCGTCGGGAAGCAGGGACGCGTTCGCGTCGGGGTGTGCCAGCAGAGCCTTGGAGCAGGCTGCGATGAGAAGGTCGACAAAGGAGACCTTAACGCCGTCCGCGGCATACTTGGCGTTGAGCTGGCTGCGGAAGGCGATCATGTTGGTCATGTCGACATCCATGCGGGTGTTGGTCTGTGCCATTTCGGAGAGGCTCTGGCTCATGCGCTTGGCGACGACCTTGCGGATGCCGGCCAGCGGCGTGACCGTTTCCTCGGGCACGCGCACGACACGCTGGGCCTCGGCAGGGCGCGCCATGAAGTCGCGCACGTCCCGCTCTACGATGCGTCCGCCGAACGAGCTGCCGGGAACGCAGCGAAGGTCAACTCCATTCTTTTCCGCCAGACGGCGTGCGCGGGGCGAAACACGGATGCGGCCGGTGTTGATGACTGCGGCGGGAGCGGGCTTTGCGGCGGCAGTGACCGCGGGGCGCGGCGCCGGCGCTGCGGCGGGCTGCTGCGCCGCCGGGACGGGCGCGGGTGCGGCTTCCGGTGTCTTCGGCGTGGGAGCGGACGCTGTAGGAATGGTCATACCTGGCTCGCCGATGGCAGCGGCGGGCGTGCCGCAGGGGACCTCGTCGCCCTCGGCAATAAGAAGCTTGAGGATGGTGCCGGAGGCGGGGGATTCGACCTCGACCGTGGACTTGTCGGTCTCAATCTCGGCGATCGGCTCGCCCTTTTCAATCTTATCGCCCTCGGCCTTGAGCCATTTGGCGATAGCGCCCTCTTCCATGTCCATGCCGAGCTTCGGCAGGAGGAAGAGCTCGGCGGCATTGCCGTCCGGCTCCGCGGTGGGTGCGGCAGGCGCTTCCTGAGCGGGAGCGGCCGCTTCCGCAGCAGGGGCCTGTGTGGGGAGGGTTACCGCTTCACCGGGCTGGCCAATGGCCGCGGCGGGCGTGCCGCAGGGAACCTCGTCGCCCTCGGCGATGAGGAGCTTGAGAACAGTGCCGGAGGCGGGGGATTCGACCTCGACCGTGGATTTATCGGTCTCAATCTCGGCGATCGGTTCGCCCTTTTCGACCTTATCACCCTCGGCCTTGAGCCATTTTACAATGGTTCCCTCCTCCATGTCCATACCAAGCTTTGGCATTGCAAAAAATTCAGCCATTCTTAGATACCTCCCTTACAAAGCTTTTCCGCGGCGGAAACGAGCTTTTCAACGGTGGGTGCCGACTCGATCTCGGGAAGCGTGGCGTTGGGAACGGGAATGTTAGCGCCGCATACGCGCAGAATCGGCGCATCGAGCTCGTCGAAGAGCTTTTCGGCGATCTCGGCGGCGACCTCTGCACCGTAGCCATTCCGCTCGCAGGACTCGTGCGTGATGATGACGCGGCCGGTCTTTTTGACCGATTCGGCAATGGTGTCGAAATCCAGAGGTACCAGCGAGCGCAGATCGACGACCTCCGCGTCGATGCCTTCGGCCTCAAGCTTTTTGGCTGCGTCCAGTGCGGTGAGGACAGTCTTGGAGTAGGCGATGATGGTTACGTCTTTACCGTAACGCTTGACGTCCGCCTTGCCCAGCGGGATCAGGTATTCCTCTTCGGGAATTTCGCCCTTGGTCTGATAGAGAGCTTTGTGCTCGATGAAGATGACGGGGTTATTATCGCGGATAGCGGACTTGAGCAGACCCTTTGCGTCATACGGCGTGGAGGGCATGATGACCTTCAGGCCGGGAATGTGGGTCATCAGGGATTCAAGGCTCTGCGACTGGGTGCAGCTGTTGGAGTGTCCGCGACCGCCCTGTGTGCGGACCACCAGCGGCACGTGGATCTTACCGTTGGTCTTGTAGCACATCTTGGACATCTGGTTGAGCACGATGTCGAAGCCGCAGCCGATGAAGTCGATGTGCATGATCTCGGCGACGGGGCGCGCGCCGCAGATGGCGGCGCCGGTGGCAGTGCCGAGAATGGCCAGCTCCGAGAGCGGCGTGTTGCGCACACGCTGTGCGCCGAATTCCTCATACAGCCCGCGCGTGGCCTTGTATACGCCGCCGATGATGGCCACGTCCTCACCCATGACGAAAACTTTTTCGTCCCGGCGCATTTCCTCTGCCAGCGCGGAAGCGATCGCGTCACGATACATTGTCTTTTTCATGCTCTCGCCTCCTTATTCCGCAAACAGGTTCGTTTCCATGTCGGATACCTGCATGGGCGTGCCCTGAATTCCAAATTCAACAGCGGCGTTGATCTGCTCTTCCACGGAGCGGAGCAGAGCCTGGTCCTCTTCCTCGCTCCAGCCCTCCTGCTCGGTGAGCAGCTCGTGCATGCGGGCGATGCAGTCATTGGTGTGCCGCACGGTCTCGACTTCCTCCTTCGTGCGGTAGGTCTGCTCGTCACCCTCGTGGTGGCCGCGCAGACGGTAGGTGTCACATTCGATGAAGGACGGCCCCTCGCCGGCGCGGGCGCGGGCGGCGGCTTCCTTGGCGGCGGCGTATACAGCCAGTACATCGTTTCCGTTCACACGTACGCCGGGGATCCCATAGCCTGCGGCCCGCTGATAGAACGAGCCGAGCGCCGTGGAGGTGTTCACGTTGGTGGAAATGGCGTAGTGGTTGTTTTCACAGACGAAGATCACAGGGAGCTTCCATACGGCGGCAAGGTTCATGGACTCGCTCAGTCCGCCCTGATTGCCGCCGCCGTCGCCGAAGAACGCGACGCTGATGCGCTCGGGCGCGTACATCGAGCAGTAGAGCGCATAGCCGGTGCCGAGCGTCTGAGAAGAGCCAACGATGCCGTTTGCACTCATAAAGCCGACCTCGGGTGCGGCCTGATGCATTTTGCCGGCGCGGCCGCCGCAGTTGCCCTCCTGCTTGCCCATCAGCTCGGCCATCATGGCATTGATGTCCGCGCCCTTGACGATGAGATGGCCGTCGCAGCGGTGCGTCGAGGCGATGTAGTCC
>CAKTOJ010000084.1 GCA_934589665.1 uncultured Oscillospiraceae bacterium | reverse complement strand
GAGAAGAACCGACGATGCCGTTGGCGCTCATGAAGCCGACCTCGGGCGCAGCCTGATGCATTTTGCCGGCACGGCCGCCGCAGTTGCCCTCCTGCTTGCCCATCAGCTCGGCCATCATGGCATTGATGTCCGCGCCCTTGGCGATAAGGTGGCCGTCGCAGCGGTGCGTCGAAGCGATGTAGTCCTCACGCGTGAGCGCGCGGCAGATGCCGGTGGCTGTGGCCTCTTCGCCGACATACATATGCATGTTGCCGATGACGATGCCCTTTTTGAAATAGTCAACAGCGGTCAGCTCAAAATTGCGGATCAGATTCATGGTGAGGTACATTTCGACCAGATCTTCCCGCGTCAGACCGAGTTCTTTATAATCCTTTCTGTATTCCAAGGAAACTCACCTCTTTTTCGCTTTATTTGGCATGTGGATCGCGCGGCCCTCCGCGGCGAGCGCCGCTTCGCGGATCGCCTCCGTTACGGTCGGGTGCGCGTGGATTGTGTGAATCAGCTCGTCGACGGTCGCCTCCATGGAGATCGCCATGGCTGCCTCGCCGAGCAGCTCGATCGCGTTCGGTCCGAGAATGTGGACGCCGAGCAGCTCGCCGAGCTCATCTCCGATGAGGACCTTGACCATGCCGACGCCGCCGTCGGCGATGAGCGCGCGGCCGTTGCCGGAGAGGGGGAAGCGGCCGACGTGGTAGGCAGTGCTGGCGGCTTTGACCTCCTCCTCCGTCATGCCGACGCCGCCAAGCTCGACAAAGCCGTAAATGCCGGAGGGAACACAGGCGGGCTGATAGGCGGTGCGCTCACCGAAAATGTTTTCCGCCGCGGCCTCGCCCTGTGCGGAGGCAGTGTGCGCGAGCATGATCTGCCCCACGCAGTCGCCGATGGCGTATACGCCGGGGATATTGGTTTCCTGATACTCGTTGACGAGAACGCGGCCGCGTTCGCAGGCGATGCCGCCCGCCTCTGCGTTGAGACCGTCGATGCTCGGCCTGCGGCCGACGGCGCAGAGCACGCTCTCTGCTTCGACCTCGACCGTCTCACCATTGTGCTCCAGCGTGACCTTTGCGGATGTTTCGCCGTCCGTGATGCGCACGACCTTGTGCTCAAGCAGGAAGCGCACGCCATAGGATTCGAGAACCTTGCCGAACTGCGCGGAGAGCTCTCCGTCCATTGTGGGGGCAAGGCGGGGAAGTGCTTCGGCAATGGTGATCTGGCAGCCGAGCGCCTGTAGCGCGCAGGCCATTTCCAGACCGATCACGCCGCCGCCGATCACGAGCATGGACGCTGGCAGCTTTTCCATCGTCAGCGCGCCGGTTGAGTCGATGACGTACCGGCTCTCCCGCAGACCCTCAATGGGCGGCATGACGGGTACGCTGCCGGTTGCAAGGATGATGTGGTCGGCCTCCATGATCTCATGGGAACCGTCGGGCTTGGTGATCTCCAGCGTTTTCGGCTTGAGAAAAGCGGCTTCACCCTCGATGACGGTGACTTTTCCGGCACGCAGCAGGCTCTCTACACCACCGACAAGCTTGTTGACAATGGAGTCCTTGAACGCTAAAACGCCGTTCCAGTCAACGCGCTCCAATTCGACATGCACGCCGCATGCGGCGGCTTCTCTGGCACTCTGCGCATACTCCGAGGCGTGCAGCAGCGCCTTCGTGGGAATACACCCGCGGTTCAGACAGGTGCCTCCCAACCGCTTTCTTTCAATCAGTGTAACCTTTCCGCCAAGCTGTGCCGCGCGGATCGCGGCAACATAGCCTCCCGGACCGCCGCCAATGATGACGACCTCTTTTTGCTTTTCGGTTTGGGACATAGGGCTCCTCCGTTTCTGATTGTTTAAGACTTATAAAAAAATTGACAATCGATTGTACAAAATAAATAAAAAACAAGAAAAAATACCATTTCTTTTTAGAAATAATATCAATTAAGGAAGATAATTGCAATTTAGTTTCAAAATGGAATTTATTTGCCTGAACAATAAATAAAAGAGCAGGGTGCAACGGACGAAAAAAGACAGCCGCGCGGAACGGCTGTCTGAACAATATGGAGCTTACGCTTTGACAGAGGCGCCGTTGAAGCCGGTCGTATCCTTTTCGGTCAGGGCATAGTGGCCGGTGATGTAGTCGCGCACCCGCTTGGCGGCGGAGGAGAGCGGCCGCTGTTTCGACCACGAGAAGTAAACCTCTCGCATGAGCGGAGCGCCGTTGTACTCGATCGGGACCGCGCAGACCTTGTCCGACTCCATGGCGGGGATCATCGGCAGAATCGTGGCGCACAGGCGCAGCGAAACATACTGAACGGCGGCGTTGCACTCCCGAACGGAGAACATGATGTTCGGCGATACATTATAATGCGTGTACATTTTGTCAATGTAGCTGCGCAGGCTGTTCGACTTGTCAAGCATTGTGAAGGGTTCGTGCGCGAAATCCTCGAACTGCACTGTTTTCCGCGCAGCGAGCGGGTGATCCGGCGGGACGACCAGATACAGCGGCTGACGCAGAACGGGGACGGATTCCACCGTGTCGTCCGCATGCATGCAGAAGGCAAGATCGAGATCGCCGTTTTTCAGCTGATTGAAAAGGGCGAGGGAGACGGCCTCCGTAAACTGGAAGCGGAGACGCTCATTTTCCTTTGCCTGATAGATTCCGTTCATCATTTCGGGGATCAGGGAGGCGGCGATCGAGTGGAAATAACCGAGACGAACGACCTGGTAGGAGGTGCCGGCCATCTGGTGAAGCATTTCCGAGCCTTCGGCCAGTACGGCCAGCGCGTTTTCCACATAAGGCAGAAACTGCTCGCCATACGTAGTCAGGCGGATCTTGCGGTCCTCTTTTTCAAACAGCTTTACACCAAGCTCCTTTTCCAGCTCGCTGATAGAGTAGCTCAGGCTCGGCTGGGCGATATGAAGCTGCTCGGCTGCCCGCGTATAATGAAGGACGTGGGCCAGTGTTTTGAAATATTGAAGCTGTGCAAGTGTCATGTTGTCGTTCCTTTCCCTTATATTTTTATTTTTTATATTATACGACCTTTTTCGCGCTTCGGCAAGAGGAGAAGAAAAAGAACGATAGATGATTTCTATTAAAAATTAGATACTCAATATTGGACTACCTGTGAAGTATTGACTATAATAAACTCATCAAGCAAGCAAAACTGTTAAAATCTACCAACTAAAAAATGAGAGGAAAAAGGAGATAATAGTTATGGCAAGCGAAATTACTGCTGAGCAGATCGCTGAGATCGAAGAGCTCGTTGCGCGCGCCCGTGCAGCCGCGAAGATCATCGAGAATTACGATCAGGCCCGTGTGGATCACCTTTGTCAGGCGGTCTGCGCCGCGCTCTACCCCCTGAAGGTTTGGGGCGAACTCGCTGATGAGGCGGTCGATGAGACCCGCCTGGGCGATAAGGTCACCAAGCGCAACAAGCGCAACAAGCTCAAGCTGATCCTGCGCGACTGCCTGCGCCAGCCCAGCGTCGGCATCATTGAGGAGAACAAGGAGAAGGGCCTCGTCCGCTACGGCAAGCCCGTCGGCGTGATTGGCACTCTGGTTCCCACCACCAACCCCTGCCTGACGCCTGCCGGCCAGATCATCTACGCCATTAAGGCGCGTGACGTGCTCATCTGCTCCCCCCATCCCCGCGCAAAGAACGTCACCAACAAGTGCATTGACATCATCCGTGAGGCTCTCGTGAAGGAGGGCGCTCCCGCCGATATCATCCAGGGCATCAAGAACCCCAGCATTGCGATGTCTCAGGAGCTCATGAAGCGCGTTGACCTCGTCATCGCCACCGGCGGCCGCCCGATGGTCAAGGCTGCTTACTCCTCCGGTACGCCCGCGTTCGGTTCCGGCGCCGGCAATGCCACCGAGGTTATCGATGAAACCGCCAATACGCCCGAGCGTATTGCCGAGGTCGCTCAGAACTGCCGCATTTCCAAGTGCTCCGACTTCGGCTCCGGCTGCTCCTGCGACGGCAACATTGTCTGCCACGCTTCCGTTTATGACGATTTCGTCAAGGCTCTGGTCAAGGAAGGCGCTTATCTGGCCAGCGCTGACGAGGCTGAGAAGCTCAAGCTCGTCATGTGGGATGAGACCGGCCACCGTCTGCCCGACACCGTTGCTATCTCCGCGCAGAAGCTTGCCGAGAAGGCTGGCTTTGAGATCCCCGCTGACCGCAAGTTCATCGCTGTCACCGGCGGCGGCCGCGAGAACATCGGCAAGGAGCATCTCTTCTCCAGCGAGAAGCTGACCACCCTGATGGCTCTGTTCAAGTATGACGGCGAGTTCGAGAACGCGCTCGACATGGTTCGCGCGATCTATGAGGTCGGCGGCAAGGGCCACTCCTGCGGCATCTACTCCTTCGACGACGATCATATCCATCGTCTGGCCATGATGGCGCCTGTTACCCGTATCATGGTTCGCCAGCCCAACAACAAGGGCAACGCGGGCAGCGCCACCAACGGTATGCCTCCGACGTCCTCCATGGGCTGCGGCACCTGGGGCGGCAACATCGTTTCCGAGAACATCTCCCTCAAGCACTACATGAACAACACTTGGGTTGCCCGTCCCATTCCTGAGGACATGCCCTCTCTGCAGGAGCTGTTCGGCGAGTTCTATCAGGACGGCATGGACGTCGAGTAATTACAGCAATCTTTCAACCAATCTCCTCATAAAACAGGGAAAAGGCGGCGCTTCACAGCGCCGTCTTTTCCTTTGCTGTTTGCGCATAGTCTTTGAGCACAACGGCTCTTTTGCATAATGGGAGGGACTTGCGGTTGTGCGGAATATATGGTACAGTTGGTGGTATCTTTTATACGGGTATGCTGCCCATGGCTGACGGGGACAGGCGCGCGATTCGGCGGCTTGTGCCGGACGGAAGCACGAACAGAATACTGTGCATAGAGAGCCATATAAAAAAGAAATAAGTACAGGCGGAATCAATATGTTCAATGAATAAAAGAAAAGAAATGCATTGATTTTGCAAATAGAATGACGTATTCTTTACACGGTATACTATATAAAGGAAAATCCAACAGGAAGGTGATCGATATGGAACTTCAGATACAGGATCTTGTTTCTTCCATCAGGAAAGACGGAATTGAAAGCGCTAATCAGGAAGCTGCGAGCATCCTTGCCGACGCGAAGAAGCAGGCGGAGGCGATCCTTGCCGACGCCAGAAGTGAAGCGGACAAGCTGCGCGAGAGTGCGAAGGCGGAGGCGGAGATCTTTAAGACGAGTGCTCAACTCAGCGCCGAGCAGGCCAAACGCGACGCGGTGCTCGCGTTCCGGCAGGAGATCAACGGCGAGCTGACGAAGTTGCTTGCACAGGACACAGGCAAGGCGCTGGATGACAAGACGCTTGCGTCGCTGGTGCTTGCCGCCGTACAGGGCGAGGATGCTTCCGCTTACGCCGCCGAGGTGGCCGAGGTGACGGAGGCGCTGCGCGCCGAGCTGGCCGGAGCCGTCAAGGCGGGACTGGAGATCCGCCCCTCGAAAAAGGTGCACACGGGCTTCCGCCTGTGCGCGAAGGACGGCTCGGGCTACATCGACTGCTCTGACGAGGAGCTTTCCAAGCTGCTCGCGCCCTTCTTCCGGGATATGCATATTTAAGGAGTGACGCTTTTGGCTTCCTATTACTATCTGATCGCAAGCCTGCCGATGCTTCGGGCGGATGAGAATCCGCCGCTGGATTACAGCGCGTTTCTCGAGCTGTGCAGAGGGGCTGTGAGCGAGAAGGTCTACCGCACGCTGGAAACGCTGACGGAGCGCTCGTGCGAGGGACCGCTTGTGGATCGCTGGGCGGCCTTTTACCGCGTGCTGTCGGACGAGCTGAACTATCAGAGAAGTCTCAAGCTCGGCAGGCCCTGTGCCGTGCCGAATGAGCGCGAGGCGGCTGTGACGCAGACGGTCACGGCGGCGGTGAACGCGTCCGATCCACTTGAGGGCGAGCGGCTGCTGCTCGCGCTGGAATTTGCCCGGCTTGATGAGCTGGTGGGACTGCATAATTTTGATGACTGCGCGCTTTATGGCTATGCGATGAAGCTGCGGCTGCTCGAGCGCCAACGCATTTTCCGCCGCGATGAGGGCAGGGCGGCGTTCGACGGGCTGCTTGAGCACATCCGCCGGCAGATATTGAGCATATAAACGAAACGGAGATACGAAATGGAAAAAGTGACAGGTTATGTGACCGGAGTCAACGGCAACCTTGTCTCGGCAAGGTTTTCCGGCTCCGTGCGAAAAAATGAGGTGGGCTTTGTCAAGGTCGGAGACGAGCGGCTCAAGGGCGAGGTCATCCGCATCAACGGCGACGCCGTGAGCATGCAGATCTATGAAATGACCAACGGCATTCAGGTCGGCGATGAGGTCGAGCTTACCGGCGAGCTGATGAGCGTCGAGCTCGGCCCCGGCCTTCTCACGCAGGTGTTCGACGGCCTGCAGAATCCACTGCCGCAGCTGGCCGAGCAGTGCGGCTTCTTCCTCCAGCGCGGCGTTTATCTCGATCCCATTCCGGATAAGGAGTGGGAGTTCACCCCGCTTGTCAAGCCCGGCGACGCGGTTCTGGCGGGCGACGCGGTCGGCAGCGTACCCGAGGGGCAGTTTACGCACCTTATCATGGTACCCTTTGACCTCAAGGATGAGGGCTGGCGCGTGAAGTCCGTGCAGGGCAGGGGCAGCTATCCCGTGCGCTCGACCGTTGCCGTGCTGGAAAACGAAAACGGCGAGGAAAAAGAGTTGAGCATGGTTTTCTCCTGGCCCGTCAAGATGCCTATCCGCTGCTATGAGGAGCGTCTGCGCCCTGACGAAACGCTGGTGACGAAGATTCGCTGCATCGATACCTTCCTGCCGGTCGCCAAGGGCGGCACGTTCTGCGTGCCCGGCCCGTTCGGCGCGGGCAAGACGGTGCTCCAGCATATGGAGGCGAAGAATGCCGATGTCGATATCGTCATCGTCGCCGCCTGCGGCGAACGCGCGGGCGAGGTCGTCGAGGTGCTCAAGGAGTTCCCCGAGCTGGTCGACCCGCGCACGGGCCGTTCGCTCATGGAGCGCACCATTATCATCTGCAACACCTCGTCCATGCCGGTCGCGGCGCGTGAAGCGTCGGTGTACACGGCGGTGACGATGGCCGAATATTACCGCCAGATGGGGCTCAATGTCCTGCTTCTGGCAGACTCCACGAGCCGCTGGGCGCAGGCCATGCGCGAGATGAGCGGCCGACTGGAGGAGATCCCCGGCGAAGAAGCGTTCCCCGCCTACCTCGAATCCGTGATTGCGGCATTTTATGAGCGCGCGGGCAAGGTGCGGCTGAGAAACGGCAGGATCGCCTCCGTCACCATCGGCGGCACGGTTTCGCCCGCCGGCGGCAACTTTGAAGAGCCGGTCACGCAGGCGACACTCAAGGTCGTCGGCGCCTTCCACGGCCTCTCCCGCGAGCGCTCCGACGCGCGCAAATATCCTTCCATCCACCCCATCGACTCGTGGTCGAAGTATCAGGGCGTTGTGGACATGGGACGCGTGGAGGAGGCGCGCAGCATCCTCAAGCGCAGCAACGAGATCAATCAGATGATGAAGGTCATTGGTGAAGAGGGCACCTCGGCCGAGGACTACATTCTCTACCAGAAGGGCGAGCTGCTCGATGCGGTCTATCTCCAGC
>CAKTOJ010000083.1 GCA_934589665.1 uncultured Oscillospiraceae bacterium | reverse complement strand
CCGTGTTCATTGATACGGTCGGCGTCTGCTACTTCTCCTCGTTATGCATTCTCATCACCGGCTGCTACAACGTCTCCGGTCCGGACGGCGCTCTGCTCGTGGAGAATCTCCCCAACGTCCCCGACGGCATCGCCTACGTGCAGTGCGCGATCAGTTCTCTGATCCCCTTTGGTCAGTATATCATCGCCTTCCTTATCACCACCTTCGCGTTCACCTCTCTGATGAGCTACTATCTGGAAGGCGAGGTCGCGTTCATCTACATCACCGACAAGCACACCAGGAAGTACCGGAATCTCGCCATCACCATCCTGCGCGTCATCTTCCTCGCGCTGGTGTTCGTGTCCAGCTCCTGGCCGAGCTACCGCGTGTGGAACGTCACGGACATCGGCGGCGGCCTGCTGACGTGGGCGCATCTGGCGCTGATCGTGATCATCAGCGGGCCGGCGATCAAGGCGCTGCGCGACTACGACAAGCAGCGTAAGGCCGGCATCGCATCCCCTGTGTTTGATCCGGTCGCACTGAATATCAAGAACGCCGAGCTCTGGACGGAGATCAACAAGGAAAAGGGCCGCGTGAGAAGCAATATTGACTGATTTTGGCGCTATATAAAAAGTGAGGCACGAATATGAATAACTATCCCCATCTGTTTTCTCCGCTGCGCGTGCGCGGAAAGCTGATCAAAAACCGTATTTTCTCCGCGCCGATGGGCGCGGGTACTATCACGCCGTTTTATACGCGGGAGCATCTGGAGCTCTACAAAAAGCTCGCCCGCGGCGGCGCGGGCGTGGTGACGCTTGGCGAGGCCGGTGTGCACAGCCAGACCGACCACTGCCATCCCACCATGCCGCATCTGGACGATCCGCTGATCGTCTCCTCGCTGATCCAGTCGATCGACACCGTGCACCGCTGGGGCGCGATGGCATCGATTGAGCTGACCCACTCCGGCAACCGCTCGAAGCCGGAGTTCCTGACGCCGGACGGCTACATCCTCGGCCCCTCCGCCATGGAGGCGAACCTTTACGGCGCGCCGGTGCGCGAGATGGACGAGGCCATGATGGATATGATTGCCGATGCTTACGCCAACGCCGCCTTCACGGCGCAGTACGCCGGCTGCGATATCGTCAACGTCCACGGCGGCCACGGCTGGCTGCTCGGCCAGTTCATGTCCTCGCTGGACAACCACCGCACGGACGAGTACGGCGGCTCCATTGAGAACCGCGCCCGCTTCCCGCTGATGGTCGTTGACCGCATCCGCAAAAAGTGCGGCCCAAATCTCATCATTGAGTACCGCCTGAGCGGCGAGGAGGATGTGCCGGGCGGCATCACGGTCGATGAAACAGTCGAGTTTGCAAAGCTGCTCGACGGCCATGTGGATATCATCCACGTCTCCGCTGCGACCTTCCACGTCACCGCGACTGCGTCGCGCATGTTCCCGAGCGTGTTCTATCCGCGCGGCTGCAACGTGCCTGCTGCGGAGCGTATCAAGGCTGCAGTCAAGCAGTCCAAGGTCTCCGTGGTCGGCGGATTGAACGACCCGGCCATGATGGAGGACATCATCGTCAAAGGAAAGGCGGATCTTGTCGTTGTCGCCCGCCAGTTCCTCGCCGATCCCGACTGGCCGCGCAAGGCCAGAAGCGGATGCACCGGTGAGATCATCCGCTGTATCCGCTGCGAGGAGTGCGTGAGTGACGGCTTCATTCCGCACGTGCCGTTTGACTCCGGCACGACGCGCTGCACCGTCAACCCAACGCTCGGCCGTGAGTTTGAAACGACGCATCAGGAGGACCCGGCTCCGGAGCCGAAGAAGGTCCTTGTCGCCGGCGGCGGCCCCGCCGGTATGGAGGCCGCTCTCGCAGCGGCGCGCCGTGGGCACCATGTTCTGCTGTGCGAGAAGGCCGGCCGTCTCGGCTATCACCTCGGCTACGCCGACCAGGTTTCGTTCAAGCATGACATTGTGGACTTTGTCAACGGTATGAAGGCGAACGTTGCCAAGGAGGCGAACATTGAGGTCCGTCTCAACACGCCCGTGACAGAGGAGCTGATCCGTCTGGAGGCCCCCGATGCGCTGATCGTCGCCTGCGGCGCAGAGCCGGCCATGCCCCCGATCCCCGGTATCGACAAGCCGCACGTCCACCAGATCACCGAGCTGTTCAAAAAGAACATTGAGCTGGGCAAGAAGGTCGTCATCATCGGCGGCGGTCTGGCCGGCTGCGAGGAGGGCCTCGGCCTTGCGTGGGATCACGGCAAGGATGTTACGATCGTCGAGATGCGCGACACGCTCGCGCCCGACGCGCCGTATATCCACTGGAAGCATCTGCTTGCCAAGCTGGATGAGTCGGTGCAGGCCTATTGCAGCGCCAAGGTTGTGTCCATTGAGGACGAGGGCGTTAAGATTATCGATGCGGGCGGCAAGGAGCAGCTGCTTCCGGCCGATAATGTCCTGATCGCAACGGGCATGCGCGCAACCGGCCCGCGCTATGATGGCTGGGCGGCGCTTGTGGATGACATCCGCATCGTCGGCGACTGCCAGCAGGCGGGCAAGATCTCGACGGCTATGCGCACGGGCTATTGCGCAGGCGCGTCTGTGTAAAAATCGTTTTCTCACCTCTCTCATACGAAAACCCCTCGCCGCTGATGTTTGCGGCGAGGGGTTTTCAGGACAGGAGTTTTCAATGTACTACGATAAAAAAGCGGCATGGACCGCATCGCTTTCCGTGATTCTCTGCGGAATCTCCATTGCGATCTTACAGAATAAGGTCGTGCCGTGTCTGGATGCGATCCAGGCTGAATTTTCTCTCTCCAACGCCGCTGCGGGCTGGCTGTCCTCGCTCTTTTCCGTCACGGGGATCATCATGGCATTTCCTGCGGCGCTGATCATGGGCCGTTTTGGCGTCAAGCGCACCTGCCTTGTTTCGCTCCTGGCTGGCTGCGCCGGAACGATGCTGGGAATGACTGCCGTCACCGCGCCGTGGCTGATCTTCAGCCGCGTGCTCGAGGGCGTTGGCGCCGGCCTTATCACCGTTGCCGCCCCAATGACCATCAGCGCATGGTTCCCGCCGGAAAAGCAGGGCTTCCCGATGGGACTGTGGGCCTCGTGGCAGCTGGTGGCGCAGGCGCTGTGCTTTCTCGTCGGCGCTCCGCTGACGCAGCGCTTCGGCTGGCGCGGCGTCTGGCGGCTGAGCCTGCTGTTCGCTGCTGCTGCGTTGGTGCTGGGACTGTTGTTTGTGCGTACACCAAACGGCAGAGAGGCGGAAAATGGCGGACGGGCCAGTGCGCAGGCGCTGGGCAATCCGAGTGTCCGTGCCATCAGCCTGAGCATGCTTTGCTTCTGCACGGCCTGCTTCGGCTTCGTAACGTGGATCTCCCAGTGCTGGGTCGAGCATATCGGCATCGGCCTTGCCGAGGCAAACCGGTACATCAGCCTTTTTGCCGTCATTTCCATCCCGGCCATTGCCGGAACGGGCTATCTGATGGATCATGTCGACCACAGAAAATTCTGCACAGCCGTCCTTCCGGGTTATGCGCTGACGACCTGCGTGCTCTTCCTGCTGACCTCCCGCCGCACGCTGCTCGGCTGCGCGGTGATCTATCCGGTGTTCGAGGGAGCGGCCTCCGCCTGTCTGTGGGCAATTGTTCCGCACACCGTCCGTAATCCGGGCGAGACCGCTTCGGCGATGGCGCTTTTTAACCTGTGCAGCAATGTCGGGATGCTTCTTGGCCCGCCGCTGGCCGGATGGGCGGTCGACCTTTGGAGCTGGAACGGCGCAATTGCTGTGATCCTTCTTTCGCTGCTGAGTGCAACGCTCTTCAGCCGCCGTGTCAGAGAATGAAGACGAAGCGGCTGCCGCATAACCGCGCGGCCGGCTGATGGGCTTATTGCAGCTTCTTCCACAGGGTAGAGCGGGAGATATCCAGCTCCTCTGCCGCGCTTGTACGGTTGCCGCCGTGGCGGGCGGTGCACTGGGAAATCAGCTCCCGCTCCATATCCTCGAGCGGGGCGCGGCGGATCAGATAATGCTCTCCATCACCTGCCGGTGACGCCTCGGAGGATGCCGGAGCGTCATCCATGCACTCTTTCAAAGCGACCGGCCCCACGTCTGAGAGCATGACGTAGCGCTGCATGGTGTTTTCCAGCTCGCGGACATTGCCGGGCCAGGAATAGTGCAGAAGCTCATCCTTCTCCTGCCGGCTCAGCTCGACGGCGCGGATATGATAAAGCTCCGCATATTTCCGGATAAAATGCTCGGCGAGCAAAAGGATATCCTCCTGCCGGCCGCGCAGCGGCGGGACCTTGAGCCGGAAGATATTGAGCCGGTAGTACAGGTCCGGGCGGAACTCGTTCCGCTCCATCAGTGCGTGAAGATCCTTGTTGGTCGCCGCAAGCACGCGGCAGTCGACGGCCAGATTGCTTTGTGCGCCGATGCGGTGGACCTCTTTTTCCTGCAGGACACGGAGAAGGACGCCCTGCAGACGCGCCGGCATGGAATCGATCTCGTCAAGAAATATTGTGCCCTGATGCGCAAGCTCGAACATACCGGGCTTGCCGCTTTTTTTCGCGCCGGAGAAAGCGCCCTCTTCATATCCGAACAACTCGCTTTCAAGCAGCGTTTCCGGTATGGCGGCGCAGTTCACGGCGATAAACGGACCGTTGGCGCGGGCGCTGGCATTGTGGATGCTCTGGGCCAGAAGCTCCTTGCCCGTTCCGCTTTCACCGGTGATGAGAATGTTGCCGTCCGTATGCGTGTAGCGCACGGCGCTGTCAAGCAGTGTGCGCATGGATGCGCTGGAGGACTGAATATCGTGCAGATGGTATTTCGCCTCAAAGCCCTTCGCGCGCAAGCCGGTGCGGATTTTGTGCTCCTGAAGCTGGATGCGGTTCGCATCATGGAGGATCAGCATGGTATGCATGCCGTCCGAGCTGACAATATCCTCCTTGCGGACGAGATAATTCTTTCCGCCGATCTGTCGCAGAGACTCCTTTTCCACCTGAGAAGAAAAGGCGGGCAGATCCTGCCCGGCAGCGAAAATCCCCTTGGCAACATCGTTCATGAAGGTTACGGAATGGCCGCTGAGCACAACGATGCCTTCGTTGACGAAGGAGGATGCGGAGCGAAAATAGCTCAGGTACCGTTTTTCCTTCCGGCGGACGGCGAGAATACCAAGGGCCTGGTAGATCGCGCTCTGCAGGGCCAGTTCGCCGGTCTGGGCGGCAAAGACCGGATAGCTGATCGCCCTGCCGACGCGTTCGGCCAGCGAGCCGCCGCCGACCGCGGCGTCAAGCCCCTCGTCCCGGCAGCGGTAGATCTGATTTTCAATGTCCTCCTTTGTTCGGAACGGGTGAATCACGATTTTTTCCAGTCCCAGCGCGCGGCACATCTCGTCTGTATGATAGGACGCAGCGTCACGCTCCTGCACCAGTGCGCCGACCCGCCGGCTGTGTACGCGGGCGCGGCAGAGTGCGTTGACGAGATCCATGCCGCCCGGCTCTGCGCGGACAAGAATGATATCGCTGAAGTTTTCCTCGACCATATTGGCCATCGCGCCGCGCGTGATGATGACGTCCGGCGTGCCCTCCGCGCGGAAGCGCGATTCCAGCGCAGCGATAAAGGCTGGCTCGGCCATTTCCCACTCCATGAAGCCCGGATCAATGTTCATCTGGGCGCAGAGCTTGAAAATGGTCTGTTCCATGCCCTTATACGCGGATATGATAAGCAGTTCGTCCTTGAGCATATGATTCCCTCCTTGTTGACAAAAGAATAGCATGTGTTTAAAATTCGGTCAATGGTGTTCATAAAATAAACGATTGTTTTATAAGATAGGCTGTTTTATGGAGAAATGGGCAGAAAGAAGTCAAAAAAACGGATGACTTCCAGTATTTTTCATAATGTCCATATTGATTTTTGAGAAAATGCGAAAGTTGGCACGGGATTTGCTTTGTTTATAAATGACAGCCAAAAAATTTACAGGAGGGGATATCATTGAGCTATCCATTTCTCAGACGCGACTGCTGGCTTGAGATTGATCTGGACAAGGTTGCCGGGAACTTCAACGCCATGCGCGCGCTGGTCGGCAATGATGTGAAGATCATGCCGGCGGTGAAGGCCAATGCCTACGGACACGGCATTGTCGCCTGCTGCAAGGAGCTGGAGCGCTGCGGTGCGGATTACCTTGGCGTTGGCAACATTGACGAGGCGATCGAGCTGCGCGAGGCTGGCGTGAAAATGCCGCTGCTGGTCTTTGCGAGCAATCAGATCGTCGATCAGGTGTCACTCTATCTTGACTATCACCTGATCCCGACGGTGCTGCGTGTGGAGCAGGCTGAAGCACTCAGCACTGCAGCGAGCGGCGAGGTGCCGATCTTTATTAAGATCGACACGGGGCGCGGACGCCTTGGTGTGAACGCGGAGGAGTTTCCCGCATTTTTCCGGAAGGTCAGCGCGCTGCCTCATATCCGTGTTGAGGGCGTTTACAGTCATATGTGCGCCTCGAACTGGCCGGACAAGGATACGACCGGCGGCTACGCGCTCTGGCAGTATGACCGCTTCCGCAAGGCGATGGAGGGCATCGGCGAGGCGGCGGAAAAGATCCCGTTCCGCCAGCTGGCCAACACCCCTGCGGCCATTGCCTATCCGCAGCTTCGCATGTCCGGCATCTGTCCGGGACGCGCGATCTGGGGTTTCTCCCCGTTGGAAAAGCGCGAGGGGCATCCGGACCTGCACTACCCGATGACGGCGTGGAAGAGCCGCATCGTCCACGTCAACGAGGTCATCGGCGGCAAGTTCGGCGAAAATTTCAAGGCAAAGACGCTTGAAACGCCGCGCCGCATCGGCGTGATGCCCGGCGGGCTGAGCGACGGTGTACACCCTGAGCAGGTCAAGGGCTGTGTTCTCGTGCGCGGGAAGCGCGTACCGGTGCAGAGCTCAATCTGTCTGGAGCATACGATCCTTGACCTCACAGATTTTCCGGAGGTGCAGCCCGGCGACGAGGTCGTGATCTTCGGCCGGCAGGGCGATGAGGAGATTACGCTCGACGAGCTGCGCAATTTCTGGGGCAAGAGCCTCGAAACCTTCTGGACGGGTATTACCCCGCATGTGCAGAGAGTGTATTTCAAGAACGGAAAGCCTGTCGCCTATACAAACGGAGACAAGCTGACCGAGCTATAAAACAGGGTTTATGTGTAAAAAGGAGGAAAATTTAACATGGCTGCTACCAAAAAGAAAATGAGTCTTGCGACGAAGATCCTGATCGCAATGGTACTCGGCGCAATCGCCGGCTTTGTCATCGGCGAGCCCGCCACAAAGATCGAATTTGTCGGTACAATCTGGCTTAACATCATCAAGATGATCATGGTCCCCACGGTTGTGTGCATGATCGTCAAGGGCATTTCCAGCATGGATAACCCCAAAAAGCTCGGACGCATCAGCCTTGAGATCGTGATTTTCTATGTCGTCACCACGGTGATCGCCACCCTGATCGGCATGCTCGTGGCTGAGGTGTTCCAGCCCGGCATCGGCTTCCAGTTCAGTGAGAGCGCCGATCCCGGTCAGGTCTCCGAGATCAGCAGCTTCGGCAACTTCATGGTCGGCCTGTTCTCCAGCAACATGTTCAGCTCCTTTGCCAATGCGAACATGATGCAGATTCTGATTATCGCGGTGCTGCTCGGCCTGGCGATCGTCCTGATCCCCAACAAGGAGACGCGCGTTTACCTGAGCGACTGGTTCTCCAAGATGTCTGAGATGTGCCTGAGCGTCATCAATATCTCCATGATTATCGCTCCCGTCGGCGTGTTCTGCCTGATGGCCGCAGCGATGGGCAACT
>CAKTOJ010000082.1 GCA_934589665.1 uncultured Oscillospiraceae bacterium | reverse complement strand
CGATCCTTCTCTCCGACGAGGACGATATCATTGAGGACATCATGGAGACGCATGTCATCTCCGTCGGCACGCTGGAGGATAAGGAGGAGGTCGCACAGACCTTCTCAAAATACGACTTCATCGCCCTCCCGGTCGTCGATAAGGAGGACCGGCTGGTCGGCATCATCACCGTCGACGACGCAATGGACGTCATGGAGGCGGAGGCCACCGAGGATATCGAAAAGATGGCGGCTATGCTGCCGACGGATAAGCCCTACCTCAAGACCAGCGTGATCGAGACGTTCAAGTCCCGTATCCCGTGGTTGCTGCTGCTGATGATCTCGGCGACCTTCACCGGCCAGATCATCGCAAAATTCGAGGATGCGCTCGGCGCCTGCGCCATTCTGACTGCCTACATCCCCATGCTGATGGACACCGGCGGAAACTGTGGCTCGCAGGCAAGCGTCACGGTTATCCGTGGCATTTCGCTCGACGAGATCGAATTTTCCGACATCTTCCGCGTGATCTGGAAGGAGATCCGCGTGGCGGTCATCTGCGGTGCGGTGCTGGCCTGCGCCAACTTCCTCAAGCTGATGCTGGTCGACAAGATGATCTTTGGCAATCCCATCACGCTCTCCATTGCATTGGTCATCTGCCTGACGATGGTCGTCACGGTGTTCGCCGCGAAGATTGTCGGCTGCACGCTGCCGCTGCTGGCGAAAAAGATCGGCTTCGACCCGGCGGTGATGGCCTCGCCGTTCATCACGACTGTTGTGGACGCGATCTCGCTGATGATCTATTTCCGCTTTGCATCTCTGCTTCTGGGGATCTGAGGCGGCGAAATTCCCCTTTCCATTTCAGAAAAAGTGTGGTATCATATCCGACATGGTTATGATACCGCACTTTTTTCTTGATTTCAGGGGGTGCTTTCGTGGAAGAAAGGCTGCGTGAATACGCAAGGCTTCTTATCGGGGTCGGACTGAATGTGCAGAAGGGGCAGACGCTCGTCCTTTCCTCGCCGGTCGAGTGCGCGCCGTTTGCAAGGCTGTGCGCGTCGGCGGCTTACGACGCCGGCTGCGGCGAGGTCGTGATGAACTGGACCGACGACCATATGACGCGCGAAAAATTCCTGCGCGCGCAGGACGCGGCATTCACCGCGCCGCGCGCGTGGCGCAAGGCTTTTTTCACCGAATATGCCGAAGAGGGCGCGGCCTATCTCCGCATCGACGCGGAGGATCCCGAAACGCTTGCGGGCGTTAAGCCCGAGCGGCTCGTTGCGGCGCAGCGCGTGTCCTCCGGCGAGCGGGAGACCTTCGACCGGCTGCAGATGGCCAACGGCTTTCCATGGTGTGTGGCCGGCGCGCCGATCGCGGCGTGGGCGAAGAAGGTGTTTCCCGGCCGCACAGAGAATGAGGCGATGGATTCCCTTTGGGACGCGATCCTCGCCACCGTCCGCGTCACCGGCGACGGAAAGGCAGAGGCGCGCTGGCGCGAGCATATCTCGCTGCTGGCTTCGCGCAAGGAAAAGCTTAACGAGCTGCACTTTAAAAGTCTGCATTATACCAACTCTCTCGGTACGGATCTGACGGTCGAGCTGCCGGAGGACCATCTCTGGTCGGCGGGTAACTCCGTGACGCCGAAGGGCCAGCCGTTCGTCGCCAACATGCCGACGGAGGAGATTTTTACCGCGCCGCGCAGAAACGGCGTAAACGGAACGGTCTGCGCCGCGCTGCCGCTGGTGTACAACGGCAGCATCATCGAGGATATCCGCTTCACAGTCCGTGATGGACGCATCGTTGAGGCAAAGGCCTCGCGCGGGGAGGATATTCTCAACGCCGCCATTTCCGTGGACGAGGGTGCGCACTATTTCGGCGAGGTCGCGCTTGTGCCCTACGACAGCCCGATCCGCAGCAGCGGACTACTGTTTTACAATACACTCTACGACGAGAACGCCTCCTGCCACCTCGCCTTCGGCGAGGCGTATCCGGAGTGCATTTCCGGCGGCGAGAGCATGACGCGCGAGGAGCTGGAGGCCCATGGGCTCAACCGCTCGCTCACGCATGTTGATTTCATGGTCGGCACGGCTGACCTGTCGATTACCGGTACAACGCACGATGGGCGGGAGCTGCCGGTGTTTACCAACGGAAATTTCGCCCTGTAAGGGGATGAGCAAACAGAGAGGATAGAGAGATGAATTTTAACCCCATTGAGACGGATGAAAAGGTCCTTGTCATGCCCGGCGCCATGGTCTGCGGCGACGTGGAGGTCGGTGAGGGCACGGCGTTCTGGTTCAACAGTGTCTGCCGTGCCGAGCACTCGCCGGTGAAGATCGGGAAATACTGCAACATTCAGGACAACGCCGTGATCCACGGCGATAAGCCCTGCACCATCGGCGACAATGTTTCGGTCGGCCACAGCGCGATCGTCCACGGCGCGACGATCGGAAGCCGCGTGATCGTCGGCATGGGCGCGATCGTGCTCGATGGGGCGCGGATCGGGGACGACTGCCTGATCGCGGCCGGCGCGCTTGTGACGGGCAAGATGGACGCGCCCGCGGGCAGCCTGATCGTCGGCAGCCCCGCGGTCGTCGCCAAGCCCCTGAGCGAGCAGCAGCGCGCGCTGTGCCTGGGAAACAGCGAGCTTTACTACCGTAAGAGTATGGAATACCGCGCATTTCTTGCAGAGAAGAAGGATTGAGCGGGAGAGGGAGAGCATATGAAGATCTTAGTTATCAACGGCGCGAACATGAACCTGCTGGGCAAGCGTGAGCCGGATATTTACGGCCGCGAGGACTATGCGGCGCTCTGCGCCCGCATTTACGCCCACGCGCAGAGCCGCGGTCTGGCGGTGGAGTGCTTCCACTCCAACCATGAGGGCGCAATCATTGACGCCATTCAGGAGGCGGACGGCACGTTTGACGGCATTGTCATCAACCCCGGCGCTTACGCGCACTACAGCTATGCCATCCGCGACGCGATCAAGGCCATCACCATTCCGGTCGTGGAGGTGCATATCTCCGACATTGAAAAGCGCGACGAGGAGTTCCGCCACCTCTCTGTCACCGCGCCGGTCTGCATCGCGCAGATTCGCGGCCACGGCTTTGAAAGCTATACCATGGGCATCGACCTGCTCGCCGGCGGTGCGAATTAACGGCTTTCACCGCGTTTCACGTTCGCGGACATGAAACACTGCGGGACTTTTTTGACAAGCTGAGAAATGGGGCCTGTTCATAGGCCTCATTTCCTTTGACAGGTATTTAGAAAAATATCTAAATATCTGTTGACAATCCGATGGAATTGCGGTAGCATCTATTTAGAGAAGCTTCTAAATACTGCGGGAGGGGAACGGAATGGGACTGAGCGAGACAATGAAGGCGCTGAGCGATCCGGCGCGGCGCGAGATCTTGAATCTGCTCAAGACGGGGAGCATGACGGCGGGCGATATCGCGGGTCACTTCGATATGACGGCGGCTACTGTTTCCTATCATCTCTCACAGCTGAAAAGGGCTGGGCTTATTTTTGAAAGCCGCAGGAAAAACTATATCTACTACAGTCTCAACGCCTCGGTGCTGGAAGAGGTGCTGCTGTGGCTGGAGGGGTTGAAGGGAGAGAGAAAGAATGAAGATCAATAAGAAGGAACTGCTGGCCACGGCACTGGTCTGCCTGCTGCCGGTTCTTGCGGGTGCGGTTTTGTACCCTCACCTGCCGGAGACTATGGCGACGCACTGGGGCATAGATGGAGCGGCGAACGGCTGGATGCCGCGTGCCGCGGCGGTATTCGGCCTGCCGGTGTTTCTGCTGGCGATCCACCTGATCTGCGTTTACGCGCTTGGGCACGATCCCAAACGCGGCAATATGAGCGGTGTATTGTGCACGCTGACAATGTGGATCTGTCCGGCGCTTTCACTGCTGTGCGGTACGGTCACGCTCGGCGCGGGGCTGGGACATGAAATGCACATCAGCACCGTGGTGCCGGTGTTCATGGGGCTGCTGTTCCTGATCCTTGGTAACTACCTGCCGAAGATCCGGAGGAACCTCACCGTGGGCATCAAGCTGCCGTGGACGCTTGCGAGCGAGGAGAACTGGAGCCGCACACACCGCATCGCGGGCTTTCTGTGGGTGCTTGCGGGGCTGGCGACGCTTGCCGTCACGCTGCTCGGCGCGTGGTCGTCCGGCTTGTTCTTCGCGCTGCTTGTGCTGACGGCGGGCATCCCCACGCTCTATTCCTATTGCTACTACCGCCGCCATGAAAGGGAGGATAAGGATGGAAACGATTAAGCCCGGACGCTACCGCCACTTCAAGGGCGGCGAATATGAGGTCATCGGCCTTGCAAAGCACAGCGAGACGATGGAGGACATGGTCATTTACCGCGCGCTCTACGGTGAGCGCGGGCTGTGGGTGCGGCCTGCGTCCATGTGGAACGAGACTGTGGAGCGCGACGGAGAGACATTCCGCCGCTTCACCTATCTCGGCGTATGACGGACTATACGCTCGTCCGCTCACAGCGGCGGACACTTTCCATGGAGTTGAAGCGGGACGGCACGCTTGTCGTCCATGCACCGGTGAAGCTTGGGCGCGGGAGAATTGACGAGTTTGTTGCGTCGCATGAGACGTGGATCGCGCGCGCCCGCGCACGGCTGGCGCAGCGCCTTGCCACGCATCCAGAACCAACGGAGGAGGAGCGCAAAGCGCTCCTCGCGCGGGCGAAGGCCGAGCTGCCGCAGCGCGTGGCGTACTGGAGCCGCGTGACCGGACTGATGCCGTCCGGCGTGAAGATCACAGGCGCCAGAACGCGCTTTGGCAGCTGCAGCGGGAAGAACAGCCTCTGTTTTTCCTGGCGGTTGATGCAGTATCCCGACGAGGCCATCGACCTCGTGGTGGTCCATGAGCTCTGCCATATCGCGCACCACGATCACGGTCCGGGCTTTTACGCCCTGTTGGAGAGCATCCTGCCCGACTACCGCGAACGCATGAAGCTGCTCAGAGAATGAAAACAGGCTGGAGGGGGTATTCCTCCAGCCTGTTTCTGTCTTTGCCGTTATTCCTCTTCGATCAGCCGCAGCCCCGCCGTGGCCGTGACCGGAAGGGTAAAGCAGATGGACTTCGCCTTGCTCTCCATTCCCGCGTCGCGCATGATGGCGGACATGATATCATTGCGGGCATCGCGGTGGACGACAATGTAGATCATCTCTTTCTCGGCGGCAAGAGAGATGCCGAGAAACTTTTCCGCGCCCTCCATGCCGGTGCCCTTGGCGTGGATGACCGTGCCGCCTGCCGCGCCTGCGCCGCGGGCCGCGTCCATGATGAGGTCGCTGTAGCCATGGTTGGCGATGACGACCAGAAGCTCGTGCTTGGTGTCCTTCATGGTGGATTCCTCCCCCTTCTGGTAATTTTGATGCTCGGTCAGAAATTGTAGCTCGCGCCGCCCGCCGATAGAGCTGAGCGGGACGATGAACGCGATGCCCATGCCGGGAATGTCGATCTGAAGCTCGCGGCGCAGACCGCGGCGCAGCTCCTCCCACTTTTCATCGGTCACAAAGCTGGCAAATACACACTTGTCGCTGCGCTCCAGACCGAGGTAATTGAGCGTCTCGTTGCTTGCCGTGCCGAGTGCGAGCGAGATGAACTGCACCGGCACCTGCCGCTCGCGGTAAAACGAAAGAAAGGCCGTGAGCTTGCTGCGCTCGGTGATGGTGACCATCAGATATAATTCACTCATGGCACACCCTCCTTACAGGTCAATGATGGCAAGGTCATCCGGCGCAAAAGCGCTGCCGGCGACCGTGGATGCGGGCACCGCCGCGGCGCGCTTGGTGCGCAGACGGTAGAGAAGCCCCAGCCCTTGAATGGTGATGAGCGGCGTCATGGCGACCATGGCGACCACACCGAACGCATCGGTGACGATATTGCCGCCGACAGCCGAGCACGCGCCCATTGCAAAGGGGAGCAGAAAGGTTGTCGCCATCGGCCCGGAGGCCACGCCGCCGGAGTCGAACGCGATGGCGGTAAAGAGCTTGGGGACAAAGAACGAGAGCACAATGGCGATGGCATAGCCCGGCACGAGCAGATAGAAGATGGAAATGCCGGTGAGCACGCGGATCATCGCAAGACCGACCGAGACGGCTACGCCGATGGAGAGCGAATGCTTCATTGCGCTGCCGGGGATCGCGCCGTCGGTCAGCTCCTCGACCTGCCGCATGAGGACGTAGACCGCGGGCTCGGCCATGACAATGAAGTAACCGATGAGCATGCCGATGGGAATGATGATCCAGTTGTAGTCCAGTCCGGCGATCACGCTGCCGAGATAGCTGCCCGCGGGCATAAAGCCAACATTCACGCCGGTGAGGAAGATGACCAGACCGAAGTAGGTGTAGGCAAGACCAACGCCGATGCGGATGAGCTGCTTGCGTTCAAGGCGCAGGGAAATGAAATTGAACACGCCGAAAAATGCCGCAATCGGCAGAAGAGAAACGGCGATCTCTTTAAAGTATGTAGGGAAGGCGACAAAGAAAAGCTGCCAGAGCGCGGCGGTGTCGCTGATTTCGGGAATGACGACGGCGGTGTAGCTGCTGCCGTCCGGATGGAAGATCAGGCTCAGGATCAGCACAGCAAGGATCGGCCCGATGGAGCAGAGCGCGACAAGACCGAAGCTGTCGTTTGCGCTGTGCTTATCGCTTCGGATGGCAGAAACGCCCACGCCGAGCGCCATGATGAACGGTACGGTCATCGGGCCGGTGGTCACACCGCCGGAGTCGAACGCCACGGCGAGGAAATCGCGCGGGACAAACATGGCGAGGAGAAAGACCACGATATAAAAGCCGACCAGCATGGTGTTGAGAGGGATGGAGAGCAGCATGCGGAGCATGGCGAAGCACAAAAACAGTCCCACGCCGACGGCCACAGTGATGATGAGCACCGCGTTTGGAACGGCTTGCACCTGATTGGCCAGCACCTGAAGATCCGGTTCGGAAATGGTGATGAGGAAGCCGAGCAGGAAGCCAAGCGTGAGCATGACGCCGACCTTGCGCGTTTTCGTGATGCATGCGCCCACGCGCTCGCCCATCGGCGACATGGCAAGCTCTGCGCCGAGCGAGAAGAACATCGTGCCTACCACCAGAAGCACCGCGCCGAAAAGAAATGCCATCAGCACGCTCGTCGGAAGCGGGGCGATGGTGAAGCTCAAAATCAGTACGATGATGAGGATAGGCAGCACCGCGGCAAGCGATTCGTTCAGTTTTTCGTTAAGTTTGCTGCGATACAAGGCAAAAAACTCCTTTCCAAAGAGGACTATAAGTTATATTCATTATAGCATGAGACGGCGTTATGATTGCGTTAAGAATGAGAAAGCCGGAAGGATGGTGCGTGATGTGCCTGCCGGGCTTTTCACGCTCATTTGAAAAAAGTTCCACGGAGTACCATTTTTGTGCTAAAATATGAAATTAAAGTATTAGGATTACCTGCAACAGAGTGCAAAAGCTGTGGTTTTGAACGGCTAACGGCGGATATTAACTGCCCCTGCGTGTTATTGCGGGAAAAGAAAAGGAGAAACCATGATACAGAGAAAACAGATTCTGAGCATGCTGCTGGCGGCGGCCGCTGTAACACTGCTGGCGGGCTGCGGGAGCAGAACTGATGTGCCGGGCAGCGAAAAAACGACGGCGGACACGAGCCGATCACCATGCTTTCCGCTTTCAGAGGAACGGGGCAGTTTATTGATCTGGTGAACGAAAAGTATCCGGAGATCAATCTGGAGATTATTCCGTACAGCGGCGCGAACATGACGGGCTATATGCGGGACGAGATTACCACCGATCATATGCCGGACATCTATGTAACAACGGTGTATTTTCCGGGACAGGAGGATTTCAGCGACCGCTTGATCGACCTGTCCGGCTACGACTTTACCAATAACTGTTATGAAATGACATTTTTCAACCGAAAAAGTCAACGAACTTTTACCTGTCAAATTGTGCAGAATACAAAACGGC
>CAKTOJ010000081.1 GCA_934589665.1 uncultured Oscillospiraceae bacterium | reverse complement strand
GTATTACGGCGGCTCAGGTCGCCCTTGTAGGGTGCGTAGGAATCAAACACGCTCGCCATGATGCCCTCGCCCTTGGTATCGGTGAGGAATTCGTTGCGGTAGCCGAACAGGCCGCGCGCAGGGACAAGGAACTCGACCTTCATGCGCGTGCCGACCGGCGTCATCTCCACCAGATCGCCCTTACGGGATCCGATTTTTTCAATGACGGCGCCAACGCTCTCGGCGGGCACATCGCACACCAGACGCTCGATCGGCTCACACTTCTTGTCGTCGATGGTCTGGTAGAGCACGCGCGGGGGAGAAACCTGAAATTCATAGCCTTCTCGGCGCATCGTCTCGATGAGGATGGACAGCGACATTTCGCCGCGGCCGGCGACGTTGAATGCGTCGGTCGCGCCGTCGAGCTCTGTCACGCGCAGAGAAACATCCTTGAGCGTTTCACGGAACAATCTCTCGCGCAGCTGGCGGGAGGTGACGAACTTGCCGTCGCGGCCGGCAAAGGGAGAATCGTTAATGGAGAAGGTCATCTCCATCGTCGGCGCGGAGATCTTCACAAACGGCAGCGGCTCGACACACTCGGGCGCGCAGATCGTATCGCCGATGGTGATGTCGCCGATACCGGACAGGCAGATGATGTTGCCCGCAGTAGATTCTGTGACCGGCTTTTTGCCAAGACCGTCAAACTCATAGAGGGAAACCGCTTTTGCCTTCTTCGGCGCGGCGTCGGGATCGTGATAGTTGCAGACCGTGATCTCCTGATTCTGCTTGAGCGTGCCGCGCTCGATGCGGCCGATGGCCATACGGCCCACAAACTCGTTATAGTCGATGGCGGAAACGAGCATCTGGAAGGGCTGGTCGACGTCGGCCTCCGGCGCGGGAATGTAGTTGATGATGGTGTCGAACAGCGGCTTGAGGTCCGTGCCCGGCTCGTCGGGTGAATAGCTGGCCGTGCCCTGACGGCCGGAGCAGAAGAGCATGGGGCTGTCAAGCTGTTCGGGCGTTGCGTCAAGGTCGAGCAGCAGTTCAAGCACCTCGTCCACGACCTCGTGGATGCGCTGGTCAGGGCGGTCAATCTTATTGACGACCACGATCACGCGGTGGCCCAGCTCCAGTGCACGGGAAAGCACAAAGCGGGTCTGCGGCATGGGGCCCTCGGCGGCGTCGACGAGCAGAATAACGCCGTTGACCATTTTGAGGATGCGCTCCACCTCGCCGCCGAAGTCGGCATGGCCCGGCGTGTCAACAATGTTGATCTTGGTGTCTCCGTAATGGATGGCGGTATTCTTGGCGAGGATGGTAATGCCGCGCTCGCGCTCGAGATCGCCGGAGTCCATCACGCGGTCCACGACCTCCTGATTTTCGCGGTAAACGCCGCCCTGCTTGAGCATCTCGTCGACGAGCGTAGTCTTGCCGTGGTCAACGTGGGCGATGATGGCGACGTTGCGAAGCTTATTATTCTGCATGGGTGATCTCTCCTTACTGCCGTTTGGCAGGTATATCTATCATGGAAGTATCGCAATAACTGTAATAGTATATGCTGATGTTCGGCCGATTGCAAGGCGTTTCGTGAATTTTTTTGTGGATTTTACCGTTTTCCGCCGTTGACAGTGCCGTTTCGATGCGGTACAATCTATCCTGCACCCGCCCCCGTAGCTCAGTTGTATAGAGCGACCGCCTCCTAAGCGGTAGGCCACCAGTTAGAGTCTGGTCGGGGGTGCCAGAAAAGGGACACGCTCGGCGTGTCCTTTTTTAGTAATCGGATGCAGGAATCCATAAAGGAGTGTCCTCTGATCATGGTGGAAAACTACGAAGAAATGCTCAGGCGCGAATCCAACGGCTTCATCCACAGCAACGGCATCCGCATTGTTTCAGTGGATGAGGAGAAAAGCGTCCTGCAGGCAGAGATCACTGACAACAGCCGCAATGTCTGGGGCGGCGTTCACGGCGGCTTTCTCTACACAATGGCCGACACCGCCGCCGGCGCGTTCGCACGCATCAAATACGGACGGCGCAATGTCACACTCAGCGGCTCGATCAACTATCTGCGCCCGACGGGGCAGAGCTGTTCGCTCACCGCGGTGGCGCGCGAGGTCAAGGTTGGCGGGCACATCGGCTTTTTTGAGGTCAATATCACCGACGACACCGGCGCTCTCGTCGCCTGCGCACAGCTGAATATGTATTTTCTCAAGGGCTCCTCTCAGCCGTAATGCAGACCGCATTTTCCGCGCTGCGCACCGCGTGCGTCCTCTTTTGATCTTACGCTTGCACAAGAGCGTGAAAAATGGTAATATAGATGTATTTTCAAAGCAGGAGGGGATCGGAATGGGAAAGATCTTTCGGCGCATGCTGGCCATCATTCCCGCGGCTGCCCTACAGGTCCTGTGGATCTTCCTGCTGATGAAATGGCTTGCGCCCTATACGCCGCTCATCACGCTGGCCCTGTCCGCCGCAGGCTTTCTGCTGGTGCTCTACATCATTATCAAGCGCGACGAGAGCACGTATAAGATTCTGTGGCTTCTGGTGATCCTCACCGTCCCGCTGGCGGGGGCACTGCTGTATCTGCTCTTTGGCAACAAACGCACGGCGCGGCCGCTGAAAAAGCTTCTGCGCCGCACGCGGGAGGCCGGCACCCCGCCGCCTCTTCCCATCGGCGAGACCGCCTTTGATGGTGGAAAACGCATGGAGCAGACCATCCGTATGCTCGAGCGCAAAACCGGCTATCCGCTCGCGCGGGTGGAAAACGTCCGCTATTATCCGCTCGGCGATCACATGTTCCCGGAAATGATTGCTGATCTGCGGCAGGCGCAGCGCTTTATCTACCTCGAATATTTCATCATCGAACCGGGAGAAATGTGGAATGAGATCGTTTCCGTGCTGGAAGAAAAGGTCCGGCAGGGACTGGACGTGCGTGTGATGTACGATGACCTCGGCAGCATTTCCTCTTTCACGCTGAAAAATGCGCGGGAGCTGCAGAAAAAGGGCATCCAGTGCATCCCCTTTAATCCGCTCATCGCCATCAAGGGGACGGTCAATTACCGCGACCACCGGAAAATGCTGATCGTGGACGGGACGATTGCCTACAGCGGCGGCGTCAATCTCTCCGACCGCTACGCCAATCTTGAACATCCCTATGGTCACTGGAAGGACATCGGCTTCCGCCTTACCGGCGCGCCGGCAGAAAGCTTCACACACATGTTCCTGAGCTTCTGGAACTCGTTTTCTCTCCGCAAGGAGGCCGCTCTGCCCGAACGGCTCCCGCAGTCCGGGCCCGCAGTACAGGCCGCCGACGGCTATGTGCTCAGTTATTATGATTCTCCCTTCAACCGCGAGGCGACGAGCAATGCGCTCTATATCGACCTTCTCTCGCAGAGCACGGAATTCGCGTGGTTCTTCACGCCCTACCTCATGCTCGGCGATGATCTGATGGACGCCATGATCGCCGCGGCACACCGCGGCGTGGATGTGCGCATCATCATGCCCGGCATCCCGGATAAAAAGGTCATCTTCCGCATGTCGCACAGCTTTTATCAGGTGCTGCTCACGGGCGGCGTGAAGATCTATGAATACACCCCCGGTTTTGTCCACGCCAAGGCCGTCTTGATCGACGGCATCGTCGGCACGGTCGGCACCGTCAATCTGGACTACCGCAGCCTGTTTCTGCATTTTGAAAACAATTCGCTCTTCTACCGTTCAAGTATTCTCGAGGCGGTAAAGCAGGATTTTCTCGCCACGCAGGACAAGTGCCGGGAGATCCGTCCCTATGATATGAAGCAGTATTCCTTCCGCTGGATCATGGATGGTATCCTGCGCATTTTTGCCCCGCTGTGCTGACGGGGCGACTGGGCAGGAGCCGCAGTGGAGCGCGGCTCTCCCGCCGCCAAAACTTTCAAAAAAGATGGAGTGTTTATGGCACGAGTAAAAATCATTTCCGACAGCACCTGCGATCTCACGCCGGAGCTGCTCCAGCGCTATGACATCACGCTTACGCCGCTGTGCGTGATCAAGGACGGCCGGGAATATCATGACAGAATCGATATCACGCCCGCCGATATTTTTGCCCATGTTGACAGCGGCGGCAGCCTGTGCACCACGGCAGCCGTGAGCCAATATGAATATACGGCCATGTTTTCCCGCTTTGCGCCGGAATACGACGCGGTGGTTCAGGTCACGATCGGCTCCGGCTTTTCCTCCTGCTATCAAAACGCCTGTCTGGCCGCGCAGGAGTTTGACAACGTCTATATCGTCGACTCTCAGAATCTCAGCTGCGGGCAGGGCCTGCTGGTCGTGACGGCCGCACGGCTCGCCGAGCAGGGGCTTACCGGCGAAGAGATTGTCGACCGTCTGCGTACATTGTCCCCCAAGGTGGAAGCCAGTTTTCTGATCGAGCGGCTGGACTATCTTTATAAGGGCGGACGCTGCTCCGCCGTCGCCGCGCTGGGCGCGAATGTACTGCGGCTCAAGCCCTGCATTGAGGTGCGGGACAACAAAATGATCGTCGGCAAGAAATACCGTGGCTCTTTTGAGCATGCGATCCGCCAGTACGTGCGCGAGCGGCTGGAGGGAAGAACGGACATATCCGACGCTCTGGCTTTCGTCGTACACCCCGCCGCACCGGACAATGTCGTGCACGCCGCGATGGACGCCGCCGCACAGTACGGTTTGTTCCGCGAGCTCGTGGAGGCGCACGCCAACTGCACGGTTTCCTGCCACTGCGGCCCGCACACACTGGGGATCATGTTCCTCCGCAAATAAAGGAAAAAGCACCGCTTACGCGGTGCTTTTATTTTTCTATTTTTATTCCCGGCCGGCTCAGGTATTGCTCGTGCTGGTGGAGCGGAGCGTTACGTCATGGTAGCCGCCCTCGACAATGCTGGTGGCCGAGACAAGCGTAAGCTTCGCGTTCTTCTGCAAATCGGGGATGGTGGTCACGCCGCAGTTGCACATGGTGGACTTGACCTTATAAAGGCTGCGGGCAACATTGTCCTGAAGAGAACCGGCATAGGTGACATAGGAATCCACGCCCTCTTCAAAGGCGAGCGTGCTCTTACCGCCAAGGTCATAGCGCTGCCAGTTGCGCGCACGGTTGGAGCCCTCACCCCAATATTCCTTGACGTACACGCCGCCAACGAGAAGCTTATTGGTGGGCGATTCGTCAAAGCGCGCAAAATAGCGGCCGAGCATCAGGAAATCCGCGCCCATGGCCAGCGCGAGCGTCATGTGATAGTCATGCACAATGCCGCCGTCGGAGCAGATGGGAACGTAAACGCCGGTCTCGCGGAAGTATTCATCGCGGGCGGCGCTGACCTCAATGAGTGCAGTCGCCTGACCGCGGCCAATGCCCTTTGTCTCGCGCGTAATGCAGATCGAGCCGCCGCCGATGCCGACCTTGACGAAATCTGCGCCGCTCTCGGCGAGGAAACGGAAGCCGTCGCGGTCCACGACATTGCCCGCACCGATCTTGACGGTATTGCCGTACTTTTCACGCACAAAATCGATCACGCGCTTCTGCCAGACGGAGTAGCCCTCGGACGAGTCGATGCACAGTACATCCGCCCCCGCCTCGATCAGGGCGGGGATTCGCTCGGCATAGTCGCGGGAGTTGATACCTGCGCCGACAAGATAGCGCTTCTGGCTGTCCTGAAGGGCGAGGGGGTGCTCCTTATGCTCATCGTAGTCCTTGCGGAACACGAAATAGCGTATATGATCGTCCGCGTCCACAATGGGAAGCGCGTTGAGCTTATGATCCCAGATGATGTCGTTCGCTTCCTTGAGCGTGGTCTCCGCCGGCGCGGTAACAAGCTTTTCGCGCGGCGTCATGAAATCGCGCACCTTCGCATCCGGGCTCATGCGGCTGATGCGGTAGTCGCGGCTGGTGACAATGCCAAGGAGCTTTCCGTTGGGCGTGGCGTCCTCGGTGATGGCGACGGTGGAAAAGCCGTTCTTCTCCTTGAGCGCCAGCACATCGGCAAGCGTGTGCTCAGGCGTCAGGTTTGAGGCGCTGACGACAAAGCCCGCCTTGCTGCTCTTGACACGGCGCACCATCTCCGCCTCGCTTTCAATGGACTGCGAGCCGAAAATAAACGAGAGACCGCCCTCCTTCGCCAGCGCGACGGCAAGCGTATCATTCGACACAGACTGCATAATGGCCGAAACCATCGGGATATTCAGGTTGATGGGGCACTCCTCCTGTCCCTTGCGGTACTTGACCAGAGGCGTTTTCAGCGAGACCCGGTCCGGGACACAGTCCTCAGACGTATAGCCAGGCACGAGCAGGTATTCACTGAAGGTATGCGAGGGTTCGGGATAGTAGTAAGCCATGGGGTTCCTCCTGTCTTTTCTGAAAATGCGTTGTACTCATTGTAGCACAGCCGTCAAGAGCCGTTTGACCAATTATTCGGCGAGTTTTCCACAGGTTTTCGCACCATTTCTCTTCAGCCACAGCGCAACGCCGAGGTGAACCGCACAGACGGCGGCGCCGAGGAGAAAAACGTACTGCGGCCCGGCATATTTCCAGACCGCGCCGAGAAGTCCCGAAACCGTAACGGCAAGGACGTGATCCACGCTCAGGCCAAAGGAAAGGTTTTCCATCACATCGGCGGGCGATTCGCTCAGTTCCTTCATAAGCATGACATGGACCGAGTTAAAATGATCGGTGAGGAAAATGAGGATATATGCCGCAAACGCGGCGATCATGCCCGCACGGCCGGAGAGCGAGCCGTTCACTATGCCGCCGACCGACCACGCCGCAAAGAGAAAGACAGCGGCCACACCGGCAGATTCCAGCACAAGCCCGCGGCGCACGCCGTACCGGTCCAGAAAGCGGCCTATGAGCGGCGCGGTCCAGCCGCCGCAGAAGTAGGCCGCGATGCCGAGCAGGGCAACGGTATCCGCTCCCATCGCCAGCAGTTCGATAATGACCCATGGGGCGAAAACAAGGCGCATCCGCTTTTGAACGCCGTAAACGGCGGTCACGATGTAGTAAGGAATATAACGTCTTTTGACCGGCAGCGCATGTCTTTTTGCCTCTCCCTTGCGAACGTCCAGTTCCGGCCGTTCCCGCCGGAGCCGCCAGAGCAGCACAATCGCCGCGCATGTGACCGCCATTGCCGCGCAGAAAGAGGGGATAACGCCTGTGCGGAAATAGAAAAAGCCCGCACGAAAGCCAACAAACACCAGTGCCGAGGCCAGCATGGAGCCCAGCGTCACGATGCCGCGGTACTTGCCGAGAAACGCACCGGTGCACCCCTCGTCCGCCAGATCCATGGCAATGGCGTCGCGCAGAGGCATGAGCATATGGTCGCCCAAGGAGTAGGTAAAGACAAAAAGCTGCATAACCAGATACCCCGGCGAGAGCAGCCCCAGTACAAAAAATCCGATGACAAAGAGCGCAAAGCCAAGGATAGACAGCGAGATATTGCCGAGCGCGGGCAGCGCGGCAATCACAAACACGCCGACAACGCCCGGCAGCTCACGCGGGACCTCCAGAAGGCCGCGCTGGACCGAGTCGACCTGAAATACATCTTTAAAATAGTTGGAGATGATCGCACTGCTCAAGCCGCAGGCAAGTGAAAAGAGGAAGAACGCGGCAAGAAAGAGTCGTCTGGATTTTTCCTGATTCATGGGTGACCTCCGGAGAATAAAATGGACCGCAGAGTAAAAAAAAAGGTACGACTTGTATCGTACCTTTCCTTTGGTGGACCTGAAGGGATTCGAACCCACGACCTTACGGATGCGAACCGTACGCTCTCCCAACTGAGCTACAGGCCCAAATATAACGCCGGTCTCCCAGCGCGGATTATCATAACACACTTTTTTCGATTTGTGAAGCCCCTTTTTCATTTTTCTGTTGATATTTTTTTGAAAGTATAGTAGAATATCATCTGTTCAATCACTCCTCCGCGTACAGCTGCGGAACCGGTCTTGCGCAATGGATACCTGCGAACCATGTCAGGCGGGGAACCGAGCAGCATTAAGCGGGACCATCCATGTGCCGCAAGGACGCCGGTTCC
>CAKTOJ010000080.1 GCA_934589665.1 uncultured Oscillospiraceae bacterium | reverse complement strand
GGTTTCCGCCGTCCGCGCCGCCGGTGCGGACGTGGACGCGGACCAGCACAACTATATCCGCCTTGAGCGTCTGCATGTCAATGTCGCGCCCCGCAGCGGCGAGATTGCGCTTGACGGTGTGGTGGAAAGCTGCGAATACTACGGGCTTTACATCAAGTATTATATCCACGTCGGTACGCAGAGCCTCAAGGTCATTGAGAAAAACGACGGCGTGAACATTTATGAGCCGGGACAGAATGTCAAGGTTATTCTCAACCCGCGCGACATCATGGCCTATGCGCCCTCCGCGGAGGAGGTGGGCTGATGGGCGGCTCTTTGACGAAACCCCGTTTTGACGCGGCCTTTGTCGTGCGCATGATCGGCATTGTAATCTTCGCATACTTCTTCTTCGGCTTTATGCTCATGCCGTGCCTGAACACGCTGACGAGCATTTTCAACACCACCAACGCTGCCGGAGAGCGCGATCCGCTGGCGGTCATCCGCTTCTTCTTCGCGGGCAACATGGGGCGCTATGTGTGGAACTCGCTCAAGCTTGCCGTCTGTCTGGTTGTCACGGTCAACGTGGTCGGCGTTTCCATTGTGCTTTTGACGGAGTATTTCGACATCAAGGGCGCAAATATTCTGCGCCTTGGCTACATGACCACGATGATCTACTCCGGCGTCGCGCTTGTGACGGGCTATCTGTTCCTCTACGCCTCGGACGGCATCCTGACGACTGCACTGGCCAACGCGTTCCCCAATTTTAATCCGAACTGGTTCTCCGGCTTCAACGCGGTGCTTTTCACCATGACCTTTGCCTGTACGAGCAACCACGCGCTCTTCCTGCGCAATGCCATCCGCGGCATTGATTACAATACCGTCGAGGCTGCGCGCAACATGGGCGCGAAGCCCTTTAAGGTGCTCTGGAAGGTCGTGTTTCCGACGCTGGTGCCGACGATGTTCTCGCTCACGGTCATGACGTTCATCACCGGCCTGTGCGCTATGTCCGCGCCCACGCTGCTCGGTTATGACTCCATCAATCCAGAAATCGTGCGCCTTGCCGGCTCGTCCGTGGCGGACGAGGCATTCCCGCAGGCGCGCGCGGCGCTTTTGTCCATCATCCTTGCGATGTTCACCATTGTGCTGCTCACGGTTCTCTCGGCCTATGAACGCAAGGGACACTATCTCTCTGTTTCCAAGACCAAGGCCCGGCTTCAAAAGCAGAAGATCACCAGCCCCGTTTGGAATGTTCTGGCGCATATTTACGCTTATGTACTTTTCATCATCTACATGATCCCCGTGGTGATGATTGTCATTTTCTCGTTCCAGACCTACAGCGCCATCCGCATGAAAAAGCTGGATCTGTCCAACTGGACGCTTGTTAACTTCTTCGGTACGCAGGATTACCAGTACCTCACCTCACGCGGCAGCTATAAGGTACGCAAGGGCTCCATTTCGGGCCTGTTTGCGAACGAGGCAACGCTCGGCGGCATCAAGATGAGCTTCGTGCTCTCCATCATCGCTGCGGCGCTCGCGTGCCTGATCGTCGTGGTCGCCTGCAACTATATCTTCAAAAACCGCAATAAAAAGTCCGGCGTGATTCTGGAATACTGCCTGCTCTTCCCGTGGCTGCTGCCGACGATTCTGATCTGCTATTCCTACCGCACCTATTTTAACTCCGATTCCATCTGGTATGTCGGCAATGTGAATCTCTACTTTGCCGAGCGCGTCCGCATCCTGATCGTGCTGGCCTATACGGTGGTCAAGCTGCCGTTCTCTCTGCGCATGATCAAGGCGGCGTTCTATGCCATCGACGATGAGCTGGAGGATGCCGCGCGCAATATGGGCGCGAGCGGACTGCGGACCTTCCTCAAGGTTAAGCTGCCCATTATTCTGCCGAGTGTTCTGGCGGTGTTCGCGCTGAACTTCAATGCGCTCTTTACCGAGTACGATATGTCCGCGACCTTTGCCAGCTCCTATGGCACGAGCTATGCCATGGTCATTCAGGCCATGTGCGCCGAGGAGGGGCTTTACGGATATAATGTCAACGCGTCCGGCCGCCGCTGTGCCTCGACCGTGTTCATCATGGTGCTCTCCGGCGTGATTTTGTACCTTGTTTACGGTGTGGGAGCGCGCGATCTCGGCGAACGGCTGGAGGCCAAAGCCCGCCGTCAGCGCCGCATGGCAAGGCTGACCGGTATTTTCAAAAAAGAACCCGCCGCTGTGGCGGCGGAGGCGGAGGAAGCGGCGGCCGCCGCCGCGCCCGCTGACGAACCGGGGGAGAAACTATGATCGATACCGTTATTTTTGATATGGGCGGCGTGCTCATTGACTTCGGCGCCGAGCTGTTTTCCAAGCGCCTGAAGGTCGGTGCGGAGGGGCAGGAGCTTCTCATGCAGCATGTGCTGCGCACGGTGGACTGGGTGAAGCTTGACCGCGGCACCATTACCGAGGAAGAGGTTTACGCCCACGCCTGTGCGAAGCTTCCGAAGGAGCTGCACGGGGCCGCAGAGTACATCATCTACCACTGGAACGAGCCGATTGTTCCCATTGAGGGGACGGCAGATGTCGTGCGTGAGCTCAAGGAAAAGGGCTGTACGCTCTACCTCCTTTCCAATGCCAGCCGCCGTCAGCATGATTATTGGCCGGACATTCCGGGCAGCGAGTGCTTTTCCGGTAAGGTCATTTCCGCTGATCTGCACCTGCTCAAGCCGGAGGCTGCCATCTATCAGGCACTGTTTGACAAATTCGATCTGATGCCGTCCAACTGCATTTTCATTGATGATTTCCCGCCGAACATCGAAGCGGCGGAGAATGCCGGCATGCAGGGCATTGTGTTCCACGATGCCACGCAGCTGCGCGAGGAGCTGAAAGCGCGCGGGATTCTTTGATCCTGCGCGCTTTTTTGAAAGGAGAGGCATATGGCCATATTGAAGCTCCTGCCCGCCTGCAAGGATTACCTCTGGGGCGGGAGAAGGCTTATCACTGACTATGGAAAACACTATAACGGCGAGCGTCTTGCCGAAACGTGGGAGTTCAGCTGCCACCCGGACGGCCTGTCCGTGATCGCGGAGGGAGTGGAGGCAGGACGTACATTGGCGGACTATCTTGCCGCGTATCCGGAGGCGCTGGGAGAGAACGGACGGAAATTCGGCGAATTTCCACTGCTCATTAAGCTCATCGACGCATCCCGCGACCTTTCCATTCAGGTGCATCCGGACGACGCCTACGCCCGCGCGCACGAGGGGCAGAACGGCAAAACGGAGATGTGGTACGTGCTCTCCACCGAGCCGGACGCATACCTATACTGCGGCTTTGCGCATGACCTCTCCAAAGAAGAGTTTGCCCGCCGCATAGCGGATAACACGCTTCCCGAGGTGCTGCGCCGCGTGCATGTGAAGGCGGGTGACACGGTGTTTATCCCGGCGGGGACCATTCACGCCATCTGCAGCGGCATCGTGGTCGCCGAGGTGCAGCAGAGCTCCAACGTCACCTACCGCGTGTGCGATTACGGTCGTCTCGGCGCGGACGGAAAGCCGCGCACTCTACATACTGCGAAGGCGCTTGAGGTGACGCGCCTGACTGCCGGCACTCCCACGCAGGATTTCGGCGGGCATCTTGCCCGCTGTGACTATTTCACCGTTGACCGCCTGACATCTCCGCAGACGGTCGACTGCGGGGCGGAATCGTTCGTCTCGCTCCTTGTGCTCGACGGCGAGGGGACGCTGACCTGCGGCAGTGAGCGTGTGGGCCTGAAAAAGGGCGAGAGCCTGTTCCTTCCGGCAAATAGCGGTCAAGCGCGCCTTGACGGCGCGCTTGAGGTCCTCTGTACCCGTGCGGGACGGCTGTAGAGCCGTATGTCAGTCGAAATCCGGGTAGCCGTTTTTCAGTTCTTCGTTGTAGATCGCTCGCTCACCGCCGATGAATTTGGGACGCACGCGGGCGGAGAGCACGATAGCCTGTCCAATGCGGCTCTGTTTGAGGCGCACAGGCACGGCGACTTTTTTCAGGTGCATCCCGATGAGCGTGCCGCCGATATCCAGCCCTGCGTCCGCGCGGATCTCCTCGAGCGCGACGGGATGGCGGAAGCTCTCGTAGGCGGCGGTGGCAAACGAGCTGCCGGCCTTCGGCTGGGGCAGCACGTTGACGATCTCTGCATTCGGCACGGCCTCGTGCTCCACGATCAGCGCGCGGTTAAGATGCTCACAGCACTGTGCGGCGATATAAACGCCCAGTGGCGCGAACACGCTGTCGAGCCCGCGGAAGATAGCCTTTGCCGCGTCGGGCGTAGACCAGCTGCCGACCTGGTGGCCGACGACCTCGCTTGTTGAGCAGCCCACCACGACGATCTGACCGCGGTGCAGACGCGCGGCCTCGACCAGCTCCTGCGCAGCAAGCGCGGCTTCGCGCTCGATCTGACCGAGCAGTCCGGGATTCTCCATTTCATGTGTGATTCCTGCCATAGTATAAACACCTCGTTCATTCTGCGCCGGTTCTCCGGCGCAGTTTTTTGCGCTTTCAGTATAGCATGCTTTCCTCCGCTTGAAAAGAGAGTATCGTGCGGGGAAAGCATTGTTTTTTCTCGTCTTTGTTCTAAACGAAAACTTAGCACGGAAAAAACATCCAAAATTCAGCTCCTTTTGTCATTGTGCGCCGAAAGAGGGGACGGTATAATAAACAGGTATGTGCGATTAGGAGGATTTTTCATGTTTTCGACCTATTTTTCTGACTTGAAGCGAGAGTTTTCCGGCTATAACGCCGCCAAGCTCATAAGCGACGTGATGGCGGGCCTGACGGTCTGCGCCGTGGCACTGCCGCTGGCGCTTGCTTTCGGCGTTTCGTCCGGCGCGACGGCTGCGGCCGGCCTTGTCACGGCGATCATCGCCGGCGTGGTCATCGCTGTGCTGGGCGGTGCGTCGTATCAGATCTCCGGCCCCACCGGCGCGATGAGTGCGGTGCTGGTCGGCATTGTTGCGTCTTATGGGCTTCAGGGCGTGTTCCTCGCCTGCTTTGCCGCCGGCGTTCTGCTGCTGCTTGCCGGCGTTTTGAAGCTTGGCCGGCTGATCTCATTTATCCCCATGCCGGTCGTCATGGGCTTTACCTCCGGTATTGCCATCATCATCGCGCTGGGACAGATCGATAATTTTTTCGGCACGGTGTCAGAGGGAAGCTCTGATCTGGAGCGCCTTGCCTCGTACTTCCGCCTTGGCTTCCATCCGAATCTGAGCGCCGCGCTCATCGGTGCGCTGGTGGTGGCGGTGATGCTTGCCTGGCCGAAAAAGTGGGGCGCACGGGTGCCCGGCTCGCTGGTCGGCATTATTCTCGCGGCCATTGTGTCCGCCGCCGCAGGAATGGATTCTCTGGCCGTCGTCGGGGACATTCCCCGCACGCTGATGCTTGCCGACCGTCTGCACTTTGCCGACGTCAGCCTTGCCATGCTGAAGGATCTGGTCTCACCCATTGTCACCATTGCTGCCCTCGGCATGATCGAGAGCCTGCTGTGCGGCGCGTCTGCCTCGCGCATGAAGGGCGAGAAGTTCAATGCCGATCAGGAGCTGATTGCACAGGGCGTCGGCAATATTCTCCTGCCGTTGTTCGGCGGCGTGCCCGCCACGGCGGCGATCGCGCGCACGAGCGTGGCGGTGAAATCCGGCCAGCAGACGCGCCTGACGAGCGTGTTCCATTCCGTGTTCCTGCTGGCCTCCATGTTTCTGCTCGGCGGCGTGATGGCGCGCCTGCCGCTCTCCGCGCTCGCCGGCGTGCTGATGGTCACGGCGTGGCGTATGAACGACTGGGCCGGCATCCGCTATATTTTCCGCCACCGCTTCAAGTCCGGCATCAGCCAGTTCCTTGTCACAATGATCGCCACGGTTGTCTTTGACCTGACGGTTGCCATTATTCTCGGCGTCGTTTACTCCGCCATTCTCTATATGGCAAAGTCCAGCAAGATCCGCGTCAGCTTCTCCGATATCGATGCCAACAAGCTGCGCTCTGTGGATGGCAAGCCGCCCATTCTGGAAACGGCGGGTGTTGTCTATATCACCGGTCCGCTCTTTTTCGGCGCGGTGGATGAGTTCAATCACCGTATGGCGGAAATGCCCGCCTACGACCATGTAATCCTCTCCATGCGCGGCATGCCGAGTGTGGACGTCTCCGGTGCGCAGACCATGCTGGAGTTGTGCCAGAGCCTGCGGGAGAAAGGGATATCCGTTGCCTGCTGCGGCATGTCCGAGTCCGTCCGCAGCTATTTCGACCGCGCGGGCATCACGGAGCTGCTTGGTGAGAGCGCTTATTTCTGGAGCGCAGATCAGGCGATCCTTGACCTGCTGGACGTGGAGATCGTGGAGTGACGCACAAAAATACATTTAAAAAGAGAAACCGAAGAAATTCGGTTCCTCTTTTTATACAGATGTTGACAAATCAACAGTGACATGCTATACTACAAAACAAATGTTGATTGATCAACAAAAGCCAAAGGGGAGAAAAGGGATGGAACGCTTTGAGACCTTTACGCTCCTGATCGCGCGGATCAGCCGCAGCATCAAGCGCATCAAGTCGGAGGAGATGGCGGAGTTCCGGCTCAAGGGGCCGCATGTTGCCTGCCTTTACTACCTCTCGCTATGTGGTGAGATGACGGCTGCCGAGCTGTGTGAGCGCTGCGATGAGGACAAGGCTGCGGTCTCGCGCTCGCTGGACTATCTGGAGAGAAACGGCTACGTTGCCTGTGTGTCCGGCGCGAGCCGGCGGTATAAAGCGCCGCTGTGCTTAACAGAAAAGGGAGAGTCAGTCTGCATGGCGATGAGGGAGAAGATCACGCGCATCGTCGATGAGGCCAGCGAGGGACTCAGTGCGGCGGAACGCGCGGTGATGTACCGTGCCCTTACGACCATCAGCGGCAATTTGGAAAGCATTTACGAAGAGAAAAAGAAAGCCGGGACGGCATATGCTCCGGCAGATGAAGGAGAAAAAGCATGAGTGTTCAGATTATTGTGGATTCCACCGTCGATATGGCGGAGCGCTATCAGCGCCGCTGCCGCATCGTCCCGCTGACCGTTCATTTCGGCGGGGAGGAGTACATCGACGGTGTGACCATCGATAAGCGCCGCTTTTATGAGATGCTCGTGGAGAGCGATGTGCTGCCGACCACCAGTCAGGGAACGCCGGCGATGTTCGCTGCCGTGTTTGATGAGGTCTCGCGCCGGGGCGACAGTGCGGTCGTTATCACGCTTGCTTCCAAGCTCTCCGGAACCTATCAGAGTGCATGCATCGCCGCATCGGAGTACGAGAATATTTATGTGGTCGACAGTCAGTCGGCGGCCATCGGCGCTGGCATCCTTGCCGAGTACGCGCTGCGCTGTGTGGATGAGGGGCTGGGTGCAGAGGAGGTCGCGGCGCGTGTTGAGAAAAAGCGTGAGGACGTCTGTCTGGTCGCACTGCTTGATACGCTGGAATACCTCAAGCGCGGCGGACGCATTTCCAAGACAGTTGCCTTTGCCGGCGGGCTGCTGAACATCAAACCCGTCGTCACCGTCGTTGACGGTGAGGTGCGGCTCATCGGCAAGGCACGCGGGTCCAAGCAGGGCGATAATCTGCTCACGGAGAAGATCCGTGAGTGCGGCGGCATTGACTTCGCCCAGCCTATTCTGCTCGGCTACAGCGGCTTGAGCGACGCGTGCCTGCAAAAGTATGTCGAGGACAGCCGCGCCATCTGGCAGGATGGCGTTGAAAAGCTCGACTCCACACTGATCTGTTCGGTCATCGGCACACATACCGGGCCCGGCGTGGTCGCCGTGGCATTTTTCCGCAGGCATTGAAAAAACGGAAGAGGACGTTTTGTCCTCTTCCGTTTTTGTTTTTTGGAGCTTAGTAACCGAAGAGCATCGAGCGCTTGATCTCGCTGAGCGAATGTGCGCCGCACATGGCCATGGTGTCGGCAAGCTCGGCCTTGAGCTTGTCCACATACACCTTCACGCCCTCGGCGCCGCCGCCGTAGACCATATTCACGAACGGACGGCCGATGAGCACCGCATCCGCGCCCAGCGCCAATG
>CAKTOJ010000079.1 GCA_934589665.1 uncultured Oscillospiraceae bacterium | reverse complement strand
GATTCGAACCCCCGGCCTTCTGGTCCGTAGCCAGACGCTCTATCCAGCTGAGCTAACGGCGCATGTCCTTTCAGACAGCTTGATTACTATAGCACACTCGTTTGGAAAATGCAAGAGGTATTTCCAAACTTTTTGTCAGCGGGCTCGAGGACGGTAAGAAAAATATTGCAAAGCGGAGGAACGGAGCATATAATAAACCCTATTGATTTACTGTGAAAAATCAGGAAATGGCCGCGCACCGCATGACGGAATGTGCGGAGACAAAAAGAAAACACAGCGCCGCTGCCGCCGAATGACGGGTGCGGACTGTCATACCAATTGGATCAGGGGGAATAAATAAATGTCCGATAGAAGTGAGATCATTCGTTCCGCTGCCGCGCGTGTGGCGGAGAACTACCGGAAAAGCGATATTTTGATGTATGGCGACGCATTGCGTCTGCCGAGCCGCGCGGCAGTCATTGAGATCATCCGTGACTTCCAGAAGATCCTTTTTCCGGCCTATTACGGTGACCGGGATCTTTTAAAGCTTCCGCCGGAGCAGTACAGCGCGCTGCTCATGGGACATGTTTACGATAAGCTGCTGTGTCAGGTCGAGCTGGTTATGCCCGAGGGAGAGGAGGGACAGCGACGCGCGGAGGAGGTCTGCACGGCAATGATGGAGCGTCTGCCGCGCATTCAGGAGTTGCTGCTCAAGGATCTGAGCGCGAACTATAACGGCGACCCCGCGGCCTCGAGCCGGCAGGAGATCATTTTGTCCTATCCGGGCATGTTTGCCATTTTTATTTACCGCATCGCGCACGAGCTCTACCTTGAAAAGGTGCCGATGCTCCCGCGCATCATGACCGAGTATGCCCATTCTCAGACGGGAATCGACATCAACCCGGGTGCGACCATCGGTGAGTATTTCTCTATCGACCACGGTACCGGCGTGGTTGTTGGCGAGACAACCGTGATCGGCGACCGTGTGCAGCTTTATCAGGGCGTGACGCTCGGCGCCATGTCGCCGGCGGCCATGCATCATTCCTCCGCGCCTGGCACGCGCCGCCACCCGAAGATCGGCAGCGATGTGACGATCTATGCCGGCGCGACGCTGCTCGGCGGTGCGACCGAGGTGGGCGACAACGTCGTCATCGGCGGCAATGCCTTTGTGACCGAATCGGTCGAGAGCGATACGAAGGTGAGCATCAAAAAGCCGGAGATGACCTTCCGCACCAAGGGCGGCCGGTTTTGACGAAGCGTAATTCGGAAAAAGAAAAAGGAGCTGCCCGCATTTGGCGGGCAGCTCCTTTTTTGAATTTAGGCGCCGAGGGGATCGCTGTCCAGCTTCCGCAAAGCCTTTCGGAACTGGACGGCGAAGAGAACAGCCGTGCAGGTGACGGCGATGGTGTCCGCCACAGGCTCGGCCGCATAGACCGCCATGGTCTGGTCGGCCATCAGATGCGGCATGAGGAAGATCAGCGGCAGAAGCAGCACGAACTTGCGCAGCACAGCCACGATGATCGAACAGCCCGCCGCGCCGATGGAGACAAAGGTCATCTGGCAGGCGATTTGGATACCGAAGAGGAACAGTGCGCCGCAGTAGACGCGCAGCGCGGTTACGGTGAAGTCGATCAGCTCGGCGTTCGGCGTGAACAGCCGGGCAAATAGACCGGGGAAGAGTTGGATCACCAGCCAGAGCGAGACGGAATAGCACAGGCAGACCTTAACGAGCAGCCGGAAGGTCTGGCGGACACGGCCGGCATTGCGCGCGCCGTAGTTATAGCTTGTGATGGGCTGCGAACCCTGTGCAATGCCCTGAAGAGGCAGCATGGCGAACTGCATGACGCTCGAGAGAATGGTCATGGCGCCCACAGCAAGGTCGCCGCCGTATTTGAGCAGGGAGGAGTTGAAGCACACGGAAATGACGCTCTCGCTCGCCTGCATGATGAAGGTGGCGGAGCCGAGCGCGACGCAGGGAAGCACGAGAGAGGGGGAGAGACGGACGTTCTCTCTTTTCAGACGCAGCAGCGTCTTTTTCCCGGTCAGGAAACACAGCACCCATACGCAGGAGAGCCCCTGTGAGAGAACGGTTGCCAGCGCCGCTCCGCGCACGCCCATATGCAGTGCGTAAATGAACACGGGGTCAAGGATGATGTTGGTCACCGCGCCGATGAGCACGGTGCGCATGCCGATGGAGGCGAAGCCCTGCGCGGTGATGAAGGCGTTGAGACCGAGCGTGAGCTGGACAAATACCGTGCCAACAGCGTAAATGCTCATATAATCTGCGGCGTAGCCGATGGTATTTTCGCTTGCGCCGAACGCCAGCAGCAAGCCGCGGCTCCAGAGCAGCAGTGCGGCGGTGAGTGCGGCGGAGATGCACAGCTGGAGGGCAAAGCAGCCGCCGAGGATCTGTTCGGCCGTGCCATGCTCCTGCTTACCCATGCAGATCGAAGCGCGCGGTGCGCCGCCGGAGGCGACGAGCGCGGCAAAGGCTGAGACAATGAGAATCAGCGGCAGGCACACCCCAACACCGGTGAGCGCAAGGTCGCCGTCGCCGGGCATGTGGCCGATGTAGATGCGGTCGACGATATTGTAGAGCATGTTGACCAGCTGCGCGATCACGGTGGGGATGGCGAGCCTGAGCAGCAGCTTTCCGATCGGCTCTGTGCCGAGAAAGGTCTTATCGGGATTCATTTTTTACTCTTCCTTTTCTGACGGTTTCTTTTCAAGCAGGGCGGGAAGCTGTTCGAGCCGGTCAATGACCAGATCGATCCCCTCCGGGACGGAAGCGGTGCTTCCGCGGCGGTAATAGCAGGTTTTCATGCCGTACTGCGTGCCGCCGGCCATGTCGGAGGTCAGCGAGTCGCCAAGCATCAGTGTTTCGTTCGGCTGGATGGGCGCTTGGCGGTCATGGTTGAGCGAGGCGAAGGCGGCTTCAAAAAAGGCGCGGGAGGGCTTTGACGCGCCGATGCGCTCGGAGATATAGAGCGCGTCAAAATACGGCAGCATCCCGGCGATGTCCAGCCGGTGGACCTGTTGAGTGTAGGGGCCGTTGCTTGCCGCGCAGAGGAGATATTTTCCGTGCAGTGCCCGCAGCAGCTCGGGCGCGCCCGGCTCCGGGATCGCGCTCTCATTGAGCGCCGCGCGGAAATACTGCTCAAATGTTGGGCCGTCGAAATCGATGCCGAGCGCGTGAAAAACGCGGTTCCAACGCACCTGAATCAATTCGGAAAAGGTCAGCGTGCCCTGCTCGATCTGCCGCCAGAGCGCATCGTTTTCGCGGTTGAACACATCGAACATATACGGCTCATATGGCTTGAGTCCGAAATGGGCGAAGCCCTGTGACATGGTCTGTCGAAGGTATTCGTCAAAGCTCAGAAGGGTGTTGTCGATATCCAGAAAGACCGCTTTGATGTGCATATGGCGCAGCCTCCTTATGCAGTAAATTTTATAAGAAAAAGAAAAGGCCGAAAACTGACGTTTTCGGCCTTTTGGCAGCGGGTGAAGGATTCGAACCCTCACAAACGGAGTCAGAGTCCGGTGTGCTACCATTACACAAACCCGCTATGTTCGTTTGACGAACAAGTGTTATTATACCAGCGCATTTCCATTTGTCAAGAACTATTTGACAAATTTCCGAAAATTTTCGACCGGGACGCAGGCAGCCTCAGCCGTTTCCGCGCATGCTGTAGAGCGCGGCGCCGATCGCCGTTGCAAAGGTCGCGTTTTCGGGAATAATGTATTCCACGCCGTAGAGCCGCGTGAACAGGTCAAAGGTCTCGCGCGCAGGCGGGAGCATCGTGAGTGCGCCGGTGAGGATGACGGTATTCGTGCCGCAGTTCTGGCAGGCGAGGACAGACATAGTGCCGATGGCTTGAAGGACGAGGTTCACCAGCCCGCGCATTTTATCGGCGGAGGAGGCGTCCTCGGCCAGCTTGGCAAAGTTTGCCGCCGTCGCCTCGGGTGGGAGCGTGCCGACCCGGCCCATGGACATGTCGCCGATGGTGAGGTCAATATTGGCGAGATCGCCGTCCTGACAGAGCTTGCGGATCAGGGCGTACTGGTGCACGCCGGTGATGAGCTCGCTGAGGCCTGAGAGCGTGCCGCCGCCGATGCCGCTGCCGATGATGTGGCGGATCTCCTGTCCTTTTTCCGCCCAGAGAAAGGAGGTGCCGGTGCCCATGCTTACCACGACCGCATGTTCGCGGCCGGAGAGGGCAAGCCCGCCCACGGCGACGGAGGGGAATTCCTCAACGCGGACTGTCCGGATACCGAAGATGTCGCCGTCGACATACGACGCACCCACGCCCGTGAGCGCGAGGTGTCCGACGTCGGTGAGCTTGAGGCCGTGTGTTTTGAGGAAGTTGCCGAGTGCGCCGTAGAGCGATGTGACAGGGTCCTCCGCCTTTACACGCAGCATGTCGATGATGCTCTCATCCTCGCGCAGCCCCACGATCTTCGTGCTGCTGCCTCCAATGTCGATCCCGAGTATCACGCCCATAGTTAAGCTTCCTCCAATGAAGTGAATTCATGCTTATCATAGGAGACTTGCAGGGCAAAGTCAAGCAAAAGCCTTGCTTTATAGGAAAAAACAGACTATAATAAGGGCATCATAAGGCCGTGGCAGGATATGCTGCGGCCAATATTATAGAGGTGCTCGTATGAGAACGGATGAAAAACTGAACATGACCATGCTCTGTGATTTTTATGAGCTGACCATGGGCAACGGCTATTTCCAGACCGGCTTCAAAGACCGCATCACTTATTTTGACGTATATTTCCGTTCAGTGCCCGACGGCGGCGGCTATGCCATCGCGGCGGGTCTTGAGCAGCTGATCGAATACATTGAGAACCTGCATTTTGACGAGCAGGATATTGCCTATCTGCGCAGCAAGGGCATTTTCTGTGAGGAGTTTCTGGAGTATCTGCGCACCTTCCGCTTTACCGGTGACATTTACGCCGTGCCGGAGGGCACGCCGGTGTTTCCCAGGGAGCCGATGGTCGTTGTGCGCGCCCCCGCCATTGAGGCGCAGCTGGTGGAGACCTTTGCGCTGCTGACCGTCAACCACCAGAGCCTTATCGCTACCAAGGCAAACCGCATCGCCCGCGCGGCCAAGGGCCGCGGCGTGATGGAGTTCGGCTCCCGCCGCGCACAGGGCACAGCGGCGGCAATCATCGGCGCCCGCGCAGCCTACATCGGCGGCTGCATCGGAACCGCCTGCACCGTTACGGACGAGGTGTACGGCGTGCCGGCGATGGGAACGATGGCACACGCGTGGGTGCAGATGTTCGACACGGAGTATGAGGCCTTCAAGACCTACTGCGAGCTCTATCCCGGAAACGCCATCATGCTGGTGGACACCTATGATACGCTCCATTCCGGCATTCCCAACGCCATCCGCGCGTTCAACGAGGTGCTGCGCCCGAAGGGTATCACCAAGTGCGGCATCCGCCTTGACAGCGGCGACATTGCCTATCTCTCCCGCAAGGCGCGCAAAATGCTCGACGATGCGGGCTGGGAGACGGCAACCATCACCGTTTCCAACTCTCTTGACGAGTATATCATCCGCGATATGTGGATGCAGGACGCGAAGATCGACGCGTTCGGCGTAGGCGAGCGGCTCATCACCGCGCGCAGCGAGCCGGTGTTCGGCTGCGTCTATAAGCTCGTGGCGGTGGAGGATGAAAAGGGCAATATCATCCCAAAAATCAAGATCAGCGAGAATGTCGGCAAAATCACCACGCCGCACTTCAAGAAACTCTACCGCTTTTACGGCCGCGACACGGGCAAAGCCATCGCGGACTACATCTGCGTCCATGACGAGACGGTGGATGACAGCGATAAAATCATGATTTTTGATCCCGAGGCGACGTGGAAGCGCAAGGAGGTCTACCATTTCCATGCGCGTGAGCTGCTCGTGCCGATCTTCAAAAACGGAAAGCTTGTTTATCAGCAGCCCCCGCTCGAGGAGGTGCGCCGCTACTGTGCGGAGCAGGTCGATACGCTCTGGGACGAGGTCAAGCGCTTTGATAACCCGCATAAGTATAATGTTGACCTCAGCCAGAAGCTCTACGATATCAAGCAGGAACTGCTGAATCAGAACAGCGTCGGCGTGGCGGAATAAGCAGAGGGCGGAACGGAGCGGAAGGAGAAGTATGACCATGAAAAGCAGAGGCATGCAGCAAAGGGGAGAGCGCCGCGTCGCGGCGGCTCTGCGGATTTTGCTGGTTGCGGTGCTTCTGCTTGTTCAGGTCGCCTTTGTGGTGCTGCTCGCCCGCTATCTCAAGGTGCATATGGCGGCCGTTTACGGCGCGCTGGAGCTCATTGCGCTGGCAGCGGCGCTGTACGTTTTCAACCGGCCGGGCGATCTTTCCTACCGCGTGGCATGGATCATCCCGATCCTGTTTGTGCCGGTGGTGGGATTGATCTTATACCTGCTCTGGGGCGGAGACACACAGCGCAAGCGCGTGCAGCAGCGCACGCAGACGCCGCCCGACGAGCCGGAGAGCGTGCGGCGGCGCGGTGCGGCGTGTGAAGAAAAGCTGCGCCGGACGCTGCCGGGCTGGTCGCGCATGGCCGCCTATCTCTCGCGGCGGGGCTTTCTGCTCTGCCGTGATACGCAGGTGACCTACTTTTCCGAGGGCAGGGCGCTGCTGGAGGATATCCTTGCGCGTATGGCCCGTGCCGAGCATTTTATCTTTCTCGAATACTTTATTCTTGCCGATGGGGAGGTCTGGAACCGGATGCGCGACATCCTCTGCGAGCGCGCGGAGCGGGGCGTGGAGGTCAAGATCATATTCGACGACTTCGGCAGCATCAAGCGCTTTTCCGGCGAAAATCTGGAGGTTCTGCGCGGCAGCGGTGCGGAAGTCATCGTGTTTAACCCTGTGCATGAATATGTCAACCGGCTCTACTTCAACTACCGCGACCATCGTAAGATCGCGGTGATCGACGGCGACACGGCCTACACCGGCGGCGTGAACATCGGTGACGAGTACGCCAATCTCATCGACCGCTTCGGCTACTGGAAGGACAGCGGCGTGAGGCTCGAGGGCGAGGGCGCATGGGGGCTGACGGACGGCTTTCTTCAGATGTGGGACTTTCTCGGCGGCAGAGTGCACGAGGAGCGGGACTATTACCGCCCGCATCCCATGCCGCACGCAGAGGGCTTCTGCCAGCCGTTTCTGGATGGGCCGCAGAACAATCCCGACAATCCCGCGGAGGATGTATTCCTTCAGATGATTTCCAACGCGCGGCGGTTCTTGTATATCACTACGCCCTATTTCATACCGGACGAGAATATTCTGCGGGCTCTGTGCATCGCCGGAGACGGCGGGGTGGACGTGCGGCTGATGCTGCCCGGCACACCGGATCACTGGTATGCGGATCTGGTGGCGGAGTCGCGCTTTGGCGAGCTGCTTTCACACGGCGTAAAGGTATACCGCTATACACCCGGATTCCTGCACGCCAAGAGCGTGATGGTGGATCGTGAGGCAGCGTTCATCGGCTCGGTCAACATGGATTACCGCAGCTTTGAGCTGCACTATGAGTGCGGTGTGATGCTCTACGGCGCGCCGGCGGTCGAGGAACTGCTGGAGGATATGGACGGTATCCTGACGCAAAGCCGTGCCCTGACGATGGAGGAATGGAATCACAGAGGTGTTTTGCGCCGGATGTTTGCGCCGCTTCTGCGGGTATTTTCCATTTGGATGTAAGGAGGAGAAAATGGAACAGTATAAAGCGGCGGTCATTACCGTCAGCGATGGATGCAGCGCAGGCCAGCGCGTTGACACCAGCGGCCCGGCCGTGTGTGAAATGCTGCGGGAAGCGGGGTATGAGGTCATTTATACGGTGGTCATTCCGGACGAGCGGGAGGCCATTGCTTCAGCACTGTGCCAGTGCGCGGACGGACTCAGGTGTGACCTTGTTATCACCACCGGCGGCACGGGGCTTTCCCCACGCGACGTCACGCCGGAGGCGACGCGCGACGTTCTGGAGCGGGAGATTCCAGCCATTCCGCAGGCAATGCTCTTCGAGAGCCTGAAGATCACGC
>CAKTOJ010000078.1 GCA_934589665.1 uncultured Oscillospiraceae bacterium | reverse complement strand
GGCATGGAGGCGCGGGCACCGGAACGGACGGAGACCAGCAGAGGATTCTCGTGGTCGCCGAACTTCTTGCCGGTGATCTTCTCCATCTTCTCGATATATTCCATGATCTCGGCGAAGATCTCATCATTGATCTGACGGCCGTCCTCATAGTACTGGGTGCAGGCCTCGGTGGTGATGGTGAAGCCCTGCGGGACAGGCAGACCGATGTTGGTCATTTCCGCAAGGTTCGCGCCCTTGCCGCCGAGGAGCTCACGCATGTTGGCGTTGCCTTCGGTGAACAGGTAGCAATACTTTTTGCTCATAACTTTCCTCCATAAAAAAATATCTATTGAATATAAAACCCCAATAGCACTTAAAAAGCCTTCTTATTATAGACACTTTTTTTCAAAGTTGCAAGAAAAACTGCCAAAAATTCCGAATAATGTTTGTAAACTTTTGAATTATTCCTGCGAATATAAATAAGTTTTCTTGCGCTCACCATATTTTTGCGCTATACTATACTCTGTAGTATTATGATCCGGAGGAGTGCATGGAGCTTTCGGCCTTTGCAAAAACGAATACCGCTGCGCGCATCCGGGCCGCAGCGAACCGTGGGATGCTCAGTCATGCACTGATCCTTTCGGGCGCGGGGGAGCTTTCTGAAGCGGCGCACTATGCCGCCGCGGCGCTTGAGTGTACGGGACGGGATAAGCCGTGCCTTGCCTGCGCGCACTGCCGCAAGGTGATCTCGGACATCCACCCCGATGTAACAACTGTGCGCGACAGTGAGCACACGGAGATCGGCGTGGATGTGATCCGCGGCGTGCGCACGGACGCCTTTGTCCGCCCGAACGAGGGCGCGTGCAAGGTTTACATTTTTCCTGACTGCACCGTGCTCAACGAGAAGGATCAGAATGTACTGCTTAAAACGGTGGAGGAGGGACCGCCTTACGCGGCGTTTGTGTTCTGCGCGGAGAATCCCAGCGTGCTGCTGCCGACCATCCGCTCGCGCTGTGTGGAACTTAAGCTTCCGCCGGCAGGGGAGGAGAGCGGCGAGGACGACGAGCGCACGCGGGAACTGGTCCGCCTGATTGCGGAGGGCCGCGAGACTGGACGCGCATCCTTTCTGCTCAGGCTGGAAACGGCGAAGGCAGCGCGGGAATCGCTCGCGGAGCTTTTCGAGGGCGTGCGTGTGATCCTTGCCGATGCGCTGTGTGCGAAATGCGGCGCCGCGCCGCAGGCGCCGAAGGACGCGGCGGCGATGCGCGTGATCCTTGCCTCGCGCTTGACAAAAACGCAGATCCTCGACACAATAGAACTGCTGAAAACCTATCGTGACCATTGCAATTATAATGTCGGCGTCGGTCCGCTGCTCGGCGGCCTTGCCGTAGAATTGGAGGAGATCCTTTGACTGAGGTGATCGGCGTCCGCTTTCGCGGCGGATGCAAAGAGTATTATTTTGACCCGCACGGCATCGCCGTGGAAGCGGGAGAGTTTGTCATTGTGGAAACGGCGCAGGGCACAGAGTATGCACAGTGCCTGACGGGCAACCATGAGGTCGACGACAGTGCCGTCGTCCAGCCGCTGCGCGCGCTGGTGCGTCTGGCGACGGAGAATGACCGCCGCACGATGGAGTACAACCGCCAGCGGGAGAAGGATGCGTTCGGCATCTGCCAGAAGAAGATCGCAGAACGCGAACTGGACATGAAGCTTGTGCGCGTGGAGTGCAATTTCGACGGCAGTAAGATCGTGTTCTTCTTTACGTCCGATGGGCGCGTGGACTTCCGTGAGCTCGTGCGCGATCTCGCGGGCGTGTTCCGCGCCCGTATCGAGCTGCGCCAGATCGGTGTGCGTGATGAGGCGAAGATGCTCGGCGGCCTCGGCATCTGCGGCCGTCCGTTCTGCTGTGCGCAGTTTTTGGACGATTTCGTGCCGGTGTCCATCAAAATGGCCAAGACGCAGAATCTCAGCCTGAACCCCACCAAGATCTCCGGCGCCTGCGGACGGCTGATGTGCTGCCTGAAGTATGAGCAGGCAGCGTATGAGGACGCGTCGAAGCGGATGCCGAAGAACGATTCCTTTGTCCTCACGCCGGACGGTCCGGGCAATGTCAGCGCCGTGAATCTGATTAAAGAGACGGTGAATGTCCGGCTGGACGATTCGAACGAAGGAGCCAAGTGCTACCACAACTGTGAGGTCTGTGTGCTGCGTAATGGCAAGGGCTCGCGCGACGGCATCGAGATCCCGGCGGAGCGCCCCGCGCGCTACACCGCGCCGGACGCGGAGGATGAGCTTGCCGCCATGCCGTCGCCGGTGTTTCGGGCGCTGGAAATCTCTGAGCCCGCAGTCGAGTCGATGGAGAGCGGCGCTCCCGCCGCCTCGGAGGACAGTGGGGAAAAGCGCGAACAGCGCCGCCGCAGAGGCGGACGGAGCCACCGCGGCGGACGGGGCCGCGGCGGAGAGAAGCGCCCGCAGGACGGCGGTGTTGAAGCGGCTCCCGCAAAGACAGAAAAGGAAAAGGGCGACAAGCCTGAGCGGGGCGAGAAAAAGCCGGCACCGGCCAGAAAACCGGAGGGCGAACGCCGCGCGCGCCGAGAGCAGAAGGAGCAGCAGACGAAGCCAGCCGCTCCGGCTGGGGAGGGCGCGAAGAGTGCGGAGAACAGCCCGCGCCCCGAAGGGACAAAGCCGCACCGCCGCAGCCGCAGAGGCGGACGGGGCCGCCGCCGCAGCGGTGGCGGAAACGGCGGCACGCCGCCGGCCGCGCCGAGCGCAGAATAAGAATAAAAAAGTGACCGGCCTTTGCCGGTCACTTTTTCTTTTGCTTTTTATACACAGGCCTGTCCGATGGATCAGATCGCGCCGACGCCGCGCGAGACGATGGTGATAAAGTCCTGCACATTCGTGACAATGGTTTTGGCGGCAAGGCTGCCGCGGTCGAGGAGCTTGTTGACGACAAATTCGTCCGCATCCACCGCATAAAGGTAGGCGGGACGCACCGTGCCGTCCGGCAGAACGCGAAACGAGGGATACATATTGCCCGCGGCGATGGTATGGAGCATGGTGGCAAGACAGATCACCGTCGTTGCGTCGCGCAGCATACCGCGCATGGCGCTCTGGGCGGCGTAGGCGTCGCCGATGACCTCGGGCAGCGGGCCGTCGTCACGGATGGAGCCGGCAAGAACAAAGGGGACATTATTTTTCACGCAGGCGTACATGATGCCGTCGGAAATGCTGTGCTTTTCTACAAACTGGGCGATCGAGCCGTAGCGGCGGACCTTGTTGATGACGTCCAGATGATGATAGTGCCCGTTCGCGCACTGGCGCTGGGTGTAGATATCCTGACCGAGCGCGGTGTGGAGATACGCGCCCTCCAGGTCATGGGTGGCAAGCGCGTTGCCGGCCATCAGGCCGTGGACAAAGCCGTGCTCCACCATAGCCTGCATAGCGGTGCGCGCGTCGGCATCAAACGCGAACGCGGGGCCGAGCACCCAAACGATCTTGCCATGCTCCTTTTCATAGCGCAGCAGATCGATCAGCTCGTCGTAGTCGCGGGCATAAGAGGTCTCGCGTGAGCGGCCCTGACGGAAGCGGAACGCCTCCTCGGCGCTGTCCTTGGAAACGAAGCCGTTCTCGTGGAGGTAGATGCCCTCCTCGCCGCGCTCCGTGCGGCCGAGCATCACGCGGTCGCCCGCGCGCAGATTGCGGTTTTCCACCACGTCGAGCGTGCCGTCGGGGCGCAGCACAACGCTCGAGTCCATGCGGCTTTCGGGCGCGAGGACCCACTGGCCGTTTATTTTAAAATACTCCGGGAACATGGAGGTGGAATGATAATATTCCGGCGCGATGCCGTCCTGCTCGCACAGTGCGGTGCGGGCGTCCGGCGCGTCGGCAAAGCGCGCGGCGGTAAAGTCGGGCGCGCGATAGGCGGGGAACTCAAATGCCATGATTGTTTCTTCCTCTCAGATTCTGATACGAATAACCTATTATATCACAGCTGTCAAGTCTGATGCACGGCGGGCGGGAAAAGCCGTTGCTTTTTTTGCGGACCGTGCTATACTGGTCAGCGAGAAAAAGAACAGAAAAGAGAGAAAGGATCGTCTCATGCAGAAATTCGACCATGTGCTGCTTGCAAGCGACTTTGATAATACGCTCGTTTACACGCAGGCCGCGCTTGATAACGGCACGGAGATCCCGCCGATGTGTGCGCGCAACCGCGAGGCGCTGGAGTACTTTGTTCAAAACGGAGGGCTGTTCGCCATTTCGACCGGCCGTGCGCTGCCCGCTTTCCTTAATTACGCGAAGGACGTGCCGATGAGCGCGCCGGGGGTGATCGCCAATGGTGCGGCGATCTACGACTTCCATGCGGGACGTTATCTTTATACCGCCTTTCTCAGCGAGGATACGCGGACACATATGGCCGAGCTGCTTGCGCGCTTTCCAACGCTTGCCTTTGAGGTCTATCATGAGGACCGCCGCATCCACGCGATGAACCCGAATCATTACATCAGAAGCCACGAGCATCTGACCCGTGCGGCGGTACAGGTGGTGGAGAGCTTTTCCGAGATCGATTTTCCCATCATCAAGATCCTTTTTGAGGAGGATTCGCCGCTGCTTGCACAGGTCGAGGCCTTTATCCGCTCGCGTCCGTGGGGCGGGGAGTACGAGCTGATCTATTCGAGCGACCATCTGCTTGAGCTGACCGCCGCCGGTGCGACCAAGGGCGGCATGATCCTGCGTCTGGCAGAGATGTTGGGCGTTGCGCGCGGGGACATCTACTGCATCGGGGATCATAAAAACGATCTGCCAATGCTGGAGGCCTCTGCCGTGCCCTTCGCACCCGCGAACGCCATCCCGGAGGTGCTCGACTCCGGGGCGCGCATCGTTTCCCATTGCAGGGACGGCGCGGTCGCCGATGTGGTGGAGTATCTCGATAAGATCTATTGAGCATGAAAAAAGCAGCCTTAAGGCTGCTTTTTTATTTTGCGATTTTTTCCAGCATGGCGGTGAACTCCTCCGGCAGGGGGCAGATCAGCTCAACCATTTCGTGTGTGCGCGGGTGGATGAAGCGCAGCGCGGCCGCGTGCAGACACTGTCCGGTGAGGCCCGCAACCTCTTTCTTTGCGCCGTACACCGTGTCGCCCAGGATGGGGTGGCCGATGTAGGCCATATGGACGCGGATCTGGTGCGTGCGTCCGGTTTCCAGCCGGCAGCGGACGTGCGTATAGCCCGGATAGCGGGCGATGACCTCCCAGTGCGTGACAGCCTCGCGTCCGCCGGATACCACAGCCATGCGCTTGCGGTCCGTCGGATGGCGGGCGATAGGGGCGTCGACAGTGCCGCTGTCCTCGCGGAGATTACCGACAACGATACATTCATACGTCCGTGCAAGCGTGTGATCGGCGAGCTGCGCGGAGAGAAACTGGTGCGCCGCATCGTTTTTCGCCGCGATGATCAGGCCGCTCGTGTCGCGGTCGATGCGGTGGACGATGCCGGGGCGCAGCGCTCCGCCGATGCCGGAGAGCGAGCCGGCGCAGTGATAAAGCAGTGCGTTGACAAGCGTGCCGTCCGGATGCCCCGGTGCGGGGTGGACAACCATGCCGCTGGGCTTATTGACAACGATCACATCTGCGTCCTCGTATACCACGTCGAGCGGGATATCCTGCGCCACAGCCTCGACCGGCTCCGGCTCGGGAAGCGTTACAGCGATCTGCTCGCTGCCTGCGAGCCTGCAGCTTTTGCATAGAGTCCTTCCGTTCATCAGGACATTGCCGGCTTCGATCAGGCGTGCCGCCTGTGAGCGGGTCAAGCCGTCAAGGCTCGACGCAAGAAATGCGTCGAGCCTTTGATCCCGGTTTTCTTCAGTTGCTTTCAGCAGAATCGGTTCCATATCCGCCCTTCCACTTTTTCTCGTCGGTTTTCGGATAGATCCAAAGGTAATAGACCACCGCCGCGATCGTGCCGCAGACCACAAAGCAGTCCGCGACGTTAAAAACGGGAAAGTCCATAAACGCGAGATCGAGCATATCGACCACATAGCCAAAGCGCACGCGGTCGATGAGGTTGCCGATGCCGCCGCCGACAATGGCGGTGAGCGCACCTACGCCGAGCGGATGCCGCACAATCTTTGCGAGCAGCCAGCACAGCGTAAGCATGGCGATGCTCGTCACCGTGATCAGCAGCCAGCGCGCGCCGGAAAAGCTCGACCATGCGGCGCCGAAATTGCGGACATAGTGCAGATTGAGAAGGCCGGGGAAAAGGGCCCGACCTTCACCCACAGCGAAATGGGCCGTAATATACGCCTTTACCCATTGATCCAGCGCGACAATGAACGCCATAACGAGAGGGCAGAACCAAAGCTTATTATTTTTCACGTCTGCGGCACCTCGGCATAATCATCGGGATAGACGATCACCCACTCCGCCTCCGCGGGGGCGAACGAGAGTGTTTCTGCCTGCGTGTCCGTCATGCTGAGTCCCTCCGGCAGTTCGCGCAGCGTGTCGATGGGGACATAGTAGAAGCCTGCGCTGTCGGCCTTCACGCCGCCGCTTTCCAGTACATAGTCTGTCGCGCCCGCGCCGTACAGCTCAAGCGTTACCGGGCCATACCACGCAGTAAACAGCTCACCGCTTTCGCCATCCTTGCCGATAGCAACGGTTTCACAACCGTAAAGCGTGTCCGTGCCGGCGGATTTTGCCATACTGCTCTTGTTGCTCTGTGCGCCGTCGAGCGAGTTGTAGAATGAGCTGCCCTGCACGGCTTCGCAGTATTCGTCGGGAAAGGCTTCTTCATCCGGTGCTGAATCCGGTTCGACGGCGGGAGCATCCGCCGTGGAAACAAGCATCTGGCTCTCCGGTGCGGGGGAAGCCGCCGTATCGTTCGCCGCCTGCTTCGTGTCAAAGCGCGGAACCGTTATCGCGGCGGCGAAGAGCACGAGCGCTGCGCAGGCCGCCATCGGCAGATAGCGCTTCCACGCGCTCCGCCGCTTCACCGCGGCTTTTTCCGCGCGCACGGCGGCCATCACGTCCGCCGTGAAGCCGTCGGGAACATCCTCTTCTTCAAACGCATCAAACGCCGCATGTACTTCCAGCAGCTCGTCAAGAAGCTTTTGACACGCCGCACACCCTTCCACGTGGGCGGCGGTCTCTGCGCGCTCTTCATCCGTCAGCTCTCCGTCAACAAAGGCCGAGAGCATCGGCGCAAATCTGTCACAATCCTTCATGTTGCGTTCCTCTCCCCTCCAACAGATCGATTACATTCTGTAACCTTTGACGATGGCTTTTCAAAAAAGTTCCCATCTGCCGCCAAATAATTTCGCAGCAGGAGCCGCCCTCGGCTGATGCGGCTTTTTACTGTTCCCAGCTCAAGTGCTGTGATCTCGGAGATCTCGGCATAGCTAAGCTGATGGAGCTCGCGCAGCACCAGCACCTGCCGGTATTCCGGCGGCAGCGAGGCGAGCGCCTCGCGTACAAGACGGTGCGTTTCCTGCCGCTCAACATGCTGTTCAGGCGTGGGCGCACGGTCGCTGACCTCCAGATGCGTGTCCTCGTCGTCGAGTGACACGCCCTCCGGCGCGCGCTTGCCGCGCCGGAGCAGATCGATGCATGCGTTGCTGGCCAGCCGGTAGAGCCATGTCGACAGCGCCGCGTCCTGTCGAAAGCCCTCAAGTCCACGCCAGAGGGCGAGGAACGTATCCTGCGCAGCCTCGGCGGCGTCCTCGGCGCTGCCGCACATGCGCAGGCAGAGGTTATATACTTTTTTCTCATGCAGCCGGACGAGCTGCTCAAAGGCATCCTCGTCGCCGCGGCGCGCGGCCTGGATTAGTTCGCTTTCGTTCATGTCCGCATCCCTCAGTCGTGCAGATCGCGCTTGATGCCTGCCGTGACGCGGTACAGGTCCTCCAGCGCCTCCATACGGTTGATCTGCTCCTTATAGTAATTGGCGTATTTCACGCCCTTGAGATACCAGCAGTAGTGCCGCCGCGCCTCAAGCAGGGCGACCTTTTCACTTCGGAATTCCGCGCTGCGCTCGATCTGATGCACCAGTGTGTCGCACCGCTCGGCGAGCGGCGGGAGCGGCGGAACCGGCTCGCCCGCGAGAGCGGCCTTTGCCTGCTGGAAGAGCCACGGATTGCCAAAGCAGCCGCGCCCGATCATCACCGCGTCCGCGCCGGTGGTCTTGAGGAT
>CAKTOJ010000077.1 GCA_934589665.1 uncultured Oscillospiraceae bacterium | reverse complement strand
CACAGCCGGCGGTCGCCAGCGCGACTTTCTTGAGATCGACGTCCTCGCCGAGCTTGATGTTGCGGGTATGAACCTCAAGCGTGGCGACGCGTCCGGCAAGGTTCGGCCGGTCGATGGTGATGCGGCGGTCGAAGCGGCCGGGGCGCAGCAGCGCCTGATCGAGCACCTCGGGGCGGTTGGTGGCCGCGAGGACGATGATGCCCTTGCCGGGGTCAAAGCCGTCCATTTCGGCGAGCAGCTGGTTGAGTGTCTGCTCGCGCTCGTCGTTGCCGCCGCCGAAGCGGGAATCGCGCGTCTTGCCGATCGCGTCGATCTCGTCGATGAAGATGATGCAGGGGGCGACCTTGGAGGCCTCTGCGAACAGGTCGCGCACGCGGCTTGCGCCCACGCCCACAAACATTTCCACAAAGCCGGAGCCGGAGATGGAGAAGAACGGCACGTTTGCCTCGCCCGCTACGGCCTTGGCAAGCAGCGTTTTGCCCGTACCCGGAGGGCCGACGAGCAGCGCGCCCTTGGGGAGCTTTGCGCCGATGTCGGTGTACTTCTGGGGATTGTGCAGGAAGTCAATGATCTCGACGAGGGATTCCTTGGCTTCGTCCTGTCCGGCAACATCGGCAAAGGTGACGCCCGTGGTTTTTTCCATATAGACCTTGGCGTTGGCCTTTCCGACACTGCCGAGACCGCCGAAGCCGCCGCCACCGGTCTTTTTGCTGATAAAGCGCATCATCAGCATGAATGCGCCGACCATCAGCACCGTCGGCAGGATGTAATTGATCATGATGAGCTCAAAGTACGACGTTTCCGCCTTGTAGGGCTTGCCGAATTCCACACCGTTCTCATCCAGGAACGACCTGAGCTCGGGGTCGTTGATCTGTGTGGTGAAGAGGATAAAATCACCGCTGTAGGTCTTGCCGTCCGAATCGGTGTAGGTATAGCCTTCGACCGGCGTAATGTTGAGCGTGCGGTCGTCGATCTCGACCGCCTTGACCTTGCCGTCACGGACGAGGTCAAGGAACTCATCATAGCGGATCTCGCAGGTGCTCTCGGCTTTTTTGGCCGTGTCCAACTGCGTGAGCAGATAGTTAAAGCCGATGGTCAGCACCAGCGCCCAGATGAGCAGAGAGAGTACGCCCCGGCGGCGGTCTTTATCGTTTCGGTTGTTTTTGTTCTTATCGTTTTGATCCATGAGGTCGGTTCCTTTCCAGATGAAACGCCACAGCTGTGACAGCAGTTTTCCAAGTTATTAAGCATTTTAACATACCCCCTTGTGTTTCACAAGCCGGGCGGTATGAATTTTCGGTGAATTTTTGACTTCTTCCCCCTTTATCTCAGGCGGCCTTTGTGTTATAGTGCATTATGTATACGAATTTTGACCGGGAGGAACGGTTTATGTCGAGAGAATATAAGGATCACGAAGTAAAAAAGCCGCAGCACAGCGCCGGTGAGCGGGCAGAAGGACGCTTTCCCCGTGAGCGCCGTGACGCGGCGGAGCGGCTTCCCATGCGCGAGCGTGACGCGGAGGCGGACGGCATCATTGAAGGCCGCAACGCCGTGACCGAGGCGCTGCGCGCAGGCACGCCCATTGATAAAATTTTCATCGCCCGCGGCGAAACGGACAAGACGCTCGGTCATATCGCCTCTACGGCCCGTGACGCAGGCGTCGTGGTGGTTGAGGCCGACCGCCGCAAGCTGGATTATATGAGCGCGACCAAGGCCCATCAGGGCGTGATCGCGCTTGCCGCCGTGCGCGAATACGCCAGCGTGGAGGACATTCTGAACATCGCCCGCGAGCGTGGAGAGGCGCCCCTGCTCGTGGTCTGCGACGAGATCAGCGATCCGCACAATCTCGGCGCCATCATCCGCACGGCGGAGTGCGCGGGTGCGCACGGCGTCATCATCCCTAAGCGCCGCAGCGCGGGATTGACGAGCATCGTCGGCAAGACGAGCGCGGGCGCGGTGAGCTATCTGCCCGTGGCCCGCGTGCCGAATATCCCGGCGCTTTTAAAGGAGCTTCAGCAGCAGGGCGTGTGGGTGTACGGCACAGCGGCCGAGGGGACGACGGAGCTTTATGATGCGGATCTCAAGGGTCCTGCCGCCATCGTCATCGGCAGCGAGGGTGACGGCATGGGACGGCTCGTGCGTGAGGGCTGCGATTTCCTTGTCAGCATCCCGATGAAGGGACATATTTCGTCGCTCAACGCTTCAGCGGCGGCGGCGATCCTTCTTTACGAGGCGGTGCGCCAGCGCCTGAACTGAGACGCGCGGCGGAGCATTGCGAGGTTTTTTCATGGATCACGAGAAAGAATGGGAATTTGAGCAGACGCTTGCCGAATCCGAATGGCTGCTGCGCGACGCGGCGCGCAGCGCCTCGGACGAGGGGGAGCCTACGCTCGAGAGCATATTGGCGGAGTTCGGCTCCGCAGATGCTGCCGCGCCGGCGGAGCCGCCTGCCGGGTCTGCCGCAGTCCATACGGAAGAGCCGGCAGAGCAGGCGGCGATGTTCTGCGTGCCGGAGCCGGAGATTCCGGAGACGAATGAGGACAAATCGGACAAGTCCCCCACAGTGAGCCTGCGGGAGGTGCTTGAGAACACGGTGCAGTCTGTGCTCGACGAGGGCGGCGAAAAGGGAGGGGAGCCGGAGGAACTGCTTCCTCCTCCGCGCCGCGGCCTTTTTTCCCGCCGCAGGATGCAGGACACCGAACAGCTTTACGGCGCAGCGGAGCCGGAGCCGCCCGAAGAGGAGGAAGAGCCGGAGGATGTATTTGCGGACGACTTCGGCGAGCGTGAGAGTGAACCGGAGCCGCCGGCGCATGAAACGGCGGCGGAATACCGCGAGCTCGCGCGCGAGGCGACGCGCGCGTCCCGCGCATGCTGCACGGTCACAGTGCTGTGCTGGGCGGCGCTGCTGCTCGACCGATTCGGCGTGATGCCGGCACTGTATGCGCAGGAGCCGCTGCTCAACTGTCTGCCGTTTCTCATTGCGGAGATCCTTGTGTGCGTGCTCGGACGAGATGTGTTTGTTTACGCGGCAGAGCAGCTGCGCACGAGAACCGTAACCTATGAGCTCATCACCTCACTGGCCTGTCTGGTCACGCTGGTCGACACAGCTATGACCTTTTTCCTGCCGGAGCGCCGCGCACTGGCCGCACCCTTTCCGGCAGTGGCAATGCTCGGAATGAGCTGCGCGCTTTACGGCAGAAGCTGTCTGTTCGGCGCGATGTATGATACGTTCCGCGTTGCGGCGGTGGGGGACCCGAGCTATCTTGTCACGGTCACGGCAGGCGGAGCGGCCAAGCGCTGCGGAAGTGCGGCGGGCTTCGGACGCTGCGCGCAGAAGGACGACGCGGCCTCACGCTGGCAGACGGTGCTGCTGCCCGTGATCCTGACGGCAACGGCGGTATTTGCCGTGCTCGCCACGCTTCGGCGCGGGAACTGGCTGCTGTTCCTCTGGAACTGGGGCGTGCTGCTCACGGGCGTCAACATGCTCGCCTTTCCCCTCTGCTATTCCCTGCCGCTGCGGCGGCTGACGCGGCGGTTCGTCAAATCCGGCAGCGCGCTTGCCGGCTATGTCGGCGCAGAGCGGCTGCGCCGCAGCAACTGCGTCATTCTCACCGATACCGACCTGTTTCCGCCGGGGACGGTCAGCCTCAACGGACTGAAGATCTATGGCGAGGAGAGCGGCAAGGTCATCTCCTATGCCGCCACAATGGCGCACGCCTCGCAGAGCGGGCTGAACCGCCTGTTTGACTCCCTTCTGGAGAGCGAGGGCGGCACGCTTGAACCGCTCGACAATTTCAGCTACTATGAAGAAGGCGGCGTATCCGGCCTGATCCACGGTGAAACCGTGCTGTTCGGAACGGCGGCATTCTGCCGCAAGATGCATGTTACCATGCCGGGCGGATTAAATCTCAAGACCGGCGCGTTCCTTGCCGTCGACGGTGCGCTGATCGCCATTTTCGCGGTCAAGTACATGGCGGCGGAGAATGTGGACTGGGCACTTCATGCACTCCGGCGCAACCGCATCACGCCGGTGCTCGCCGTGCGCGACGGCAGCATCACCCCCGCCCTTCTCAAGCGCAAGTTCAACACCGACGCGCACGCCGTCTACCCGACGATCTCCACGCGTCTGGCGCTTTCGGAACGGGACGGCGAGCATCCCTACGCGCTGCTCTACCGCGAGGGGCTCATGCCGTATGCTGAGATCGCCGTCGGCAGCAAGCGTCTGGTGCATGCCGTGCGCGCCGCTGCCGTCCTCTCGCTTTTGAGCAGCGCCGTCTCCGCGCTGCTGGCCTTCTACCTCACCTTTGTCGGCGCCTACAGCGCGCTCACGCCGGTGTCCATGCTCTGCTATCTTCTCCTGTGGGCGTTCGCTGCCCTGCTTGAGGGGATATGGGTAGATCGCTATTGAACATTTTGGCAAAAATGAACAGCAAACTTCTAAAATTACAATAGTTGTATTGGTTGAAATAATAGTATATAATCGAATCATTCAACTGATACCCCGCATGGGATCTACGATCTGGAAGGAGACAACCCCCTATGAGTGCAAAAGACATCCGCAATGTTGTGCTGCTCGGCCACAGCGGCAACGGCAAGACCACCCTTGCCGAAAGCATGCTCTACCTGACCGGCGGCGTGGACCGTCTGGGCAAGGTGCCTGACGGCAACACCACCTGTGACTACGATCCGGAGGAGATCCGCCGTCAGACGTCGATCTCTCTGGCGCTGGCTCCTGTGGAGTATGACAGCTGCAAGGTCAATGTTCTTGACGTTCCCGGCGGCTTTGACTTCGCCGGCGAGACGGCTGAGGCTGTTCAGGCCGCGGACGCCGCCATCATCGTCTGCTCGGCCAAGGCTGGCATGAGCGTGGGCGCGGAAAAGGCATGGAAGCTGTGCGAAAAGAACAAGCTCCCCCGCTTGCTCTATATTTCCAAGATCGATGAGGATAACTCCGACTATAACGCCGCTTTTGCCACGCTGCGTGAGCATTTCGGCAAGAATATCGCGCCTGTCGCCGCCCCGATCTGGGACGACAACAAGAAGATCATCGGCATCATCGACGTGCTGCACAAGCGCGCGTTTGAGTTCGGCCCACAGGGCGGCCGCGTTGAGATTGAGGTTCCCGCGAATAAGCAGTCCGTCCTCGACGAGCTTTACGACGCGCTCAAGGAGTCCGTCGCCGAGACGAGCGAGGAGTTCATGGAAAAGTTCTTCGCCGGTGAGGATTTCACCTATGCAGAGATGATTCAGGGCCTGCGCAACGGCGTGAAGGATCTGTCCCTCTTCCCCGTGGTGTGCGGCTCCGCCCTTCAGGGCATCGGCACGCGCATGCTGCTCGACACCATCGATGAGCTGCTTCCCAAGCCGCAGGATGGCCGCGCCCTCATGGCGCAGAACGAGAAGGGCGAGGCTTCTCCCTTCGTGGTCGCGCCCGGCGCGCTGCCGACTGCCTATGTGTTCAAGACAGTTTCCGACCAGTACGGTAAGTATTCCTACGTCAAGGTGCTCTCCGGCTCGATCAAGCCCGATATGCCCATGGTCAACGCCCGCACGGGCGAGACGGAGAAGCTCGGCCGCCTGTACATCCCCAAGGGCAAGAAGTACACCGAGGTCAAGGAGCTTGAGTGCGGCGACATCGGCGCCATCGCCAAGATGGACAAGGTTAAGACCGGCGACACGCTCTGCGAGCCGCGCAAGGTCGTGACGATCGAGCCGATCCCCTTTGACGAGCCGTGCTACAGCGTGGCTGTCGCGCCCAAGACCCGCGGTCAGGAGGATAAGATGGCGCAGGGCCTCAGCCGCCTGAACGAGGAGGATCCCTCCTTCCGCGTCGTCAACAACGCTGAGACCCACCAGATGGTCGTCTCCGGCGCGGGCGATATTCAGATCGATGTGCTGGTGAGCAAGCTCAAGAGCCGCTTCGGTGTGGACGTTGAGCTGAGCACCCCGCGCGTCCCTTACCGTGAGAAGATCCGCAAGACCGTGCAGAAGCAGGGCCGCCACAAGAAGCAGACCGGCGGCAGCGGCCAGTTCGGCGACGTCTGGATCCGCTTTGAGCCCAATGAAGAGAGCGAAGAGATGGTCTTTGCCGAGGAGGTGTTCGGCGGCAGCGTGCCCAAGAACTTCTTCCCCGCCGTGGAAAAGGGCCTGCGTGAGGCCTGCGTCCACGGTCCGCTTGCCGGCTATCCGGTTGTGAACCTCAAGTGCGTGCTTTATGATGGCTCCTATCATCCGGTCGACTCCTCCGAAATCGCGTTCAAGACGGCGGCGAACCTCGCCTACAAGGCCGCGATGCCCGAGGCGTCCCCCGTTCTGCTTGAGCCGGTGTGTGAGCTCAAGGTCACCGTTCCCGACCAGTATATGGGCGATATTCTCGGCGACCTCAACAAGCGCCGCGGCCGCGTGATGGGTATGAACCCCACCGGCGACGGCGAGCAGGTCATCGAGGCTGAGTGCCCCGAGGCTGAACTGATGAGCTACGCCATCGATCTGCGCTCCATGACCCAGTCCCGCGGCTCCTTCACCATGCATTTTGTGCGCTATGAGCAGTGCTCTGCCGACGCGCAGGAGAAGGCTGTCGCCGCGGCCAAGGCTATGCAGGAAGCGGAATAATTCACCTAAAATAAAAAGAAAGCCGTCCGATTCAGACGGCTTTCTTTTTTTCTCAAATGGGGGATTGCATTTTACCGAAAATCGTGGTATAAGATTAGTTCAACCATTGATTTATCTGCACAGGAGAGAAACAGAGCCATGAGAAAACTGTGGAAGAAAATGAAGAACAAACAGGGCTTTACCCTGATGGAAATGCTGATCGTCGTTGCCATTATCGCCGTGTTGGTGGCTATTGCTATTCCGGTTTACCAGGGCCAAATGCACAAGGCTAAGGTCGCCGCCGACTGGGCGAATGTGAGAGCGTATTATGCGGAATTGCAAATGGATTATTTGACGACCGGCATATTAAAATGTGGGAAAGAGGACGATATTCCTTATATGGGATGGAATCAGGAAACACCTTATTGGCCAGCACCTGATGCAAAATTTAACATGACAACACTGCACTTTCTGAACAAGCAAACGGTAGAGCTGCAAGCGGGTTATTATCTTTGTACGCGGTCACAGGATGAAAACGGCAAACCAGTTGGATATCAGATTGCATATTTTTGTGATAAGGGACATGAAAACTGCCACTTGATTCTCGGTTAATCCAGAGCAACTGTTTTGCATCGTCGCAGCAGCGGCTGAGCGGACATAGACGCTGAACCAAATCGAAAACGGAAAACGCGGCTGCGCCGCGCTCACTGCACTTTCATACGGCTGCTGAAAGTCATTCAAGAAAAGGCTTGGGGGTCGAGGGGCAAAGCCCCTCGTTGTCTCTGGGGGTTCCAAAGGGGGCTGTTTCTTCAACTAAGAGACAGCCCCCTTTTTTCATTTCCTTACTTACACAAATAGCTGAACCATCCCTCGCTCTCCCTCGTCTCCATGATCGTCCAGCCCGCGGCGCGGAGCGCGCCCGCAACCTCTTCTGCGCGATCATCGATAATGCCGGAGCAGAGAAAAAGGCCACCCTCTTTCAGCAGCGACCGCACCTTCGGCGCAAGGCCGATGATGACGTCGGCCACGATGTTTGCCACGACAATATCATATTCCCCGCCGAACTCGCGCGCAAGCTTTTTGTCGTTAAGCACGTCGCCCGCGCGGACGGTGTAATTCTCTCTGCCGATGCCGTTGAGCGCGGCGTTTTCGTAGGCGACATCCACGCACTTATCGTCAATGTCGCAGGCGAAGGCCTTTCCCGCGCCCAGCCGCAGCGCCGCAATGGACAGGATGCCGCTGCCGCAGCCGAGGTCGAGCACCTTTTCCCCGCCGTGGATGTGCTTTTCCAGCGCCTGAAGGCAGAGCCGCGTGGTTGCGTGGCTGCCGGTGCCGAAGGTCAGTCCGGGGTTCAAAATCAGCTTGACACGGTCGCTGGGCTTTGTCTGCTCCCATTCGGGAATGACCAGCAGACGCTCACCGATCTCCATGGGCTTATAGAACTGCTTCCAGTTATTCTCCCAGTCCGCGTCCTCGACATTTTCCATCGTCATGAGCAGCGGCGCATACTCGGGATGCTGCTTTTTCAGCGCTGAGAGGGCGATGCGCACCTGTGCAAGCGTGGAAAAGCCGATCTCACCCTCCTCCAGATAAAAGGTCACGCGGCACTTGCCGTGCATTTCCTCCATCAGCTCGTCGTCCACATAGTCCCAATACTGATGGTTGTTCTCCAGAAAATCCTTGAAATCGCCCTCGTCGTCGATCACAAGACCCTCGACGCCCTGTTCGCGCAGAAGCTCGCTGACCGGCTCCAGACCGGCGGGCGAGGTATCAATATGCAGCTCCAGCCATTTC
>CAKTOJ010000076.1 GCA_934589665.1 uncultured Oscillospiraceae bacterium | reverse complement strand
CTGGAGTTCGGTCTCAAGCTCTCCAACACCTTCCCCGTGGACACCACGCGCGGCGAGCTGCCGAACGAGGAAATGTACATGTCCGGCCGCAGCCTCTTCCCGCTGACGATCGAGATGTGCAGCCGCATCTCCCGCGCGTTCGGCGGCAGAATGCGCATTTCGTTCGCCGGCGGCGCAGAGTATTTCAACTGCGACAAGCTCTTTGCCGCAGGCATCTGGCCCATCACCGTGGCGACCACCATTTTGAAGCCCGGCGGCTATAACCGTCTGCGCCAGATGGTCGAGAAGGTCGAGCCGATGGAGTACCGCGCCTTTTCCGGCATAAACTCCGCCGCCATCGCCGACCTCGCTGCCGCGGCGCGCACGGACTATCATCACTTGAAACCCATCAAGCCGCTGCCCAGCCGCAAGTCCACCGAGCAGGTGCCCTGGCTCGACTGCTTCACCGCACCCTGCAAGGGCGGCTGCCCCATCGAGCAGGACATTCCCGAATACGTTGAGCTCTGCCGCAAGGGGCTCTATGGCCCCGCCCTCAAGCTCATCACCGAGAAGAACGCCCTGCCGTTCATCACCGGCACGATCTGCGCGCACCGCTGTCAGGGCAAGTGCTCGCGCAATTTCTATGACGAGAGCGTCCATATCCGCGACACCAAGCTTCTTGCCGCCGAGAAGGGCTACAGCGCCCTCATGGCCTCCATTAAGCTGCCTGAGCGCGTTGAGGGCAAGCGCGTCGCCATCATCGGCGGCGGCCCGACCGGCATCGCCGCGGCCTACTTCTGCGGCCGTGCGGGCATCGAGACGACCATCTTCGAGCGCGAGCGCAAGCTCGGCGGCGTACCGCGCTATGTGATCCCCGCCTTCCGCATCTCTGACGAGGCCATCGACAAGGACATCGCCCTGATGCTGAAGTACGGCGTCGATGTCAAGTGCGGCAAGCCCGCTCCCTCCGTCGCCGAACTCAAGGAAATGGGCTACACCCACATTCTCCTCGCTACCGGCGCATGGAAGGCGGGTAAGCTCGACATTCCCGGCAACGTGCAGGGCGTGATCGAGTGGATGAAGAAGGAAAAGAAACAGGTCAAGCCCAACCTCTCCGGCCACATCGTTGTGGTCGGCGCGGGCAACACCACGATGGACGCCGCGCGCGTGGCCAAGCGCATGGGCGCGCACGCGACTATCCTCTACCGCCGCACGAAGAAGTTCATGCCCGCCGACGAGCACGAGCTCCAGCTCGCCATTGACGAGGGTGTGGAGTTCATCGAGCTGGCCGCGCCTGTTGCGCAGGCCAAGGGGCAGCTTCTGTGCGACCGCATGGTGCTCGGCGAACCCGACGCGTCCGGCCGCCGCAGCCCCGTGAAGTCCGGCGAGCAATTCTCCATTCCCTGCGACCTCGTTCTCTCCGCCGTCGGCGAGCAGGTCGATTCCGACCTCATGGCCGCCAACGGCATCGAGATGGAGCGCAAGGGGCCCGCATTTGAGACGAATGTCGAGGGTGTGTACTGCGCGGGCGACGCGCACCGCGGGCCTGCGACCGTGGTCGAGGGCATCGCTGACGCCGCGCGCTTTGCCGAGGCCGTGACCGGCGCGCCGTATGAGTACGAGATCCCTGCACAGGCGTTCATCACCGAGTCCGATGCCATTGCCAAGCACGGCATCCTCAAGATGTCCGGCAAATGCGAGGGCGAACGCTGCCTGCAATGCTCCACCGTGTGCGAGAACTGCGTCGATTCCTGCCCAAACCGCGCGAACGTCGCCATCGTCATGCCCGATGAAAGCCACCAGATTATTCACGTTGACAAGATGTGCAACGAGTGCGGCAACTGCACGCAGTTCTGCCCCTACGCCAGCGAACCCTGCCACGATAAGTTCACCCTCTTCCAGACGGCAGAGGACATGGACGAGAGCAGAAATCCCGGTGTGCTCTTCCTCGATGATGAGCACGTCCGCGTCCGCATGGCAGACGAACGTGACTATGATCTCTCCACCTCCGACAACGACCTGCCGGTCGATATCGAAGCGCTGATCTTCACGCTGCGCGACAAGTACAGCTATCTGTTCGCATAAAAAAGCCGCTCTGCCGCCCCCACAGAATTGAAAAGCCGCTCGTTCCCGATGGGAACGAGCGGCTTTCTCTTTCTTCACTTTTGGGGAAAACGGACAGTAATCTCCGTTCCCTTCCCGCACTCACTTTTCAGCTCGACCGTGCCGTGATGGTACGCCACGGCGTGCTTGACGATGGAAAGGCCCAGTCCTGTGCCGCCGCTGGCCTTGGAGTGGCTCTTGTCCACGCGGTAGAAGCGCTCAAACACGCGGCTCTGGTGCTCAGGCGGGATACCGATGCCGGTATCGTGCACCGCGAGGCAGACATTCGCCCCTTCCATAAAGGCCGTCACATCCACACTTCCGCCGTCCACGTTGTACTTCACCGCGTTATCGCAGAGATTGTATACAATCTCGTACAGAAGCCGGCGCACGCCCGTCATCTGCGTGCTCTCTCCGGACACCGCGAGCGTCACGTTCTTCTGCTCTGCCGCCGTGCGGAGATTCTCCGCCGCCTCCTGTGCAAGCGGAAGCAGATCGACCGTCTCCTCCGGCAGCTCGCCGCCCTCATCGAGCTCTGAAAGGCGAATGATGTCGCCGATGAGCGTCACAAGGCGCTGCGCCTCGGCGCGGATGTGGCCGACAAAGCGTGGGATATCCTCGCCCTTGACCATACCGTTCTCCAGCAGCTCGGCGCTGCCGATGATGCCTGTCAGCGGCGTTTTGAGCTCATGCGACACATTGGCTGTGAACTCACGGCGGCTGCGCTCGGCAAAGGCCTGCGCCGTCATGTCGAAGGCCAGCAGCACCGTGCCGATCATCCGTCCGCTCGACTCAATTCGGCTGAAATCGAACTGATATTCCCGGCCGCCGCGCTCGACGCGGACCTCGCTGTGTCCATCCGTCACCGCCGCGCGGAGGGCAAGGCTCATCGAATGCTCCCGATCCACCGTCAGGAAATCCTGACCAACACACGCTCCCGTCACGCCGAAGATCGTCTGCGCGGCAGGGTTGATGCTCAGCACCGCGCCCTTTTCGTCCAGCAGCACAAGGCCCTCGTTCATGCCGGAGGTGATCTGCGTGAACTCGTCCGTCCGCTGCCGCAGCTCGGCCAGCTGAGAATCGATCTGCCGGCGCTGGCGGTCGATACGCCGCAGAAGCGGCGAGAGCTCTTCATATGCGTCGTTTTCCAGCGGATGCTCAAGGTCAAGCGCGTTGAGCGGCTCAACAATGCGCCGGGAAAGACGGCTTGCCAGCATGCCGGAGAGCACCAGCATCACAATCACGACCAGCAAAATCGGCTGGAACGCGCCGAGCAGCAGTGCCCCCATAGACGCACGGCTGATGGAAATGCGCAGCACCGTACCGTCCGTCAGGCGCATGGCGCTGTAAAAGGTTTTTTGCAGCAGCGTCGCACTGTAACGGGTCGATGTGCCGGAGCCGGTCTCCAGCGCCTCGCGGACCTCCTCGCGCGCCAAATGGTTTTCCATCGCCGCGGCATCCGCCTGCGTGTCAAACAGCACCGTGCCGTCGGCGGCAATCCACGTGATGCGGAAGCGGTCAGAGTCGATCCGCTCCAGATAGTCCGTGCCGTCCATCTCCACGCCGGTCGCCGCGATACTCAGCTCATCACCGAGCTGGTGCTCCTGCATGCTCTCGAAAAAGCTGTAAAAGCAGCCCATCACCAGCAGCAGGCTGCACACAAGCACGATCACACCGGCAGTGAGAATGGAGCGAAAAATCTTTGTTGTCATTTCTTCTCTGCCTCCCACCGGTAGCCCACGCCGCGCACCGTTCCAATGCGCCCGCCGTATTCACCCAGCTTCTGGCGCAGGGTCCGGATGTGCATATCCACCGTGCGCGTCTCGCCGCAGTAGTCCACGTCCCAGACCTTTTCCATCAGCGCCTCGCGCGTGAAAGCCATGCCGGGATGCGAGAGAAAGAGCCGCAGCAGCTCAAATTCCTTATACGTCAGCTCCACACGCGTGCCGTCTGCCGACACGCTGTGTTCCACCAGATCGACAGTGAGCCCTCCATCGCGCAGCGGCTTCACTTCTGCCGCAGGCTTGCAGCGGCGCAGCACCGCCTTGACGCAGGAGACGAACTCCATCACGCCGAAGGGCTTGGTGAGGTAATAATCCGCACCGAGGTCGAGCCCCTGGATCTTATCGTACTCCGCGCCCTTGGCCGTCGCCATGATGACCGGAAGCACGGAAAAGCGTTCGCTCGCGCGAATACGGCGCAGCAGCTCGATGCCATCTGTGCCGGGAAGCATCACGTCGAGCACGACAAGCTCCGGCGTTTTCTCTTTTTCCAATGCGGCCCAGAAAGCATCGCCGTCGGCAAAGCCCCGGGCCTCAAAGCCGGTGGATGTGAGCGCGTACACCTCGATGTCGCGGATGCTCGCGTCATCCTCCACACACCAGATCATCCCTCTCCCTCCTTGTGAACGCCGGTCACGGAGAAAATGACCCACTCGGCGATATTCGTCGCGTGGTCTCCGATGCGTTCGAAATATTTTGCGATCATCAGCAGGTCAAGCGCATATTCTCCGTTCGCCGGATCGTGTGCGATCCGGTCGATCAGCCGCGCCTTGACGCGCGCGAACTGGTCGTCCACGGTATCGTCCGCCGCTATGACCTTTTCCGCCAATATTGTATCACATTTCACGTATGCGTCAACGCTTTCCGTCACCATACGGATCGTCGCATGCGCCATCTCGCGCAGCAGGTCGTTGTCCTCGGCCTGATGGCCGCGGAGAAAGCTGATGATCTCGGCGATATCCTCCGCCTGATCGCCGATGCGCTCCATATCCGTGATCATCTTGAGCGCGGCAGAGATCTGGCGCAGATCACGCGCGACCGGCTGCTGCTGAAGCAGCAGCCGCAGGCAGAGATTCTCGATGTCGCGCTCCTTCCGGTCGATCTCGCTGTCGAGCGGCGCGACGCTTGCAGCCAGCTCCTTGTCGTCCTCCGTCAGCGCGCGGCTCGCGCGGGCAATAGCCTCCTCGCACAGCGCGCCCATCTCGATCATCTCATGGTTGAGCAGCGAGAGCTGCTCGTCGAATTTGTTTCTCATAGGATCAAAGCTCCATTCTGCCGCTCTGTATCCTCCGTAGTCCGTTCTCCATCGAGCGGCAGATGGAGCTTTTCGCAGGTACCGCGATTGCCGCGGAAGCGGCGAGCGGTGCGCATGAACTCAATTTTGGATAATTGGCATCGGTCAATTATCCAAACCTCCCCGTGATGTAGTCCTCCGTCCGCTTGTCGGCAGGCGTGGAAAAGACCTGCTCCGTTTTGCCGAACTCCACCAGCTCGCCGAGCAGGAAAAAGGCGGTATTGTCCGAAATGCGCGCCGCCTGCTGCATATTGTGCGTGACCATGACGACCGTATAACGATCCTTGAGCTCCCCCGCCAAATCCTCGATCTTCGAGGTCGAGATGGGATCGAGTGCGCTTGTGGACTCGTCCATGAGCAGCACCTCCGGCTCGACGGCGAGTGCACGTGCGATACAAAGCCGCTGCTGCTGGCCGCCCGAGAGGCCGAGCGCGCTCTTTTTCAGCCGGTCCTTGACCTCGTCCCAGATTGCCGCGGAGCGCAGCGAGTTCTCCACGATCTCGTCAAGCTTGGCGCGGCTGCGCACGCCGTGCGTACGGGGGCCGTAGGCGACATTGTCGTAAATGCTCATGGGAAAGGGATTCGCCTTCTGGAACACCATGCCGATCTCGCTGCGCAGACGCGTCACATCGACGTTCGGTGCGTAGATGTTCTCCCCGTTGAAGTCCACCTCGCCGGTGATTTTCACGTTCGGAATGAGGTCGTTCATTCGGTTGAGCGTGCGCAGAAAGGTCGATTTGCCGCAGCCGGACGGCCCGATGAAGGCCGTGATCTCGTGTGCGGGAATGGAAACCGAAATATTTTTCAGGGCATGATTGGGGCCGTACCAGAGATTCAGGCCCTTTGCCTCAATGACTGGAGCGTCAGACATTTTACTGTGTCCCTCCGTTCTTTTTAAGTCTGCGGCCCGTAAGCGCCGCGGCAAGATTGATGAGAAGCGTGAGCAGCATCAGAACGCTTGCAATGGCAAACGCGACGTCCGTGCGCCCGCGGTCATTGGCATACACATAAAGTGCAACGGTCAGCGTTGCTGAGGACGAGTGCAGCGCCTTGACAAAGCCGTTGAGCACCAGGCCGAAGCCCGCCGTGTAGAGCAGCGCCGCACTCTCGCCCACAATGCGCCCGACGGCAAGGATGCAGCCTGTCACAATGCCATCCACCGCGTTTGGCAGCACCACCGTACGCACCATGCGCCATTTGCCCGCGCCGAGTCCCAACGCGCCTTCACGATAGGACTGCGGCACGGTCTTGAGGCTCTCCTGCGTCGTGCGGACGATGGTGGGCAGGATCATGATGACCAGCGTCAGGCTGCCGGCGAGCACGCCTGCCTGCAAATTCATCTTCTGCACGAAAAAAAGCATGCCGACCAGTCCGAAGATGATGGACGGGATGCCGGTGAGCGTTTCGGTTGCAAATTCGATCAACTCCACCACCCTGCGGTTCGAGGCGTACTCCGTCAGGTAAATGGCAGCTCCCACGCCCAGCGGCAGGACAATGGCCATAGCCAGAAGGATGATATAAAGCGTATTGAGGATGTTCGGCAGGATGCCGATGGTGTCCTTGATATAGCTGCTCTGGCCGGAGAGGAAGTCCCAGCTCACGCCCGGAACACCGCGATAGAAAATATAGCCGATGAGGAAAATGAGCAGCACGCAGGTGAAGCCCGCGCACAGCCAGACGAGCGCGCGCATCCCTACATCATAGGCGCGGCGGCGCGGCGACAAATTTCGTTCCATCTTAATCCTCCTTCCGATTTTTGATAAAGAGGTTTAGCACCACGTTGATGAGCATAATGAACAGAAACAGTACAAGTGCAATGGAATAGAGCGCCTGCTGATAAAGGCTGCCGACGCTCGCGTAGGCCATGCCGGAGACGATGCCGGTGGTGAGGAAGCGCACGGGCGTGAAAAGCCCCGGCATGTTCGACACGTTGCCCGCCACCATGATGATCGCCATGGCCTCACCGATGGCGCGGCCCACGCCAAGCACCACCGCTGTCGCTACGCCGCTGCGCGCGGCGGGCAGCGTGACACGGAAGTAGGTTTCCATCTCCGTCGCGCCGAGCGCGAGCGAGGCCTCCTCGTATTCCTTCGGCACGGCGCGCAGCGCCGTTTCCGAAACATTGATAATCGACGGCAGGATCATAATGGCCAGCACCAGAACGGCCGCAAGCAGACAGGCACCGGAGCTGAGGTCAAAGGTCCTCTGGATCGCCGGCACGAGCACGATCATGCCGACAAGGCCGTACACCACCGAAGGGATACCCGCAAGCAGCTGCACTGCCGTGCGGATAAGCGCTGCCAGCTTCGGCGGCGCGACTTTGGCAAGGAACACCGCCGTGAACAGTCCGACAGGCACACCGACGAGGATCGCCCCCGCCGTGCCGCACACAGACGTGAGGATAAAGGCAAGAATGCCGTACTGTGCGCCGGTTGTGGTGTTCGTCGGGTCCCACACCTTGCCGAAAAGGAATTTTACCAGTCCGATCTCCCGGATGGCCGGCAGGCCGGAGAGGATCAGGTACACACTGATGAGCAGCACGAAAGCCACCGCCACCACGCCGCAGAGCAGAAAGGCCAAATGGATCAGGCCCTCCGCCGTTTCGCGCACACCGCGGCCCGCATGTCCGGGCCGCTCATGCCGCGGGCGCACGGGGTTGGCCATATGCTCCGCCGCGCTCAACGTCGCGGCAAAGGTATCAGAGTTCATAAAGGCTCCTTTCTCACAAGAGTCCGTTCAGAGGGAGGAATGAGTATGTGCGGGACACCCGGAACGGGCACCCTGCGTTTTTCAAGGCCAAAGGCTTCCAGCCTTGATTGGCTGGAAGCCTGTCCGGCAGCCGGAGTTACTTGGCCGTCGGCACCGCACCCGCGGCCTTGATGAGGTCATTTGCCGCCGGGGAGGTCGCGTAGTCAAAGAACGCCTGTGCCGCCGGGGAGAGTGTCGCATCGGTCTTGGTCACCAGCACGAAGGGGCGCTGGATGGCGTAGCTGCCGTCGAGCACGGTATCCTCGGTGCACGCAACACCGCCGACCGTAACCGCCTTAACGGTATCCTTGCCTTCGACCGCCGAGAGGGAGGCGTAGCCGATGGCATTGGCGTTGCCGGCAACCGCTTCAATTACGCCGCCGGTGGAGGTCAGCTCCTGATCGAGGAGGCATGCGTCCTTGGTGTCAGTGATGGATTCAAAGCCGTCGCGGGTGCCGCTGCCGGCCTCACGGCCGATGCAGGAGATCTTGCCCGCTTCGCCGCCGACCTCGCTCCAGTCGGTGATCTC
>CAKTOJ010000075.1 GCA_934589665.1 uncultured Oscillospiraceae bacterium | reverse complement strand
GCGCTCGTTGGTGATGATGCTCTCGGCATCGTCGTCCAGCTCTTCCTCCGCCGCCTTGATGTCCGCCTCAATGTGCTGCATCGTATCAGCGGGAATGGTCAGCTTCTCGAGCACTTTGTCGTCGCGCTCGAAGATCTTGATGGCGTACCAGCGCTGCTGCTCCTCAGGCATGTTGTGAAGCACTGCTTCCTCAATGTGCGCGATGGCGTGCTCAACAGGGCCGGAGAAGGTGTGCATGGGGACGGTCTTGACGCCCTCGGCAGCCTTGACGGCGGCCTCGGCAGCCTCCATCACGCCGTCGCCCTTAAGCGCGGAGATCTCGATGATCTGGCAGCCCAGCTCACGGGAGAGCTCAGGGACGTTGATCTGGTCGCCGTTCTTGCGAACAACGTCCATCATGTTGATGGCGATGACCACAGGAATACCCAGCTCGGTGAGCTGCGTGGTGAGGTACAGGTTACGCTCGAGGTTTGTACCATCGATGATGTTCAGGATGGCGTCCGGGCGCTCGGTGATGAGGTAGTTACGTGCAACGACCTCTTCCAGCGTGTACGGGGACAGGGAGTAAATACCGGGAAGGTCCATGATGATGACATCATCATGCTTCTTGAGCTTGCCTTCCTTCTTTTCCACGGTGACGCCGGGCCAGTTACCAACAAACTGGTTGGAGCCGGTGAGCGCATTGAACAGCGTCGTCTTACCGCAGTTGGGGTTGCCCGCAAGGGCAATTTTAATCTGCTTTTCCATGTAATGCTCCTTCCGGTTCAAGGGATTGAACCGATCTGCAAATAATTTTTATTTTCTTATTCCACTTCGATCATTTCGGTGTCGGCCTTGCGCAGGCTCAGCTCGTAGCCGCGGACGGTGACCTCCATCGGATCGCCCAGGGGAGCCACCTTGCGGACAAACACCTCAGTGCCCTTGGTGATGCCCATGTCCATGATGCGGCGCTTGACAGGGCCCTCGCCGTGCAGCTTCACGACCTTGACGGTCTGTCCGATCTGGACTTCTCGCAGAGTTTTCATGTTCCTCTCTCCTTCTATTTCAAATTTTTGCAATCAAATCATGATCTTGCGCGCCATCTCTTCGCTGATGGCCACGCGGGATTCCTTGATCTTAACGATGATATTGCCTCCCATGGCCGCAACCACGGTGACCGTCCCTCCGGCCGTAAAGCCCAGATCCTCGAGATGCTTTTTCATCTCAGGGCTTCCACCGACCTTGTGGATCAAATTCTCTTCGCCGATATTGGCAAGTGCAAGCGGCATCATAATATCCCTCCGTATCTCAACGGTTAGTCGACGCTAACCACTATGAAAAAAAGAGTGGTCAAATCGCTTTGCCCCTGCGGCGAAGCGTCGCAAAAGGTTAAGTTCCTTTAACCGTCGCAAAGTTTAGCATACCTAACCGTTCCTGTCAAGCCCCTTTTTCGAAAATTTTTTCGTGCTTGCATTTTTAGTTCAGGTGTGTTAATCTGATAATAATTTTTATCAAAGGAGTCGTGCAAAGCGATGGAAATTTTACGTGCGTCGGAGGACTATCTTGAGTCCATGCTGATGATGAAGCAGCTTCACGGTTACATCCGCTCCATCGACGTGGCCGAGCACCTCGGCGTGACAAAGCCGAGCGTCACCTATGCCACACGCCGGCTCAAGGAAAGCGGCCACATCACCATGGATAAGGACGGGCTCATCACACTCACGGAGAGCGGCATGGCCGTCGCCTCCAAGATGCTCGACCGTCACAGAACGCTGACCGCCTTTCTCATTGACCTCGGCGTAGACGCCAAGACCGCAGAGGAGGACGCCTGCAAGATCGAGCACGACCTGAGCCAGCAGACCTATGAGGCGATCTGCGCGCACGCCAAGCAGAACGCGAAGCAGGGTCAGGCGTAAGCAAATAAAACCGGAGCTGACATAAGTGCTGTCAGCTCCGGTTTTTTCATTTTATTTCGCAGCCCGCCGCGCGGATCGCGCCGAGCGCCAGCTCCAGCGTGGGGTCCACATTCGGATAATCAAGGCGGTAAATCTCAAACGCAGGCGGCAGCTCTGTGCAGCCGAGGATCAGCACCTCCGCCCCACGGGCGAGAAGGTGCTCGCAGGCCGCACGGAAGGCCGATGCGTCATGTCCCAGGTCTCCAGCCTTGACGCCGTTATAAATAATATCCATCACCGCCGCCTGATCCGCCGCCGTGTCAGGCGTGAGCAGCTCGACACCGCTGCGCTCAAAGGTCCGCTGATAGATGCCGGTCTGCACTGTGCCGTCGGTCGCCAGCAGACCCGCGCACTTCACACCGCGTGCTTTGAGCGCATCGCGCGTGAGCGCGATCATATGCAGCACAGGGATCGTCACCGCCTCGCTGACCTGCTCATAGTAATTGTGTGCCGTGTTGCAGGGCATGATGAGAAAATCCGCCCCGATGCTTTCAAGGCGTTTTGCACTCTTTATCATCTCCGGCACGGGGTCCTCTCCGCCGTGGAGCAGGGCCTCCGTTCGGTCAGGAATATTGGTGTTGGAATCGACACACACGCGCGGATGCTCCTGATCCTTCCCAGCCACGGTGTGCAGCGTAATTTTCTGAAACAGGTCGGCGGTGGCCAGCGGCCCCATGCCGCCGAGAATCCCAATGACTTTTTTGCTCATGCTTCGTGTCCTCCTGCGGTACCAACAGCCTTCCTCTTTTTATCGATCCAGCAGCTTCTGATCGTGGTTCGGCAGCGCGGCAAGCTCATGATCTCGGCGGATGATGCGCTTGAGCCCCTCGACCGCAACCTTGACGGAAGCACTGGTGTCCTCGCTCATATCCTGATCGAGGCCGGCCTTCTCACGTTCCTGGTTCCAGACAACATGGAAACACGAGCCGCAGCGGCAGCCGAGCGCGTCGGCCACAACAAAGAGGGCCGCGGATTCCATCTCGCTCGCCTTGACGCCGAGACGCTTCCACGTCTCCCACTTCTGGAGGAGCTCGTAGTACACAGGGCTCTTCTCCGGGCTGTGCTGGCCGTAGAAGCTGTCCTTGCACTGCACAACGCCGGTGTGCGTGCGGTAGCCAAGATCCTCGGAGGCCTGCCGCAGCGCAAGCGTTATGTCGAAATCCGCCACAGCCGGGTACTCAAGCGGCGCGTATTCAAGCGAGGTGTGCTCAAAGCGGATCGCGCCGGTGGCGACAACAATGTCGCCGGACTTTACATTGATATCGATGCCGCCGCAGGTACCGGTACGGATGAAGGTATCCGCGCCGAGCTGGTGAAGCTCCTCCATCGCAATGGAGGCGCTGGGCCCGCCGATGCCTGTCGAGCAGACGCTGACCTTCTCACCGAGCAGCGTACCGGTATAGGTGGTGTATTCGCGGTTCTGCGCGACCTTGACCGGGTTGTCAAACAGCGCCGCGATGGACGGACAGCGTCCCGGATCGCCGGGCAGGATCACATAGCGGCCAACCTCGCCACGGGCGCATTGGATATGATATAGACGTTCCAGTTCATGCATGGATGTCACCTCTTCGATAGAATGGTCACAGTATAGCAGATTTTTTTCCCCCGTGCAAGGGCACCGTGTCAGCGCCCGCCGCAGCGGGCGCAATCCCCAACCCCGCCGCAGCGGACACATCAAAGCCACAGCCCCCGCCCCCGAATACAAAACGGGGGGGCGGGGGCGGAGGAGCGGCGGCGGCTTCAGCCGCACGAAGGGGCGGGCAAGCCCCCCCACCCTGACTGGCCGCGCAGACGGACGCGGGCGCGGGCGCGGCGGCGGGAAGGCCGCGAGGAGACGCGAGCAACCGACACGCAAAAAACAACGGCGAGCGCGCTGCCGAGCGGCCAACTGCCGCCGCTGCCCACGCACGACGGACGCAAGCGGCCACAGGGGGGGCGCAGACCGCCCGCCGCGACGGGCGCGCAGCCTTTTGCGCCCCGACCGCGCAGCCATCTGCCGAAGGCGGGGGCAAGCGGGCGGACAGGCGCAAAGGCGAGGAGGGCGGCGGGAACACCCGCCGCCGCGCGCACACCGAAGCGTGGCGAGGACGGCCATAGCCGCCGCAGCCACACGAGCGCCGCAGCGGGGGCACGGGAGCAGCCGCGACCACGCCCCCCATCGGCGCGAGGTCATGTCAACCAGCGGTTGCAGGGCGGCTTATACGCCGCCCTTGCACGGGTGCTTTGCCCACGGGTTCCAGTCGGGCGCGTAGTAGTCCGCAAGGTACTCCACGCACGCTTGGCACATCTCCGCGTTATTCATGTAGTCTGGGCACTCCGGAAGGCGCGTGCCGTGCACGATGGCATGACACCGCCAACAAAGCGTGATGAGGTTATGCGGGCTGTCGTTGCCGCCCTGCGAGCGCAGGACGACGTGATGGAGCTGAAGGCCGCGCACATCGTCGCAGATGGCGCAGCGGTATCCGTCGCGGCGATATATGGCTTTTCTTGTCTCGTTCGGAATGTTGGCGCTTATCATTTCAGCGACCCCCTTTTTGAAGATGGCCGAAATACAGCACCCCAGCGCAAGGGCGGCGAGAGCCGCTCGTGTAACCCTTGCGCGGGGTGCTATGATGGCCTATTCTTCAATGGGGGAGCGATGATATGCGCCCAACGAACGCGTAAAAATGCCGTTTGGACTTGCCGCGAAGGGGCCTTGTATTTGCAAAAAAGGGGCTTTCATCTGCCTTCAGAGGGCCTTCCATCCGCTCGCAGGGCGGCTTCCACCGCGTCCCGAATGGCACGATACCGTGTCGTGTGATGGCGCTTGCAGAGCGCTTCAAAGCGCCGCGCAACGTCGGCTGGAACGCGGCATGATATCGTGCGGTAATGCACAAAATCCCACGTCCGGCGCTGCCGCTCGCGGCGGTCTGCCCTCTCCTGCTCCGCCGCCGATACCTCAAGCTTGCGGTAGTACTCCCTGCGCTCTTCTTTCGTCATTGCTTGCTCCTTTTCGGTCGCGGCGTGGCCGCTCCCTGCCGTGGCCTTCCTGTTCTATAGACAATATCCTACAAGAAACTTGAGAGTCCGTCAAGCAATATCTTGTGCCCATCTCGTTCAGAAAGCACTATCCATAGTAGTCTGCGCGTAGGCGCATGCCTTTAGCCTCTTCGATAGAATGGTCACAGTATAGCAGATTTTCTTCCCCCGTGCAAGGGCACCGTGTCAGCGCCCCATCTTAGACGGGCCAAGTATCTTGGAACAGCGTGAATAACGTGAGTAAAACCAAAAAATAAAAGCACCGCAAAGCAATGTCATTAAGTTAAGCCTCTGATGCCGTGTGAAAAAAATACCACCTCAAAATTGAGGTGGTATTTTTCTGTAAAATTTTTTGAAATTTGCATCAACGGAACAGAAAATGCAGGGGAATATCGCCTTTGCGAAGGTTACTTATAGGCGCGATAGAGGAAGGTAAGAATCTGTGCGCGGGTGCAAGTGGCATCGGGACTAAAAGTCGTGGCACTCGTGCCGTTCGTGATGCTCTTGCCCACTGCCCACGTCACGGGAGATGCGTAGTAGGCGTCTGCGCCCACATCGGCAAATTCGCTTTCTGCTTCTGTCTCCGCGCCCTTCATGGCGCGCCAGAGGAAGGTTACGACCTGCGCGCGGGTACAGGTCTCCGCGGGCGCAAAGGTCACAGCACTCGTGCCAGTCGTAATGCCCTGCTGATACGCCCACAAAACAGCATTATAATAGCTGTCGCTTGCGGAAACATCCGTAAAGGGATTGCTGATGGTCGGCGTCGGGCGGCCCGCCGCTTTCCACATATATTCAATGACTTCGCCGCGCGGCGCGTTGTCATCCGGATAAAGGCGGCGTGCCGTACCGTCGATCATGGTTTTGTCCGCTGCCCATTGCACTGCGTTAGCAAACCATGCATCCTCGGGAACATCGACGAGCTTAGGCTGATAGCGCTCCAGTTCGTCGAAAGTAAGCTCTTTGGTCTCGTAAACGAAAGCATAATACCATGGCGTGCTGCTGCCTGATATGGTGTAAGAGTAGTAGCGTTTTTCCATTTCGCCGGTCCACATTCCGAAGCATACCCCGTCATCGGTAAAGTATACCGTGTCATAAATGAGTGGAAGGACTTCGTTTCCGGAATAGTCAAGCAGGCCGTAGCCATTGACACGCTCACCCGTTATCTCATCTACCTTGTCAGCGTCATCGAAAATACTATAGTCCGCTTTGTACTCGGGCCTTTTCAGCTGTGCCGCAATGAAATAGCCGTCCTGCGTGCGGCCAACATGCGAGAGGCCGGAAGCAATCCGAACGCCATCCATTGTGTAAACGTCCCAGAGGGTTTCGTTTGTGCCGATTATATAGAGGCATTCCTCTGATGCTTGAGAAGCACTAATATCACCCACAAACCCTATCCCATGCTCCCCCACGGGAATGATAAACCCTTTCCCAATCTTGTACACACCACGCTGCGTAAAGTTATAATATACGTCGCGCAAACTTTCTTCGCCCCCGTCCTCACAACGGAAGAAACCGTTCCCCAAGTAGCTGACAGACTGATAGGGGAAATGCTCATACTCCTGAAAGTCTTTGTTCAAAAGTGTGATTAGTCCATCCCTCTTCACGAGGAACATATTAATGTCCTCGCAGTAAGTGATGTATTGCTTTGCAATCGGGTAGAGAATGTTTCCGCTATAATCAATAATGCCATAGGAGGATTGGTAGGTACTGTACCAGCGGTCATTACTGCTGTCATGCGGGCTGACAATCAATCGTCCGGGGCCAGCATAGTTGATCCAATCATATTGTGCTGGAACAACAATATTACCACTGCTGTCCTTTAACCCACGGACAAAATCGGATAAATCGATGTCTTCACTGTACATGACAAGTCCCGTTTGCCTCTCGCCGTCCCATGAATATACTCGTGCCTGCGCCGTTGTACAGAGCATAAGCGTCAGCGCCATCGTAAGCACAAGCAGCAAGTGCAGGGGAAAAGTGCGCTGTGTTGTTTTCATCCTGATTATCTCCTTTTCTCTTGTTTGAAAGGGCAGCGGGAAGCTCTGCGCTTCCTGCCGCCCTTTGCGCAAAGGATTTATTTATAGGCGCGGTAGAGGAAGGTCACGATCTGCGCGCGGGTGCAGGTATCGTTCGGGGAAAAGGCTGCTGCGCCTGTGCCTGTCGTAATGCCCTTTTCCACCGCCCATGCGACAGCCTGCGCGTAGCTTGCACCGTCAGGAACGTCGGTAAAGGCTGCGGCCTTGGTTGGTGCAGGCTTGCCCGCGAGTGTCCAAAGATAAAATACCACGTCGCTGCGCGAGCAGGGCTTCGCAACACCGAAGGAAGCATCCTTCCGCAAGCCGTTCTGATAACCCCAACGTACTGCGTCATAGTACCACGCATTTGCCATCACATCGGCATAGGGATTGCTGATGCTCGTTGCAGGCGTTCCGTTTGCGCGGTAGAGGAAGGTAATAATTTGTTCCTGTGTGCAGGTGTCATTTGGAGAGAAGGTCGTGCTGCTCGTACCGTTGGTGATCCCCTTTTCAATCGCCCAGCGCACAGAATCGGCAAACCAATCCTTTGCGGCCACATCGGAGAAAGCAGGTGTAGCAGGTGTTTCCGGTGCAGAAGGCGTCAAATCGCCTATCTTGTAATTATAGTACATCCAATAGTCCAAATCGTCCTGCGGATAGTAGATATGCGCATAGAGCCGATAAATGCTGTTTTTGTCTCCCTGCTGCGGCAGTTCAAAGGAAGCTTTTTCTCCCGCATTGAGAATCATAGCGGAATCGGTGTTCATATTCAGTCCCGCAGCCGGAGAATTGACCCAGTATAAACCGTCCCCAGCAGAAAGCCCACCCATGTACATATCGGGAGCCGTGCTTAAATTCCAAACATCATAAGCGGCGTATTTCCCGCTGACGTCGATCATGGTCTCGGTCATAAGATCTTCACCACTGAGCCATTTAACGGTGCTCCCGTTTGGCATGAGTTTAACTTCTTCATAACAGACATACACATAGGCTGTGCTGTCGGTGCTGTTGTTTGCTACCATGAATTTGCTTCCCGGCGCAATGACTCTCCAACCCTCAAAAGAGTTTTCTTCGTAGTAGCCTTCCTGATAAGTATTTCCATAAATATAGTCGATCTTTTTTTCAACGAAGGTGTAATCGCTTGGCCCATCCAGCACAAGAGCGTCAAGCCCTTCGGCGGCAAAGGCTGGCACGGACAAGGCGATGCAAAGAAGCAGCGCGAGAGAAAGACTAATAAGCTTTTTCATGCGGTGAAATTTCCTTTCGTGATTTTCTTCTTGTGCCGCTCTTTGTTGTTTTCTCCTCTCCTGCGGGCGTTTCCTTCTCTGCGGCACAGCTTTACCCATTGCAAAAGGTCGGCCCTTCGGTTTCCGACAAGCGTCCCTTCGGGCGGGGAGTTCCCCGCCCGCGGGTGCCTGCCGGAAACGCAGAAAAACGGTGTCGAGCGTAAAACCCAACACCGCTTATCAAAGCATAACACAAATAGCCTGTTATGAAATGACATTTTTCAACCGAAAAAGTCAACGAACTTTTACCTGTCAAATTGTGCAGAATACAAAACGGC
>CAKTOJ010000074.1 GCA_934589665.1 uncultured Oscillospiraceae bacterium | reverse complement strand
TTCCCGCGATTCCAACACCGCCCCCACCGTCAAGGTCGAGCTGCCGAAGAACGCGGGCGAGACGGAGGTGGAAATTCCCGTTTCCAACGTGAAACCCGGCACGGTGGCGGTTCTCGTCCACCCCGACGGCACGGAGGAGATCGTCAAGAACTCCCTGCCCACGGCGGACGGCATCCGGCTCATCATGGACGGTAGCGCGACTGTGAAGATCATGGACAACTCCAAGGACTTCATCGACACCCGCGCCCACTGGGCCAAGGACGCCATCGACTTCGTCAGCGCCCGTGGGCTGGTCAACGGCATAAGCGACACGATCTACGCGCCCAACAACTCCACCACCCGGGCGCAGCTTTGGACGATCCTCGCGCGGCAGAATGACGCGGACCTGACCGGCGGCAGCATCTGGTACGAAAAGGCACAGAATTGGGCCAAGGACAAGGGAGTTTCCGACGGCACGAACCCCAACGCCGCCATCAACCGCGCCCAGATGGTCACCATGCTGTGGCGCGCCATGGGCCAGCCTGCCGCTGCCTCCGGCGCCAGCTTTGCTGACGTTCCCGCCGACAGCTACTACGCGCAGGCTGTGGCTTTGGCCATCGAGAACGGCATCACCGCCGGCGTTGGCAACGGCAAGTTCGATCCCGATGCCACCTGCACCCGCGGCCAGATCGCAACCTTCCTGTATAATCACATGGCTCGACAGGGAGCTCTGTAGAACTACAAGGATGCAGAGGGAGAACATTTTTATGAGATATTCTTTCAACTGTGCCGCAAATATAGTGCCGAGACGTGGGAAGAGCTTTCTGCGCTGGCGGATGAGGTTATTACAGACTGGAGTGCGGCGGCCGCGGCACTGAATGGCCTTTATTGACTGCAGCGGCTCAAAATATGACGCTGTGGATGCTGCAAGCAGAGAGAAGCCAACACGCGGCTGACGGCGAATAAAAAGACGATGGACAGTGGAGTGTCTATCGTCTTTTTTCTTTTGATTTTACTTTCATTTTACGAAGGATAGATCGCGTAATTTACATTTTAGCTCTATGCTTAATTACGAACGTAGAAAAGAGGACTGCTATGGAAATCCGATTAAACCAGATCACAAAGAGCTTCGATAAAAGACAGGTCATCCAGCCTACGACATTGACGATCGAAAATGGGAGCTTTACGACACTTCTGGGTCCCTCCGGCTGCGGAAAGACAACGCTTCTGCGGATGATCGCCGGACTGGAAACGCCGGATGACGGCGAGATCTGGCTGGACGATACTTGCGTATTTTCTAAGATGCGGAATATCAATCTGCCGCCGGAGAAGCGGAAGCTCGGCTTTGTGTTTCAGGATTTTGCACTCTGGCCGCACATGACGGTATTTGAAAATGTGGCGTTTGGGCTGCGGGCAAGAAAGGATACAGAAAATCTGCAAAGCCGTGTGCGCGACGCTCTGCGCACCGTGCATCTGGAGAATTTTGAAAAGCGATATCCCCACCAGCTTTCCGGCGGCCAGCAGCAGCGCGTCGCCTTTGCCCGCGCCATCGCTGTCCGGCCGGGATGCATTTTGTTTGACGAACCCCTTTCTGCTCTGGACGCGCAGCTCCGTGAAGAAATGCGGCATGAGCTGACGGACTTGACCTCTGCTCTTGGCATGACGTCCGTCTTTGTGACGCACGATCAGGCGGAGGCGATGAGCATGAGCGACCGTATCGCCGTTCTCAACAGCGGCTGTGTGGAGCAGTATGCGGCGCCGGAAACCGTCTATCGTGAGCCGACCACCGAGTTTGTTGCACGGTTTGTGGGAAAGTCCAACTGGCTGAGCGCATCCATGATGTTTCGCCCGGAGGCCGTTGTGCAGCAGCCGGCAAAGGGGGCGCTGCATTATGAACTCCCTGTGCAGAGCGTCCAGTATATGGGAAGCACCTATGAGATCACGGTTCTTTATCAAAACACCACATGGACCATTCACCGGGATCAAAGGGCAAAGACCGGTGAAATGCTGTCTATTTACATAGATCCGGACCGAATCATTATGTTTCAAAAGAAAGAGGTTTTATCAGCATGAAAAGAAGTACCGTTTGTCTCCTGCTGGCGCTGTGCCTTTGCCTTGGCCTGACAGCCTGCGGAGGAAAGCAGTCTCAGGATGAAACAAATCTGCCTGAAAGCAATCCATCCATCTCCGAAAGTACAGAGCCGCAGCTTTCCGGTAAGGTGACTGTCTATATGCCCAGCCCTGCCGGCCTTGCCGACAAGCTGGCCGCCGCGTTTACGGAAAAGACCGGCGTTGAGGTTGAGCAGTTTCAGGGCACGACCGGTGAGATTCTGGCCCGCCTGGAAGCGGAGCAGGCCAATCCTGTTGCCGATGTGGTCATTCTTGCCTCCTGGTCTGACGGCCTGAGCATGAAGGCGGACGGCCAGCTGGAGAGCTATACCCCTGCCAATGCCGGCAAGGTCAACGACGGTTGGATCGACGAGGACAACATGCTCTTCGGCTCCAGTGCCTCTGCTGTCGGTGTCATCTACAATACGACTGTCATCTCCGAGCTGGATGCCGACTGGTCCGAGCTGGCAGACGCGCAGTATAAGGACATGATTGCTATTCCCGACCCTGAAAAGTCCGGCGCGTGCAAGGATTTTCTCGCTGGCTTTGTGACCGGTACCGCTGACGGCGAGGCGGTTATGCAGAACTGGGCGGACAACGGCCTGACCGTCCCCGGCGCCAACAAGGCGGCGCTGGAAGCCGTCACCACCGGCGAGAAGGGCATCCTCATTGCGGGCGTGGACTACAATGCCTATTCCTCCATGGCAAAGGGTGAGCCGCTGAACATCTACTATCCCGCATCCGGCACGGTGGTCAATCCCCGTCCCGCCATGATCCTCAAGTCCGCGCCCAACATGAACAACGCCAAGGCATTCGTGGACTTCCTGTTTAGTGATGAGGCGCAGAAGCTGGTCGCCAATGCATATCTTCTGCCCGGCCGCAGCGATGTGCAGTGTGACAACCGCACCAACCTCTCCGACATCCCGCAGATTTCAACCGACTGGGCGAAGATGATGGAGGTCGCCTCCGACACCGCGGCAAAGCTAAATAGCCTCTGCAAGTAACAAGGCGGAGAAAATATGAGACAAACCGACCTGAAAAAGAAACTACCGCTTTTCTTCCTGCTGGTGCTTCTGACCGGCTTGATTCTCTGCCCTCTGATCACAGTTTTTGCCAAGGCGGTCATCATCGATGGCCGCCTTGACATGTATCAGGCGTGGAGAACCATAGCAAGTCGGGAAAATGTGCAGACGATCTGCAATTCTTTGCTGCTGGGCGTATGCGTCGTACTCTGTTCGACGGTCATCGCCGTGCCGACGGCCTATCTTCTGGCGCGGACACAGCTCAAAAAGCACAGCTGGCTGGATGTCATCTTTATGATCCCGTTTATGACGCCGCCGTACATCGCGTCGATGGGCTGGATCTTATTTATGCAGAAAAAGGGCCTTTTTCAGCAGCTTTTCCCTGCCACCGGTTCGTGGTCGGAGGGCTTTTTCTGTTTTGGCGGTCTGGTGCTGGTGATGAGCCTGCACGTGTTCCCGTTCCTGATGACTATGCTGAAAAACGCCATGCTGAACATCCCCGCAAGCTTGGAGGAGAGCGGTGCGGTGTTCGGCGCGGGCTTTGCGCTGCGGCTGCGGAAAATTTTTGCTCCGCTGCTCACCGGCAACTACGCCATCGGTGCGCTGCTGGTGTTCGTCAAGACGCTTTCTGAGTACGGCACGCCCTATACGCTCGGGCGGCGCATCGGATTTTATGTGTTCACGACCGATATCCACCGCTATTCCACCACCGCGCCCATTGACTTCGGGCGCTCAGCCAGCCTTTCCTCCATTCTGGTTTGCATCTGCATGGCGATGTGGTTGCTGCAGAACTACATCACGAATAAAACGAGCTACCGCCTCGTCAGTGGTAAGGGAAGCCGTCAGGCGCAGACAAAGCTGTCCGCTGCAGGGAGGATCGGCGCGTGGCTGTGGGTGGCGTTCGTGGTGCTGACCGCCATCGGTATGCCGTACTTCTCCATCATCTCCACCTCGCTCATTAAGCTGCGGGGCTACGGTCTGGCGGCTGGCAACTTTACCCTTGACCACTACAGGGAACTGCTGACCACGCCGAAGGCGCTCGCTTCGATCTGGAAAAGCCTGTTTCTCGCAGTATCCTCCGCGACGATCTGTTCCGTGATCGGCACGGCGGTGGTGGTTGCCGTCCGGAAATCGAAGGGCTTTTTCAAAAAGGCACTGGAGGGCGTCAGCCTGCTGCCGGAAATGCTGCCGAGCATCGTGCTGGTCATTGGCATCATGCTGTTCTGGAACGCGATTTATAGGGCGCTTCCGCTTTATAACACCATAGGGATCATGGTGCTGGCGTATGTGGTGCTGTATCTTCCGTACACCGTGCAGTATGTCACGTCCGCTTTCACGCAGATCAACGACAGCCTTTTGCAGGCGGGGCGTGTGTTTGGCGGCACGCCCTCGTATGTGTTCCGCCGCGTCACGCTGCCCATGATCTCCCGCGGCATCTTTGCCGGCTGGATGATGATCTTCATCATTGCGTTCCGCGAGCTGGTGACCGCCAGCCTCATCGCGCCGCCCAATACGCTGGTGGTTTCGACGTACATCAACCGCGAGTTTGAGCAGGGCAGTGTGTCGCTCGGCATGGCGATGGCGGTTTTGTGCGTGCTCATTACGACCACAGCGCTGTTGGTCTTCAACCGCTTTGCCAGGAAACAGAAGGGAGCATAATATGGAACTCTTCATCGCCGGCGGCGTGGGGGAGCATGGCCGCAATTGCTTTTTGGCGCAGGGAGAAACCATCCGCTTTCTGGTGGACTGCGGCGTTATGGCCGACACGCCCGATGACACGTATCCCCGCCTGACGCAGGAACAGATCCGGCATCTGAACGCCGTGTTTCTGACCCATTCCCACGCCGACCACACCGGTGCGCTGCCGTGGCTGTATGAAAACGGCTTTCAGGGAATGGTGATCGCGGCGGCGGAAACACTTCGCCAGCTTCCGTTTTCAGTTCAAAGAGAGCATACATTGGAAAAACTTTGCCCCAATGGGGCGGGACAGCTGCAAAATCTGTCCGTTCAATGGGGGCGCGGCGGCCACTGCGTGGGCAGCGTGTGGTATCGCCTTGCCGAAAACGGCAAGTCTGTGTTCTTTTCTGGAGATTATACGGAAGATACGCAGGTCTATACCTGCGACCCTATCCGAGATCAACACGCCGATCTTGCCGTTCTGGACTGCGCCTATGGGCTGGATGAGACACTGTATGCGGTATCCTGCGACCGGCTCATTCAAGAGACGGAAAGGCTGCTGTCCACGCATAAGCTGCTGCTCTTTCCCGTGCCGAAATACGGGCGCGGACTGGAGATTTTGAAGCTCTTTTCCGATCGTCTGCCACACGTTCCCTATTTCACGGATGCGCTCTTTTTGCAAAACCTCTCGGAGCAGGACGCGGGCGGGTTCTGGTATCGGAAGGTGAAAATAAACGCCAGGGCCGTCTTGTACAGCGGGCAGGCACAGGGCGTCGTATTTGTCAGCGACCCGCAGCTGCGAAGTGAGGCGGCAAAGGGCACGGCGGAGCGGGTGCTGTCGCTCGGTGGGATGTCCGTGATGACCGGCACGCTGGAAAAGGGCTCTTACAGCGAAAGTCTGTTCCATCGTGGCAGAATGGTGCTGCTGCGCTATCCGGTGCATCTGAATCACGTGCAGTTTGAACACCTGATAGAGAAAAATGATTTTCAGCGGACGGTCCCCTATCATTCCGCAGAATTTTCCGCAAAGAGGGAGATCCTGCTTTAAAAGGATGAAAAGATACAAAAAGAGCTGCATGGGCAAGTTGTGCAGCAAAAAGCGTAAGTCCGGATTGTACCGGACTTACGCTTTTTTATAACAGTGATTTTTGGCGGGAAGTTCTGACTTTGACGGAAATACAAACGGACCGGTACAGAGAAAATGCGCCGTGTGGACACGAAAGAAGCCGCTGAGCCTGTCGGCTATGGAGTTTCCACGGCGGATTCCCTGCCGGCGCTTATCGGCGCGTACCGCTCACGATAGCGTTTTGGGGATAGGCCCTCATGCTTTTTGAAGGCCGTGCAGAAATAGCTGTAGCTGTTAAAGCCGACCTGAAAGGCGATCTCACCGACGGAAATGCCGGTGCTGACAAGCAGCTCCTTCCCCCGCTCGAGCCGGTAGGCAAGAAGATACTCGGAAAACGTCTGGGCAAAGTTCTGCTTGAAAATCACGGTAAAATATCCCTCGCTGAAGCCGAATACCCGTGCCACATCGCCAAGCCGGAGAGGCTCGGCGAAATGCTCACGGATGTAGCACTCCATGGGGGTTTTGAACTGATAGGTCCGGCCTGCATTGTGCCGCTCCAGCGCGGCGGAAAGCTGGCAGCAGAAGCTTGAAAAGCTCTCCTGTACAAGGTCGAGGAACGGCTCGGAGAGCACGCCGTCGATGCTGTGCTTGGAAAAGACAAGGATCTCGTCCTCCGGCACGCCGCATTGAAAGCCGTATTCCTCCAGACTGCGGATCAGACGTACAATGTCCACGCGGACCTGCTGCGGCAGAACACGGGACTGCGTGAATATGCCGAACATTTCTTCGATGAGGGCATTGATGCGGCGAAGGTCGTTCCGGCTGACCGCAGCCATAAATTTGGGGTAGATCGGCGCGAGAGACAGCTGCACCGGAGCCTTGCCGACACTGCTGCGGTCAATATAGGCGCCGATGCCGCTGTAAAAGCTTTCGTTGAGCTGGTGCAGGACCTCCTGATAGGCGGGAGGATACTGCTCGAGCGTACGACATTCTTCACTGATAGCGATGGAAAGCGTGTACGGCGTACGCGAGCGGACCGCCTTTTGCACCAGCGCGACAAACTCGGTGAAGAAGGCCTTTGTATCCGGATGGCACTCGTGGTCGAGCACGATGAAGCAGATCACGCGTTCGGTGTTGAGAATATTGGCCACAAAGCCGGAGAGACCGGAGGATTTGAGCTGCTTGCGGATCAGGTTGATAACGATGGCCTTTTGAAAATATTCGCGTGTCGGCTCGAGAGACTGGGAGATCTTCTGGTAATTATCAATCTGAATGAGCAGAAAATAATTCGGCAGACGGGTCATTCCCACGGTTGACATGGCCTGCTCGACGCGGTCGGGGCGGATGTTATTGAACAGGAGACTGTAGGAAAGCTCGTCCGAGAAAATATCACAAAGAGAAAAATGCGATTTCCAATAGGAAAATTCACGCGCAAACGCGTTCATGGCGGCGGCATCTCCTGCCATTCAATCCCCTCCTTTGCGCTGTGGCTGATACGCTTCTGAGCAAGGCGAATTATACCATCCGCCCAAAATTTCTGCAAGCAACACAGCGGCTGATTGTGGTTTTTTAGCGGGAATCTGGACTTATTTAAAAAAGTCATAAAGATATTTGATTTTCTTTTCGACTTTTTAGCACTAAACTCAGATCATCGGATCCATCCAATCCGGCTCCGGTTCACGTCCGGCGCTGGAATTCTCCGGGAGAAAACCGCAACATCCCTTTTCAGCCTTTCCGTTCGACGGGACGGAGGGCAAAGACTCAAAAACATGTTCTATGTGCGTATGGGAGGACAAAAAATGGATGCTTTTTTAACTGCGTTTGATAACGTGACCGGCGCGATCGTCGGCTTTTTGTGGCACGACAATATCTGCTGGGTTGTTCTGGCGATCGGCGTGTTCTTCACGGTCATGACCGGCGGCGTTCAGTTCCGCAAGATCCCCGAAATGTTCCGCCTGCTCTTTAAGGCGGACAAAAACGAAACGGATAAGGACAAGGGCCTTTCGAATTTCCAGGCACTGATGATCACGGTCGGCGGCCGTGTCGGTACAGGCAACATCGCCGGTACGGCGACGGCGATCTTCGCCGGCGGCCCCGGTGCGATCTTCTGGATGTGGATGAGCGCGCTGGTCGGCGCGGCGTCCGCGTTCATTGAATGCACGCTCGCCCAGATCTACAAGGACCGCACGCCGGACGGCAAGTTTATCGGCGGTCAGGCCTACTATGCGGAAAAGGGCCTTGGTTGGAAGTGGTACGGCACGATGATCGCCGTGATCTCCATTGTTTCCGGTATCCTCGGAAGCCCCTGTGTGCAGTCCAACGTCATTGCCGAGTCGGTTTCCACCGCGCTCAACGTCCCGATGTGGACGGTCGGCCTTGCGGTCACGATCGTTCTGGCCGCAGTCATCTTCGGCGGCATCCAGCGCATCGCCGATGCGGCCGGTAAGATCGTTCCGGTCATGTGCATCGTTTATCTGCTCATCTCCATCGTCCTGATTGCGGCCAACATCTCCAAGCTCCCCGGCGTGATCGGTCTGATCTTCTCCTCCGCTTTTAATCCCAAGTCCATGTTCGGCGGCATGATCGGAACCGCGTTGGTCTGGGGCATGCGCCGCGGCATCTATTCCAATGAGGCCGGTCAGGGCACCGGTACCGCCGCTGCCGCTGCGGTCGACGCTGACCACCCCATTGAGCAGGGCCTTAT
>CAKTOJ010000073.1 GCA_934589665.1 uncultured Oscillospiraceae bacterium | reverse complement strand
TCCCTCGTCGCCTTTGAGACCGGCGAGAGCATCACCTACGGCCTTTTCAACGCGCAGGAGCGCGGCCAGCTGTTCATCGGCGCGGGCGTGCCGGTGTACGAGGGCATGGTCGTCGGCGTCAGCCCCAAGCAGGAGGATATCACCGTCAATGTCTGCAAGAAGAAGCAGCTGACCAATATGCGCGCCTCCGGCTCGGACGACGCGCTGCGCCTTGTCCCGCCCAAGCAGATGAGTCTGGAGCAGTGCCTGGAGTTTCTGGCGGACGACGAGCTGCTGGAGGTCACACCGCACGCGCTGCGCATCCGCAAGACCATCCTCAACCACGAAAAGCGCATGAAGGCCACCCACGGCGGCAAAAAGTAAATGATGAAAAAACAGGAACGGCGCATGCCGTTCCTGTTTTTTGGCTTTTTTAAAAGACCCTCGCCGACTTTTACCTTTATTTGATGCCAAACAGCCGCTTTCCGTTTTCGGAGGTGAGGCGGATGAGCTCGTCCGCGCTCATGCCGCACAGCTCGGCAAGCTCCTCCGCAATATAGCGGATATTGCGCGAATCGTTGCGCGTGCCGCGCACGGGAACGGGGGCCATATAGGGGCTGTCCGTTTCCAGCAGCATGCGGTCGATCGGGCACATGAGCGCGACCTCGACCGTCTTGCGGGCGTTTTTGTATGTCACGGGCCCATCGAAGCCGAGATACCAGCCGCGCTTTAGAAGCTCGCGCGCCATTTCGACGCTGCCGGAAAAGCAGTGGAACACGCCGCGGACGTCGGGAAATTCCTGCACGATGGCGAGACTGTCGGCGTGCGCGTCGCGGTCATGAACAATGACCGGCATGTTCAGCTCCTGCGCAAGCGCGAGCTGGTCGCGGAACACCTTCTGTTGGAATGCACGCGGAGGATTTTCCTCCCAATGATAGTCCAGACCGATCTCGCCGATGGCAGCGACCTTATATTCCTGCGCCCACATGCGAAGGGTATTCAGGCTTTCCTCTGTATAAGCCGCGCAGTTTTCCGGATGCCAGCCGACAGCGGCATAGACATGCGGGAACTGCCGCGCCAGCTCCATCGCGCGGCGGGAGGAGTCCATGTCGCAGCCGGGATCAAGGATCAGCCCGACGCCCTGCGCAGGCATGGCGGCAAGCAGAGCGCTGCGGTCAGTGTCAAAGGCTTCATCATCGTAATGTGCGTGGGTATCGAAGATCATTGCTTCAGCTCCGCCTTTTGCAGAATGGTGCCGGCAATATATTCCGCCTTGAGTGCCTGCAGACGGGCCATGTTCGGGTGCTGCATGTGCTCCTGCTGAAGCGTTTCACTTTCCCACTGCTCAACGAGCAGGATCACGTTTTCCTCCTGCACGGAGAAATAATAATCATAGCGGAGACATCCGTTTTCGGCGCGGATAGCGTCCAGCAGGCCGCTGGAAATGACCTGATCGACATATTTTTCGCGGCTGCCCGGCTTGGCAGTGTATTTGACCAACAGTGTCAGCATAAAAATCACGCTCCTTTGCAGCCATTGTACTGCAAAGGAGCGTGATTGTCCATTGTGATTTTATCGGCAAGGCCAAAGCCGTCCGCATTGACCGGCGTGATCAGCAGAGCTTTGCGCCGGCAGGAATCTTGTCGTCGACCATGATGAGGTTGAGGACCTCCTGTCCCTTTTCCGTGTGGACGGCAGAGAGCAGCATGCCGCAGCTCTCCAGTCCCATCATCTTGCGCGGCGGCAGGTTGACGATGGCGACCAGCGTCTTGCCGACAAGCTGCTCGGGTTCATACCACTTGTGGATGCCGGAGAGAATCTGGCGGTCGGTGCCCGTGCCGTCGTCAAGCGTGAAGCGCAGCAGCTTCTCACTCTTCTTCACGGCCTCGCAGGCCTTGACCTTGACGGCGCGGAAGTCGGACTTGCAGAAGGTGTCGAAATCGACGTTTTCCTCCAGCTGCGGCTCGAACTCCATCGCGGGCAGCGCGGCCTTCTTCTGCGCCTCGTGCAGCGCCTCAAGCTCGGCAAGCTCCTTGGCCGCGTCGATGCGCGGGAAGATGGCGGGGCCCTTATGGACGCTCACATTCGCGCTCAGGCGGCCCCACTCTGCGGCGCTTTCCCAATCGCGGCAGTCCTCGCCGGCGCCGATCTGCGCGAAGATCTTCTCGCAGGAACCGGGGATGAACGGCGTGAGCAGAATTGTGCAGATGCGGATGGTCTCGAGCAGGTTGTACATCACGCTGGCAAGACGCGCGCGGTTGGCCTCGTCCTTGGCGAGCACCCACGGCGCCGTTTCGTCGATGTACTTGTTGGCGCGCTGGATGACCTTGAAGATGACCTCCAGACCGTTCTGGAACTGGAATTTTTCCATCTCGGCCTCATATTTTCCACGCAGCGCGGAGGCGGAGGCGATCAGCTCGGCGTCAAATTCACCCTCGGCGCGCTCGACAGGCAGCGTGCCGCCGAAATACTTCTCAACCATCGCGGTCGTGCGGGAGACAAGGTTGCCGAGGTCGTTGGCGAGGTCGACGTTGATGGTGTTGATGAGCAGCTCATTGCTGAAATTGCCGTCGGAGCCGAACGGGAATGTGCGCAGCAGGAAGAAGCGCAGCGCGTCCACGCCGAAGCGCTCGGCGAGCACATAGGGATCGACGACATTGCCCTTGGACTTGGACATCTTGCCGCCGTCCATTACCAGCCAGCCGTGACCGTAGACGTGCTTGGGAAGGGGCATTTCCATGCTCATGAGCATGGCGGGCCAGATGATGGAGTGGAAGCGGACGATCTCCTTGCCGACAAAGTGGACGTCGGCGGGCCAGAACTTGTCGTAATCGTCGTACTTTTCATTCATAAAGCCGAGGGCGGTGCAGTAGTTGAAGAGCGCATCCACCCAGACGTAGACAACGTGCTTGGGATCGAAGTCCACGGGGATGCCCCAGGTGAAGCTGGTGCGGGAGACGCACAGATCCTCAAGGCCGGGCTTGATGAAGTTGTTGACCATTTCATTTACACGGGAGGCCGGCTGGAGGAAATCCGTATCCTCGAGCAGATGCTGCACGCGGTCGGCATATTTGGAGAGCTTGAAGAAGTAGGCCTCCTCCTCTGCGTCCTCGACCTCGCGGCCGCAGTCGGGGCACTTGCCGTCGACCAGCTGGCTCTCGGTCCAGAAGCTTTCGCAGGGCTTGCAGTATTTGCCGACGTACTTACCCTTGTAGATATCGCCCTTCTCATACATCTTCTTGAAGATCTTCTGAATGGCCTCGACATGATAGTCGTCCGTGGTGCGGATGAAGCGGTCGTTGGAAATATTCATCAGCCGCCACAGGTCAAGAATGCCCTTTTCACCGCAGACGATGTTGTCCACGAACTGCTGCGGGGTCACACCCGCAGCCTTGGCCTTGTCCTCAATCTTCTGGCCGTGCTCGTCCGTGCCGGTGAGGAACATGACGTCGTAGCCGGTCAGGCGCTTGTAGCGTGCCATTGCGTCGGTTGCCACCGTGCAGTAGGTGTGGCCGATGTGAAGCTTGTCCGAGGGATAGTAAATGGGCGTGGTGATATAGAATCTTTTCTGTTCCATGGGATTTCTTCCTCTCTTTCTGTCCGCGCCGAATGAAAGCGGGACATAATTCATCTTATTTTACCACCATTTCTCCCGTTTTTGCAATAGGCCGGAAAAAGAAAGAAGAGGCGCCCTTTTTACGGACGCCCCCGGAGGAGAGGGAATATGAAATATCAGGAATGCGGATTAAGCCGCGTCGCCGGAATTGTAGCTGCTGCCGTTATAGCCGCCGCTGAAGAAATTGTTGAAGAAATCCCAGGGATTGCCGTAATAGTAACCGTTGCCGCTGTTGCCGCCGTCCTGCTGCTGGCTGCTGCTCTGCGAGACCTCCTGCGTCTGCGGGGTGGCATCGAACGTCAGCTCAACGGTCTGGGTGCTGCCCTCACGGTAGATGGTGAAGGTCGCAGTATCACCGGCGGAATAGCTCTTTTTGGCTGCGACAAGATCCTCATAGCTTGTGATGGCCTTGTCGCCAATCTTCGTGATGACATCGCCCATCTTGAGTCCGGCCTTGGCGGCAGCGCCGCCCTCTTCCACCGAGTAGACGAACACGCCCTCACTGATGCTGTAGCGGTACTGCTGTGCCATGGTGGCCGTCAGCGTACCGGCAGAAATGCCGAGGTAGGGCTTGTTGGTCACGTAGCCGTTGGTCATGATATCCTCGACCATGGAAATAACATCATTGATGGGGATGGCAAAGCCGATGCCCTCAACACTGGTGTTGGAATAGCTGGAATACTTGGCCGAGACAATGCCGATCACCTCGCCATAGCTGTTGAGCAGCGGACCGCCGGAGTTGCCGGGGTTGATGGAGCAGTCGACCTGGATCATGTTGAACGGCGTGCCGTCCACATTGATCGCGCGGTTGACGCAGGAAACGATGCCCTGAGACATCGAGAAGGTCAGCTCACCGAGCGGATTGCCGATGGCGGCGACCGCCTCGCCGATCTGCACGCTGCTCGAATCGCCGAGTACGACAGGCTGGAAGCTGGTGCCCTCGATCTTGATGACCGCGATATCGTAGTCCTCGTCGCCGCCGACGATTGCCGCATCGTAGGTCGTGCCGTCATAGGTCGTGACCTTGACGGTATTCGCGCCCTTGATGACATGGTAGTTGGTGATAATGTAGCCGTCCTTGGTGATGAAGAAGCCGCTGCCGCTGGCGGCGGATTCCGTCGTCTGGCCAAAGACGTTGGTGGAGGTGGAGGAGACGTTGATGCTCACGACGCTGTTGACGTTGGAGGCATAGACCTCCGGCATGGTGAGCTGCTGCTTCCCGTCCACAGCGACCTGTTTGACCGCGGCGACCTGACGGGTGGACACCTCGATCGCCGTTGTGCCGTGGCCCGATGCGGCATAATGGGTGACGCCTGCGCCGACAAAGCCGCCGATGAGTGCGCAGCACAGCGCCAGTGCGGTGATCTTCATGCCGAAACGGTTCTTTTTCGGCTTCTTTTCTTCCCACGGATCTGTCTTATGCTCCGTCGGAGGAACGTCGGTGTAATCAACGTCGCGGACATTTTCCACGCGGTCGCCCTTGCGGTAGCTGTAGTGATAGAGATTGTTTTCGTCTTCGTAATACATAATGAAGCCTCCTTGCGGTGAAGCGTTTGCTTTTCTTTTGATGTTACCAATGATAACGCCCGTTTATGTCCAAATCATGAAGCTTTACGTGACAATTTTGAATAATTTCTGAATGAGGCGTAAAGAAATTTTGAAGAAGGTGAAATATGGAAAAAATCTCTTGCGCGGGGTAGTGGGATATACTACAATAAATTTCAAAGTTCCGGTGGAGGAAATGATATGCTGAAGATCGAGGGGTTAAAGCTTGCCCTGGGAGAAAATGAAGAGGTGCTGCGGCGGAAGGCCGCTGCGGCGCTGCGCGTGAAGCAAGAGAGCATCCGCGAGCTGCGGATTCTGCGGCGCAGTGTGGATGCGCGCGAAGGCGTGTCGTTTGTCATCACGGCCGCTGCGCGGCTCGACGGAGAAGAAAAGGTGCTGCGCAGCGCAAGAAATAAAGGCGTCAGCGCATACGCCCCTCCCTGCTATCAGCTCCCGCCGATGGTCCGCCCACCGGAGAAGCGGCCGGTCGTGATCGGCGCGGGTCCTGCGGGACTGTTTGCGGCGCTGCTGCTTGCGCGCTGCGGTGCGCGGCCCATTCTGCTCGAGCGTGGGGTATGCGTCGAGCAGCGCAAGCGGGATGTGGACCGCTTCTGGGCGACGGGTGAGCTGAACGAACGCTCCAACGTGCAGTTCGGCGAGGGCGGCGCGGGGGCGTTTTCCGACGGCAAGCTCAACACGGGCACCAAGGATGTGCGCCACCGCTATATTCTCGAAGCCTTTGCCGAGTTCGGCGCGAGCCGGGATATTCTCATTGATGCAAAGCCGCATATCGGCACGGACCGCCTTTATATTGTTTTGCAGAATCTGCGGCGCGAGCTGATTTCTCTCGGCGCGGAGGTGCGCTTCGGCCATCAGGCTGTCGGACTGGAGCAGAGGGACGGACGGCTTGCCGCGCTGAGGGTCAACGCGCCGGAGGGGGAATATATCCTTCCTGCGGAGCATGCTGTTCTCGCGGTCGGGCACAGTGCGCGCGATACCTTTGAAATGCTGCGCGATTTCAGCCTTCCGATGGAGGCAAAGCCATTTGCCGTCGGCGTGCGCATTGAGCACCGTCAGAGTGATATGGACGCGCAGCAATATAAGCAGTACGCGGGCCATCCCTCTCTGCCGCCGACGTCGTATAAGCTCTCCGCCCACACGGCGGCGGGACGCGGTGTGTTTTCGTTCTGTGTCTGTCCCGGCGGGCAGGTCGTCGCCGCAGCCAGCGAAGCTGGCCGCGTGGTTACAAACGGCATGAGCGAAATGGCACGGGATGGAGAAAATATCAACGGCGGACTGCTTGTTTCCGTCACACCGGCGGATTTCGGTGCGGACGATGTGCTCGCCGGCGTTGCGTTCCAGCGGCGGCTGGAAGAGGCTGCGTTTCACCTCGGCGGCGGAGGCTTTGCCGCCCCTGCCCAGACAGTCGGCGATTTTCTTGCGCACCGCCCGTCAACCGGTGCGGGCCGAGTCGCGCCGACCTACCGTCCCGCTGTGCGCTGGTGCGATCTGCATGAGTGTCTGCCGCCGTTCGTTTCGGCGGCGCTGGAGGAGGCGCTGCCCATGCTGGAGAAAAAGCTGCGCGGCTTTGCCGCACCCGATGCGGTGCTCACTGCGGTCGAAACACGCTCAAGCTCACCGGTGCGCATCCTGCGGGATGAAAGCTGTCAGTCCATTCTGCGCGGACTCTATCCCTGCGGCGAGGGCGCCGGCTATGCCGGCGGCATCCTCTCGGCGGCGGCGGACGGGATGCGCTGCGCGGAAGAGATCATAAAGGAGATCATACAACATGGCTAAAAAAATCGGTATTCTCATCGACTTCCTCAACGACACCTATGAGCGTCAGCTCCGCGAAACGGCAGAGCGCTGCGGCTATGCGGTCGAATTCTTTCCCACCAGCGCCGCGGCGGTCGGAAATGTGAACGACTGCGAGATTCTCTACGGACACTGCTCGCGCAAGGTCATTCAGAGCGCGAAGAGTTTGAAATGGTATTGCTGCTGCTGGGCAGGTGTGGATCATTTCTGCGACGAGAGCCTGTATCAGAACCCCGGCTGTCTGCTTACCAATTCCTCCGGCGCCTACGGCACGACGATTTCCGAGCATTTGATCATGGTCTGTCTGATGCTGCTTCGCAGACAGCCGGAATACACCGAGATCATCCGCGCCGGCGGCTGGGAAACACTCTCCGGCGGCATTCATTCTCTGCACGGCGCGCGCATCACGGCCCTCGGCACAGGTGACATCGGTACGGAGTTTGCCCGCCGTGCGCAGGCATTCCATCCCGCATGCATCACCGGCGTGCGCCGCACGGTCAAGCCCTCTGATCCTGCCTTTACCTCTGTACATGCCATTTCGGAGCTGGACAGCATTCTGCCCGAAACGGATCTTCTGGTGATGGCGCTCCCTTCCACGGCGGAGACCGCTGGTATTCTCTCGCGCGAGCGTCTTGCGCTGCTGCCGAAGGGTGCCTATGTTGTCAACGTCGGCCGCGGCAGCGCCATTGACCAGACGGCACTTATCGAGGCGCTGGAGTCCGGCCATCTTGCGGGTGCGGCGCTTGATGTGGTGATCCCCGAACCGCTGCCTGCCGATCATCCGCTGCGCAGCGCGAAAAACCTGCTGCTCACCCCGCACGTTGCGGGTAATATGACGCTTGGCTACACCTGCGATAAGAGCGTGCAGATGTTCTGCGACGATCTGGAAAATTACGCGGCGGGACGGCCGTTGGCGCATCTTGTCGACAGAAAGAAAGGGTATTGATGTCATCCGGTTCTAAAAATTTTCTGCTGCGGCTCGTGCAGGGCTTTATCATCGGTGCGGGCGGTATCCTGCCGGGAATTTCCGGCGGCGTGCTGGCGGTCGTGTTCGGCATTTACCGCCCGGTGATGGAACTTCTGGCGCATCCGAAGGCCGCGCTACACAAATATTTTTCGCTGCTCCTGCCGGTTGGCATCGGCGCGGCGCTCGGCTTCCTCGGCGGCAGCGGGCTGATCCTTGTGCTCTTTGCCAGCTCAGAAAAACTGGCAACCTGCCTGTTCATCGGCCTGATTGTCGGAACGCTGCCGAGCCTCTGGGCTGAGGCCGGCGCACAGGGGCGCGGGCGGGGGGACTATGCATCCTGTGGGGCAAGCTTTCTGGTGCTCTCTGCCATCCTGCTCTATGCGCAGTACGGCGCGTTTTACACCATGAAGGAAAACTTCTTTGGATTTCTCTTCTGCGGTCTTCTCTGGGGTATGAGCCTGATCGTGCCGGGCATGACCTCATCCTCCATCCTCATGGCGGTGGGACTGCTCACGCCGATGGTCGAGGGCTTTACGCGCTTTGATCCGGCGGTCATTCTGCCGTGGCTGCTCGGCATGGCGCTCGTCGTGCTCTCGCTCGCACGCGTGGTGAACTGGTGCTTCAAGGAGCACTATCC
>CAKTOJ010000072.1 GCA_934589665.1 uncultured Oscillospiraceae bacterium | reverse complement strand
GCAGTCAGCGTAAGGAGCTGCATCCCGGCGAGAAGCCGGAGGCCTGCTTCGCGCTCTGCGAGGGCGACGAGGTCGAGGCGGTCTACGCCTACTGCAACCTCCACAGCCTTTGGAAAGCGTAATAAAGGAATCAGAAGCTCCGGCGTTCATCAACGCCGGAGCTTTTTCTCCGCGCATATAAAAGACGCCATCGTCCTGCGGGATAGTACAGCTATACTGCCTTTACCGTTTGACAGACAAGAAGACTATTGATACAGGATACATTTCTGCAAGAAATAAAAATACAGGCCGATGCGGAGAGATTTCGGACAAACGCCCGCTGCTCGCGCACGGTTTCGACGTATTGTTACATTCTTTTTGAATATATATCCGATAGATTTGGCGGATATGCCGTTGCAATACCGATAGGAAAATGCTATGCTTTTACCCGTAATAAGGTAGAGGCGCGTTTTGCTAAGAGTACGGTCGTCCTGCAAGCGGGAAGTCGCAATTCCCGGAGGGCCGGAAAGGAGAAAACGCCGAAGGCAAGCGAGGCGGAAGCTTGGCCTGGTTATATGCAGAAGATGCATATAACTGTCGCATGATTGCGGAGAGCTGTCCATTACAAAACGTAGAACCACACCTGTCAGGGGCGTCAGGTGTGCGATATGGCATTGTATCAAGGCAGCCGATGGAATCATCGGCTGCTTTTTTTGCAGAAAAAACGAAAAGAGGTAAATGTATGGAACCCGTATACGTTGGCGCATTATCCCTGCTGCCGCCTGTGGTGGCGATCGTGCTGGCGCTGCTGACCAAGGAAGTCGTGCTCTCGCTGGTGGCAGGTATTCTCTCCGGCACGGTCATCTATGCCGTTGCCGCCGGACTCAATCCCGTTGTGGCGCCGGTGGATATCATGTTTGAACTCATTATCAACCGCGCAGATATGTATATCATTCTCTTCTGCTTCCTGCTCGGCTCGCTGGTCTATCTGATCAACGCTTCCGGCGGTGCGAAGGCCTACGGCCGCTGGGCGATCAAGGTTATCAGATCCAAGCGGCAGGCAACGCTGCTGACCACCTTCCTGGGCTGCATGATCTTTGTGGACGACTATTTTAACGCCCTGACGGTCGGCTCCGTGATGAAGCCGGTTTCTGACCAGTACAAGGTCAGCCGCCCCAAGCTGGCCTATCTGATCGACTCCACCTCCGCCCCCATCTGCATCCTGATCCCCATTTCCACCTGGGGCGCCGCTGTCGGCAGCTATCTTACGGACACGGGCGTGTTCGATTCCGGCTTTACCGGCTTTATGGCGATGGTTCCGTGCAACCTGTATGCGCTGCTGTGCCTGCTGATGGTTGTGCTGATCTGTGTGTTTTCCTGGGATTTCGGTCCCATGTACCGTTTTGAGCGTCTGGCGGCCAAGGGCGATCTCTCCGATGTTTCCAGCGAGGACTATGAGAAGCTGGACAACCCCAGAGCGTCTCTGATCGACATGGTGTTCCCAGTCGCCGTGCTGGTGGTGTTCTCCATTCTGGCGATGATGTACATTGGCGGTTACTGGAGCGATGATCCCGCTGTGGCGCACCGGTTCGGCGCGGCACTGGGCAACAGCAGCTCCGGTCAGGCGTTGACGTGGGGCTCCTTTGTTTCTCTCGTCGCCACGATGGTGCTGTATGTTTCCCGCAAGATCATGACCTTCCATGAGTACCTGAACAATGTCATCAAGGGCATGGAGCCCATGATCACCGCGGGTGTCATCCTGTTCCTCGCGTGGGCCATCGGCGGCGTGTGCCGCGAGCTTTTAAGCACGCCCGAGTATGTCAGCAACCTGTTCCGCACCATCGGTATCCCCGGTGCGGTCCTGCCTGTGATCGTCTTTATCTTTGCGGCCTTCCTGAGCTTCTCCACCGGTACCTCCTGGGGAACCTTCGGTATTCTCATTCCCATTGTTTCCCCGGTGGCGCAGTCCATCGCGCCGAGTCTGGTCGTGGTGTCTCTGGCGGCCACGCTGGCCGGCAGCATCTTCGGCGACCACTGCTCTCCCATTTCGGATACGACCATCCTCTCGAGCACCGGCGCAAGCTGCCAGCATTTGGATCATGTCAACAGCCAGATGCCCTATGCGGCTCTGTTGGCGGTGTGCAGCCTGATCGGCTATGCAGTCATCGGCTTTACCGGTGCGATCTATCTGGGACTGGCGGTGTCTGTCGTGCTGCTGGTGGCGCTGCTGTTCGTGCTGCACCGCAGTGCAGTGAAAAAGTACGGGGAATAATCAAATTTTTGGTTGCCTCCGGACACTATAGCAGTTACAATAAAGTAAAGTGAAGATGCGCTGCCCGCATTGGCCCTTTGGCTGATGCGGGTCATGCGCTGATAGAAGAAGAGGAAAAAACCATGCTGAAAGACCAGATTTTGCTGCCAGACGGCTCCTACATGCCCCGGCTGGGGCAGGGCACGTGGCAGATGGCGGAGGATGACCGAAAGATGGAGCGCGAGATTGCGGGACTGCGCCATGGATTTGACGTAGGCTTCCGTATGATCGACACCGCCGAAATGTACGCCGACGGCAAGGCGGAGCTGCTGGTGGGAAAGGCTCTGAAGGGCTATGACCGCGCGGGACAGTTCATCGTCACCAAGGTTTATCCGGAAAACGCAAACCGGCGCCGCATCCGTTCCAGCCTTGACCGCTCGCTTGCGCTGCTGGAGACGGACTACGCCGACCTCTATCTGCTCCACTGGCGGGGGGAGGCCGATCTGAGTGAGACCGTGGCGTGCATGGAGGAGCTCAAGGCGGAGGGAAAGATCCGCCGCTGGGGCGTCTCGAACTTTGATGTGGAGGACATGGAGGCGCTGTGGAAGGTGCCGGACGGCAGGAACTGCTGCGTCAATCAGATCCTCTACAACCTCGGCAGCCGGGGCATTGAATACGATCTGCTGCCGTGGCAGCGGGAGCACGGCGTGCCCTTTATGGCTTACTGCCCGGTGGGACAGGCCGGGGCTCTTGTGACGCAGGATCACGTGTCCAAGGAACGGATCATGCAGGATGAGAACGTCAAGGCGGTGGCGCAGCGCCGCGGCTGCTCCATTGTGCAGCTGCTGCTGGCATTTGTGCTGCGGCTGGAGGATATGGCGGCCATCCCCAAGGCGGTTGGCTTTGACCATATTGATGAGAACTACGCGGCCCGAGGCATCGTGCTCACGGAGGAGGACATTGCGCAGCTTTCGCAGTCATTCCCGGCGCCGGCCGCGAAGGTCCCCATGGAAAAGTATTAAGAAATATTCCGCAAAGGAGAGCAAAGCGTATGACAGATCGTGTTCAAGCGTTAAGAAATAAATATTTCAGCTCCCGACCCTGCATTACGGCAGAGCGCCTTGTGCTGCAGACGGAGGCCTATCAGAGGTTTGCCGGGGATGCCGCGCCGCTGTTCCGCGCCAAGGTGGTCAATTACATCATGGAGCACATGACCACGCTGGTGATGGACAATGAGCTGATCGTCGGCACCCCCACCAACAAGTACCGCGGCGCGAATCTGCACCCGGAATTTCAGTCTGCGGAGAAATTTTATCTCCACGACATTGACGCGTTCCCCACCCGCAAGTGCGATCCCTATGACGTTTCCCCCGAGGATCGGGGGACCATTATCAAGACACTGAAGGACTATTGGATCGGCCGCTCGATGGAGGATATCGCCTCACAGGTGCTGCCGCCCGATATCGAGAAGGCGCGGCGGGAGGATCTGATCTCCGTCGGACTGCGCAACGGCGTGTCCGGCGAGACGACCTGCGACCATGAAAAGCTGCTGCGCGTCGGCCTTCGCGGCTACATTGACGAGTGCCGCGAGCGCATCGCTGCCACATGCAGCCAGAGCGCGGAGGAGCAGGAGAAGATCGACTTCTGGAACGCCTGCATCATCCAGTGTGAGGGCTTGATTACCTACGCCCACCGGATGGCGGACGAGGCCAAGCGTCAGGCGGAGGTGTGTGCGGACCCCGAGCGCCGCTCAGAGCTGCTGCAGATTGCGGAGAATTGCCGCGTGGTTCCGGAGAATCCGCCGCAGACCTTCTGGCAGGCGCTGCAGATGGTGTGGTTCGCCCATGTGTATTTCCACATCGAGGTGTGCACCACCGCCTGCGGCTTCGGCCGGTTCGACCAGTATATGTGGCCGTTTTACCGCAAGGACGTGCTGGAGGACAAGAGCCTGGGCCGTGAGGCGGCGCTGGAGCTTTTAGAGTGCTTTTATCTCAAGGCCTGCGAGGTTTATGAGGTGCGCGACCAGTGGTACGCGTCCTCCTTTGCCGGCTATCCCATGTGGCAGATTCTGGTCGTGGGCGGCCAGACGCCCGACGGGCAGGATGCCAGCAACGACCTTTCCTATCTCTGTCTGGATGCGGCTGCCGAAATGCAGACGACCCAGCCGGTTATGGCCCTTCGCGTCTGGGAGGGCACGCCTGAGGCGCTGATGCGCAAGGGCTGCGAGATGGTGCAGGCCGGCATGGCGAATCCAGGCTTCTTCAACGACGAGGCGGCCATGAAGATGTCTCTCGGCAAGGGCTGCTCGATGGAGGAGGCGAGAGACTGGACGATCGTAGGCTGTATTCAGCCCGGCCCCGGCGGCGGCACGACAGACGGCTCGCCCGACGCGGGTTATGTCAACGCGCCCAAGGTGCTTGAACTGGTGCTGCACAACGGCATCGACCCCGCCACGGGCGACCGGATGGGGTTGGAGACCGGAGATCCCCGTGACTTCAAAAACATTGAAGAGCTCAAGGACGCGGTGAAAAAGCAGCTGCTCTATTTTTATAATAAGATCCGCGTTGGCTATAACATGATGCAGCCCTACCATGCCACGCGTTTTCCGGTGATCTTCGCTTCCATGGTCACCAAGGGCTGCGTGGAGTCCGGCAGGTCCGTCCAGCAGGGCGGTGCAAAGTATTCCACGGCCGGCATGTTCGTCACCGGCGCGGCCAATCTGGCTGACTCTCTGGTGGCGATCGAAAAATGCGTCTTTGAAGATCACGATCTGACCATGGATCAGCTCATCCGGGTGCTGGACAAGAACTTTGAGGGCGAGGAACGGACGCGCCAGCTGCTGCTCAACAAGCCGGCCAAGTTCGGCAACGATGATCCGCATGTGGACGGCGTGTACCGTGAAATGCTGCAGTTCATCGCCTCCAATGTCCAGTCGTGGCACGACGCGCGCGGCGGCTACTATTCCTTCTCCAACCTCTCACAGACGGTGAACGTATCCCACGGCGCGGTCTGCGGCGCGACGCCGGACGGACGTCTGGCCGGTGAGGCCTTCTGCGATAATGCCTCGCCCATGATGGGACGGGATGTCAACGGCCCCACCGCCACGGTGAAGTCGGTTGCATCCATGGGACAGGAAAACTTCCACGACGGCGCGCTGTTCAACATTCGTTTTGATCCGCAGGGCGTCAGCGGCGAGCGGGGCCTGCAGGCCATTGAGGGCGTGATCCGCACGTTCTTTACCCATGGCGGCGAGCATATCCAGATCAATGTGGTGGACGACGAGACGCTCAAGGCGGCGCAGAAGCATCCGGAGCAGTACCGCGGACTGATGGTGCGTGTGGCCGGCTACATGGCGTATTTCACCGAGCTGGATAAGGACGCGCAGGATTCCATCATCTACCGTACCACGCATTACCGCTCCGCTGTATGAGCGAAAGGGAGCGGAGCGCCCTTGTGGGCGCGATCCAGAAGTTTTCCACTGATGACGGTCCGGGTATCCGCACCACAGTATTTTTAAAGGGCTGCCCGCTCAGATGCCGCTGGTGCCACAATCCGGAGCTGATCGCCTTCGAGCAGGAGATCATCCGTATGCCCAACAGCTGTATTCACTGCGGCTACTGCATTGAGCACTGCCCACGGAAGGCAATTTATGTCAACGCCGAGCGGCAGATCGAAATTGACCGTCAGAGCTGCGACGGCTGCATGGCATGCGTGAAGGACTGCTATGCCGGCGGGCTCAAGGCGGTGGGACGCCGGATGACCGCGCGGGAGGTCATGGACGAGGTGGTAAAGGACCGGGACTTTTATGAGCAGACCGGCGGCGGAATGACCATCAGCGGCGGCGAGCTGCTTGCTCATCAGGCGTTTGCGGAGGAGCTGACGGAGCTGGCTGCGCAGGAGGGGATTCGGGTCTGTCTGGACACCTCGGGCTGCGGGGAATCCCAATTTCTGGTGTCGCTGGCGCGGCGGGAAAACGTCACGGATATCCTCTACGACATGAAATGCATCGATCCGCAGTGGCATAAAGATCTGACAGGACTTGACAACAAGCTGATCCTGCACAATCTGGAGCTGCTGGCGGCTGATCCGGCTACTCGGAAAAAGCTGCATATGCGGATGCCGCTGATCCATGGCCTGAACGACGATATGGAGCTGATGGAGCGGACGGCGGAATTTTACCGGACACACCGGCTGCCGAAGGTGACGCTGCTGCCCTATCACAGCATGGGCGTATCAAAGATGGAGCACATCGGCGGACATCAGGAACGCTATGCGCCGCCGGAGGAAGAGTATGCAGAGCGGATCCGTGCGCTGTTTGAAAGCGTCGGGATGGATTCAGAAATATCCGGCGTCGGCAGAAGCTGAGACGGGAGTGCATTCGTAGAAAAAGGGACGTACCGTGGTCAATGTCATTAAGTTAAGCTGAAAGCGCGGCTGTTGGGGAGCAGAAGCGGGTTTTCCGCTCCTTAACAGTCGCGCTGTTTTTCACTCATTCTGTTAAGCCAATTATCTTTTGTGAACCGTTTGTAAAAAACTGCTGTGGTCTGTTGACATTTTTAGAAATTCCAGCTATCCTTATATTAACGCCGTGGTGAACGGTGTTCGCAAGCAGAATTTGAGACAGCCAAAATGTGAGAGTTTAGCCAAAATTGATTGAGTTTTAGAAGTTTTTGATTGCTTTTATTTGAGAGTTAGCCAAAATTTGAGAGAATAACCCAACAGCCAAAGCAAAAGTAGCGAGCATTTTGAACATCAAGCGTACACGCCCTGTTATGGGTGTGCGTTTGGTGTTTTCTTCTTTCATCCGGCGAATTTTCGTTGAAAGGCTATCTCTTTATGTCAATATATTATATTTTTGCGGCACTTGCCGCCGCTGTCAGCAAGGCCGCGCAGTTCAGCGACAGCAAAGATTTTTCTCGCAAAAGCGCCTTGACAGCTGAAACGGTCATACGTCTTTTAATTGGCGCGGAGGGCGGTAGTTTAGCTAAGATTTTGCACGACGCGGGCATTCAAGCTACTGCGTCGGCGCTCAGTCAGCGCCGCGCTCAAATCCCGCCCGCTGTGTTCCGCGCGGTATTTGACCAGTTCAATTCCACTTGTACGGACAGCGAATTGTTTTGCGGTTATCGCTTACTTGCAGTAGATGGAACGACGGTCAATCTGCCGCGCAATCCCAAAGCGCCATCATTCGTTCAGAATGACGGTATTCCCAAAGGTGTCAATCAACTCCATGTTACGCCGTTCTATGACATTCTCAGTCGCACTTTCACCGATTTGGTCATTCAGCCAGAGCCAAGGAAAGATGAAAACGGCGCGCTGGTCGAGATGCTGAAGCGCAACACATTCACGCAAAAGACGCTCATCATTGCCGACCGCGGCTTTGAGAGCTATAACCTCATTGCCCATTGTCTTGAAAAGGAAAATGTGGATTTTCTCATTCGCGTCAGGCAGAGTTACTCCGCAATGCGTGAGGTGGCAAAGCTGCCTATGATGGAGCTTGACTGCACTATCCGTCCGACCATCACCACCACGCAGACCAAGGAGGACAAGAAAAACGGGTATGTCTTTCTGCAAGTTCCGAAGAAAAGCAAGGCAGGCTCCAAGACGCGGCGCGGACGCTGGGACTTTTCCTCACCGTATCCCATGCGCTTTCGTATCTGCCGTTTTCTGCTGGACAACGGCGAGTTTGAAACGGTGGCGACTTCGCTTCCCTCGTCTTTTACACTCGCGGACATCAAGGAGCTATATCACCTGCGCTGGGGCATTGAGACATCGTTCCGCGACCTGAAGTACACGATGGGGCTAGTCAATCTGCATGGGCGCTCAGACGCTTTCGCGGAACAGGAGATTTTCGCAAGCCTGACCGCGTTCAACCTTGCAAGCCGCATCTGCCGCGAGGTCGTTATCCGACAGCCGACAAATGGCGTCTACGCCTACAAGGTGAATTTCAAAATGGCAGTCATGCTCTGCAAGGAGCATTTGCGAACGCCGAACACGGACGGCGAAAAGCTGTTAAAAGAAATCGCGCGGTACACTATCCCCATTCGTCCGAACAGGCAGGACGAGCGCAACTTGCGTGCCAAGGGATTTTGCGGGTTTGTCTATCGCGTAGCCGCTTGACAAAAAAGAGGGGGCGAGGGTATCGACCCACGCCCCCTCAACGCAGGTATTTTTTCAAAGGCCGTTTTTGACCGTCAAAACAGGGATTTTGAGAAAAATAAATGTCCGCCTTAACTTAACAGACCTCTAAAACCGCCGCAACAGCGAATGTCATGCGAAAATTTTAACAAGTCTTGCAAAAACAGCAGAAATCCGCCATTTTTTCAATCAACAGGCAGAGAAATGTTCTTGGTGAAATCTCAACTTGTCCGCGTCATGCTGTAAAAATGGCGGTATCAAAATTTTTGCGGTGGGTATTTTTTCGAGAAATTTTCCCAGAAAAAACCGTTAAGTTAAGGAAAGAAAAAAATATCAACCAGTCTGCGAAACGGTTAAAAAATTGAACTCAAATTACCAAAAAGGGAAATACGAGCGAAAACCATAACAAGCTCTGCGCCTGTATCAAAAATC
>CAKTOJ010000071.1 GCA_934589665.1 uncultured Oscillospiraceae bacterium | reverse complement strand
ATCCGCTCTCGCTTAAGGACGCGAACCTTGCGCCCTATGTCAATGAAATGGCGGAGCTGGGCGTGGCCTGCCTGAAGCTGGAGGGCCGCATGAAGCGGCCGGAGTATGTGGCGGCGGTCACGTCGATCTATTCCAAACTTTTGCGCGAGCGCCGCGCCCCGACGGCGGACGAGCAGAAAAAGCTCATGCTGGCTTTTTCGCGCGACGGCTTTACAGACGGGTATTACCGTGGAAAGCGCGGGAAGGAAATGTTCGGCATGCGGCCTGAGAACGCACGCTGGCCGGAGGAATGGTTCAGCGCGCTTCGCGCGGCGTATGAAAAAGAGAACCTTCGGCTTGTACCGGTGCAATTTGCCGCAGACATACGATCGGGCAGACCGATGACGCTTACCGCGGGGGATGCGGACGGACACGCAGTCACAGTGACCGGCGGCGTACCGGAGCCCGCGCGGAACCGTGCGGTGACGGTGGACGAGATCGAGACGCGCTTACGCAAGACCGGCGGCACGGCGTTCACGACGGAGGCGTGCGCGGTGACGCTGGAGGATGGACTCTCTGTCCCAGCGAGTGCCCTGAATGCGCTGCGGCGCGACGCGATTGCGGCGCTGGAGGCGACGCGGATCGCGGTCCCGAAGCGGCGCGGGGGTGTGTTTTCCCCGGAGAAGAAAATTAAAAATCCGACGGAGCCGCCGCGCTTTACTGTTTCCATTTACCGCCCTGACCAACTCACGGACGCGCTGGTGCGTGAGAGGGTGGAGATGGTGTACGTGCCGTTGGAGCTGCTGCCGGCTGTCGAGGTGGAGCGGTATGCGGAACAGACAAAATTTGCCGTTGTGCTGCCGCGCGTCTGGCGCACAGCGGATGAACCGGCTCTGTGCAGACAGCTTGCCGCCGCGAGGACGCGCGGTGTGGAGACGGCAGTGCTCGGAAATCTGGGACATTTCGCGCTTGTGCACGGAATGGGATTCACACTGCATGGAGATTTCGGACTGAACCTGTTCAATTCTGCCGCGCTGCGGTTTATGAAGGAGCAGGGGCTTTCAAGCGCGGCGCTTTCGTTCGAGCTGCGACATGAGCAGATGCGCGACATTGCTAAATGCATCCCCTGCGAGGCGATCGTATACGGACGGCTGCCGCTGATGATCACGGAGAACTGCATCGCGGCGAACGAATTTGGCTGTCGGTATTTCCGCTCCCGCTGTGACGCGGCACAGCCGGACAGCGCCTGTGTGCGCGTGCCGGAACTGACCGACCGCATGGGTGAGCGCTTTCCGGTGCTGCATGCCTACGGCTGCCGGAGCGAGATCCAAAACGCAAAAACGCTGTGGCTGGCGGACAAGCCGGAATACCGCCAGATCGGGCTGACCTATGTCCGCCTGCGCTTCACGACCGAAACGGCAGAGGAGTGTGTGCGTGTGCTGCGCGCCTATCAGGGACGGGAGGCATATGCGCCAAAGGACTACACACGCGGACTTTTCTACCGCGGTGTGGAGTGAAACAGAAAACAAATCGTAATTTGGAATATAAATATTACAAAACGTATTGAAAAGGAGCCGGATTATGCCCCATATTGTGCTTGCATCCAAGTCGCCGCGCCGCCATGAGCTGCTCGGCCGCATGGGTATCACTGATTTTTCCGTTGTCGTTCCCGATGTGGAAGAAACCTATCCGGAGGGGCTTTCGCCGCAGGAGATCGTCGCACACATCTCGCGCCTGAAGTCTGACGCGGCGGCGGATATGGTTGCGCCGGAGGATATCCTCATCACGGCGGATACAATGGTGTTTCTGGAAAACGACCACCTTGGCAAGCCGAGTGATGAAGCGGATGCGCTGCGGATGCTCACCGAGCTTGCGGGGAACCGCCACACGGTCTGCACTGGCGTGACGGTGCGTCAGGGCGAGAAGCTGGAGGCCTTTACCGTTTTCACCGACGTTTATTTCCGACCCTGCACGCAGGACGAGCTGCGCGCCTACATTGCCACCGGCGAGCCGATGGATAAGGCGGGAGCCTACGGGGTGCAGAGCCTCGGCTCGCTGCTGGTCGAACGGATCGAGGGCGACTTTTATAATGTGATGGGGCTGCCGGTGGAAAAGCTTGGCGAATGCCTCAGCCGCCGCTTTGGCGTGCGTTTTTTCTGACTTTTTTACGAGAGGAGAGATGATGCGGTGCGCGAGTTTTTTGAAAAGCATGGTCTGCGTCTGCTCATAATCGCAACGGTCTGTGCGGTGCTGCTCAGCGTGCTGAGCTTTGTCAGTTCAACGTCAAGCTTTCTGGAAAATGCCGCGCAGATCGTTGTCTCGCCATTTCATAAGGCGGCATCTGCGGTGACGAACTGGGTGGAGGACAAGCAGCGCTACTATCAGGATTATTCTGATCTGGCCGCAGAGAATGAGGAGCTGCGCGAGCGCGTGGCCGAGCTTGAGCGCGACGCACGGCAGGCAGACGCCGACCGCGAGGAAAACGCTCTTTTGCGTCAGCTGCTTGAGCTGCGTGAGCAGCGCCGCGACTTTGTGCTGGAATCGGCCGCTGTCATTGACCGCCAGAGCACGAACTGGACAAGCGAGCTTACGCTCAACCGCGGTACGGAGCATGGCGTCGAGCGCGATGACTGCGTTATCACGTCTGAGGGGTATCTTGTCGGCATGGTATCCGAAGTGGGCTATAACTGGTGCAAGGTCCTCACGGTCATCGACACGGACACGGAAATCGGTGCGCGCATCTTCCGCACGCAGGAGGTCGCGCTTGCCGAGGGCGACCTCGGATTGATGGGAGAGGGGCGGCTCAAGCTCAGCTATCTTTCTGCCGATGCGCAGCTGCTTCCGGGTGACTATGTGCTCACCTCCGGCCTCGGCGGCTACTATCCCGGCGGGCTGGTGATTGCGACGGTCGATTCCGTCCTCACTGACGATGATGGATTGGCGCAATACGCCGTCCTCACGCCCTCGGCGCGGCTCGACGAGCTGACGGAGATCTTTGTCATCAAGGACTTTGACATCATTGACTGATCGAAAGGAGGCGTCCCCATGCCGTCTGCCGCTTCGCGCGATATGGCCGTCCGATGGACGAGCTATGCTGCGGCAATGCTGCTGCTGTTGTTTCTGCACTCGCTCACCTTTGCGCATTTGAGAATATGGGGTGCCGCACCCTTTCTGCCGCCGCTGCTGCTGGCCACAACAGCCTCGTTTGAACCGGAGCGGGACGCCGCGGTATTCGGCATCTGCTTCGGCGTCATATGCGATCTGACGCTTACCGCACCGATCCCGTGCCTGTATACGGCTGCATTTACTGCGGCGGCGCTGCTCTCGGCGCTGATCGCAAAGGGCGTATTACAGCCCGGCTTTTTCTGCTCGCTTGCGGTTTCCACTATGACGTTCCTGATCGTCGATTCGATCTCGTCGCTTGTTTTGTGCATGTCGGGCCGCGCCGCGTTCGCGGACTGTCTGCTGCTCACACTGCGCGAAACGGCGGTATCTCTGCCGCTGCTGCTCGTATGCCACCCGGTGCTTTCTTATCTGCACCGGCGCTTTACCATTTGACCCCGTCCGTGCCCCGCATGAAAGGAGGCCGCTGTGGAAAAGAAACAATTTGAACTCCGCCTGCTGGCCGTCGGCGCACTTTTTGCGCTGGTCATGATCGGGTACATCATGGCGATGTTTGATGCACAGATCGTACACGGAGAGGAATATCTGGCACGCTCCATCCGCGCCAACACGCGCTCGGAAACGGTGGAGACCTCGCGCGGTGTGATCACCGACCGGAACGGCAAGGTGCTTGTGACGAACCGAAGCGTTTATACGCTTGAGCTGGACAGCTCGCTTGCCGCCGACGAGGACGATGTGCTCAATGCGGATCTTACCCGTCTGATCGGACTGCTGGACCGGTACGGCGTCGAGTGGGACGACGGACTGCCGTTGAGCGGCGATTTCCCGATTTCCTATGATTTTGACGCCGGCGGCCGCCGTGCGCTCTATAACTATCTTATCAGCAAAAAATGGGCCGACGACAGCCTGAGCACAGACGACGATCCACCGCTTTCGGCGGCGGAGCTTTTCACACGCCTGTGCGGGGAATACGGCATAGAGGAGACGGCTGACGCCGGTACGCGGAGGCTGGTAGGGTTGCGCTACTGTCTGGCCTCCGCTAAGCTCAGTCAGCTGCGCACGGTCACCATCGCGTCGGACATTTCCGTGGAGCTGATCACCGAGCTCAAGGATGGCGCGTTCCAACCGGTACACATCGGCACATCGTCCGTGCGGGAGTACCGGACGGACGCGGCAGCGCATGTGCTGGGCCGCGTGACCAAGATCCCGAGCGGTAAGGAAGCCGAGTATCGGGAAAAGGGTTACGCGATGGACGCGCTCGTCGGACGCGACGGCGTGGAGCTGGCATTTGAGGATTATCTGCGCGGCAAGGACGGAAAGCGCCTTGTTACGGTCAACTCTGCCGGCAAGGTTACGGGAGAGATCTATTCTGTGGAGCCGGAGCCGGGTGATACTGTTGCGCTGACGCTGGACATCGATTTGCAGGAGGATGTGGAGCGCATCCTGTCCGATACGGTCACGGCTATGACCAAGGAGGACGGGATCGGCCGCGGAGCCGCAGCTGCCGTGGTGCAGGTCGGCACGGGTGAGGTGCTCGCGCTGGCGTCGTATCCGACCTTCTCGCTTGCGACCTTCAACGAGGATTATCAGCAAAATTACGAGGACACGCTCCGCCCATTCTATAACCGTGCCACGATGGGAACCTACGCACCCGGCTCGACCTTCAAGCCGCTCACGGCGATTGCAGCGCTGGAAACAGGCATCATCACGCCGCAGTCGAAGATATTGACCAAGGGCCGCTATCAATACGGCACGTGGGCCTACAACTGCTGGCTGTACAACCAGAACGGCGGCACTCACGGCAATATTAATGTCACTGAGGCCATCAAGGTTTCGTGCAACTATTTCTTCTATGACATCGGGCGGCGCACCGGTATTTCCACGCTGGCGCGGTATGCCTCGGCCTTCGGCCTCGGTGAGCCGACCGGTATCGAGATTCCGGAAAACATCGGCATCATGACAACGCCGGAGTATGTCAATTCGCTCGATGGGCATTACTGGACGGATGGTCAGACCCTTACCGCTGCCATCGGCCAGTCCTACTCACTTTTCACGCCGCTTCAGCTTGCCAACTATATTGCAACGCTTGCCGGCGGCGGAACGCGCTACAACGCGCATCTGCTCAAAAATGTCAAGGCCTACGACAGCTCGTCGCTTGTCGCCGTGTACGACAAGCCGGCGGCGGAGGTCATTACCATCGAACCGGCGAATCTGCGGGCGGTACTCTCCGGCATGCACGATCTGGTCACGTCGGGAAGCGTAGCTTACTATTTTAAGGACTGCGTGGTCGACGCCGCGGCCAAAACCGGAACGGCGCAGACGGGCGGCAAGGTCAGCAACGGCGTGTTCGTCGCTTTCGCGCCCTATGATGATCCGCAGATTGCGCTGGCGGTCGTCATTGAAAAGGGCGGCAGCGGCGGCGCACTGGCCAGCACGGCGGTGCAGATCCTCAACTCGTATTTTACCTCCGTGGATGCGGGGAAAGCGGTCAAGGGCGAAAATGTGCTGCTGAAATAATGAAAGAGAAACGACGCATGTCCGCATGGCGGACATGTGCCGCCGGACGGGGGAATAGCTATGAAAAATGTGACAATATATACCGACGGTGCATGCAGCGGCAACCCCGGACCGGGTGGATGGGGCGCGGTGCTCCGCTACGGCGGGCATGAACGTGAGCTTTCCGGCGGTGAGGCACAGACCACCAACAACCGCATGGAGCTCACTGCAGTGATCGAGGCGCTGACGCTTTTGAAGGAGCCGTGCGAGGTCGAGCTGTACTCGGATTCAAAGTATGTGATCGACGCGTTGAGCAAGGGCTGGGTCTATGGCTGGAAGAAGAAGGGCTGGATCAAAAGTGATAAGAAGCCCGCGCTGAATGTAGATCTCTGGGAGCGGCTCCTGCCGCTCATTGCCATGCACGATGTCCGCTATCACTGGGTCAAGGGCCACGCGGAGAATGTATACAACAACCGCTGTGACGAGATGGCAGTGGCGGAAAGCCGGAAGTTCAAAAACTGAGGGAGCGTGGCCCGCCGCTGGAAATCCGGCGGCGCGAGCGGCGGATTCATTTCGCCGCCGCAAGAAATATGAGATAAGAAAGGGTTCCCGCGCGGCCTGCCGCGTGGGAAAACCACGCGGAGAATGTATACAACAACCGCTGTGACGAGATGGCAGTGGCGGAAAGCCGGAAGTTCAAGAAATGAAAACAGTGTTATTTACAATTTGTTCACACGGTTTTCAAACTTTGGCCATGAATCGCTGGTATCTTAATACTTGCAAAGGGGTTACGTGATCCCCGATGTGATTTTCTCCCTCCTAAAAATACACACACAACACACAGCCAAAAGCCCCTGTCGAAAGACAGGGGCTTTTGGTGTCTCGCCATATATGACGGACTCGGAGGGGCCAACGTGAAGTGCGGCGCTTCTTGCGTTTCGCGGTGGAGCATGGTAAAATTGCGTCGGCTGCGGTATGCGGTATGGCTCGATTAAGAGGTGAAAACCATGAAACGAAAAATTTTTGCAGTGCTTGCGGCGCTGTGCCTGCTCACCGGCTGCGTGGGCAGGACGGAACCGGAGGCACCGGACATTACTCCCCAGCCGCCGGCGGTCGATCCCGTGCCGGAAGTGCCGGATGGGCCGACGGAGGCCGAGCTGGCGGAAACACGCCTGCGTGAACGCATCGCGGGTATGACGCTGGAGGAAAAGGTTGGGCAGATGTTCTTTGTCCGCTGTCCTGAAGCGGGCGCAGCGGAGGACATACAGACCTATCATCTGGGCGGGCTGCTGCTCTTCGGACGGGATTTTAAGGCTGCGGACGGCACTTGGCTGACATCGGAGACTCTCCGGAATGCGCTTGCGGCCTATCAGGCCGCTTCGGACATCCCGCTCTTCATCGGCAGCGACGAGGAGGGCGGTACGGTCACGCGTGTAAGCAGGAACCCAAATATCTGTGCGAGGCCTTATGCGTCCCCGCAGACGCTTTATGCCGTCGGCGGCATGGATGCCGTTCGCGCGGACGCGGCGGATAAAGCCAGCGAGCTCGCAGAGCTTGGCATCAATGTCAATTTTGCGCCGGCATGTGATGTGTCCACCGATCCGGACGATTTCATCTATGCGCGTTCATTCGGACAGGATGCGGCGGCGACAGCGGAATATGTGCGGGCGGTGACGGAAGAATATACCGCTCAGAATTACGCCTGCGTTTTAAAGCATTTCCCGGGCTATGGGAACAACGCTGATACGCACACGGGCGTCACAATCGATAAGCGCCCTTATGAAACGTTCGAGCAGAGCGATTTTCTGCCTTTTCAGGCGGGCATTGCGGCGGGGGCGCCTTTTGTGCTGGTGAGCCACAATGTCGTGGAGTGCATGGACGATGCGCTGCCCGCGTCGCTTTCGCCCGCGGTGCATCAGATCCTGCGCGAGAAGCTGGGCTTTGCCGGCATCGCCATTACGGACGATCTGGCGATGGATGCGGTAAAGGAGTATGCGGACGGCGAAGCGGCGGTGCTCGCTGTTCTCGCAGGCAATGATATGCTCATCACAAGTGATTACTGGAACGATATCCCCGCCGTGCTCGCGGCGGTGGAGGACGGGCGCATTGCGGAGAGCGATATCGACGGACATGTGCTGCGCATCCTGCGCTGTAAGCAGGCGCAGGGCTGGATCGAGTAGAAAAATGACGCATTTCCAAAATTTGGAAACAAAACAGCCCGTATTTGCGTCTAACCGGATAAGCGCTCCGTTTTTGGAAGAGGCGGGGCGGAAAAGGAAAGGAGCAAACATAATGAAAAAGTCTCTGCAAACCGGTATTTTTCTGCTGCTGACAACCATGCTGCTGACCGTGTCGGCCTTTGCCGACTCAGGCCCGAAGGCACAGCTGACGGTGCGGGTGAAAAACGCACCGGATGAGCCGTATTACCTCGACCTGCTGGCCGAGGGGGCGTTTGAGCACGAGGGCGACGACGATTACAGCGGCATCGACTGGAGCTACCATGGGGAGAAGCGCGGGCAGCTTGACGACGAGCTGCTCGGTGCCATGCGTGCGGCGGTGCCAGAGGGCTGGCATGCCTGCACGGTACAAGGGACAAACGGCGCGCCGATGTATGGCGATTTGATTGGCGGACCTGTCGGAAGCACAAGGCTGCATATCTTTGGCTATCATGGTGTGCCGGGGACCTACCGTATTCTCATCGTGACGAAGAGCGGCGAGAGCTGGGTATCCGACACCCTTCACCGCGCGACGCTGCAATCCTCCGTCACGGTGGACTGGGCGGCGAAAAACGTCTCCGTGCCGCCGGCGGCGGTGGCCTATGCGCTGCAATTTCTCTGCATGCTGATCCCAACGCTGCTCATTGAGGGCGTGCTGCTGTATGCCTTCGGTTACCGGAGCAAAAAGAGCTGGAAGAGCTTTTTGCTGGTGAACCTCGTCACGCAGGGCGGCTTTGCCGTTTACCTTGCCGTGACCGTGCTCAACCACGGCGTGAGCGGCTGGTCGATCCTATTCTACATTCCCATTGAGCTTGTCATCACGCTCGTTGAGGTCTTGCTCGACCGCTGGCTGCTGACGGAGAAGAGCCGCGGACGCGCGGCGTTCTACGCCGTTGCGGCCAACCTCTGCTCGGCGACGCTGGGGCTGATGCTCATTGACCCGCTCTGGCGGTTTATCGTCAGTATTTCATAAGGAAACGAAAGGAAATTACTCCCATGGAAACGGAAAAGCTGTTTTACGCAGACCCATTTCT
>CAKTOJ010000070.1 GCA_934589665.1 uncultured Oscillospiraceae bacterium | reverse complement strand
TCCTTCACCTCACGGATCGTCGACCAGTCTGCCTGCCCGCCGTACATCTGCGCGCGCGTGCGGCCATGCACGGTGACGGCGGACACGCCGGCGGATTCAAGCAGCACGGCCAGCGCGGGTGCGTTGATGCTGCCCTTGTCCCAGCCACGGCGCATTTTGACCGTCACAGGGACCCTGACCGCCTTGACCACGGCCTCGGCAATGCGCGCGGCCTTTTCCGGATCCTTCATCAAAGCCGAGCCGTCGCCGTTGTTCACGATCTTTCCGACCGGACAGCCCATGTTGATATCAAGAATATCTGCACCGCTTGCTTCAATGGCGATCTGTGCGGCCTCAGCCATGCACACGGGATCGCTGCCGAAGATCTGCGCCTGCATCGGGTGCTCGCCCGGAAAGGGCGCGAGCAGCGTGCGGCTCTTTTTGTCCTGATAGCACAGGGCCTTGGAGCTGACAAGCTCCGTGCATGTCAGCCCCGCGCCGAGAGAGGCGCACAGCTCGCGGAACGCTGCATCGGTCACGCCCGCCATTGGTGCGAGAGCGAGCTTTGATTCGATTGTTACGCTGCCGATCTGCATAAAGGCCTCCTGTGCACAAATTATAACAATTATAGCACGTTTTTGCGCCGAGTGAAAGCCCCTAAATTTTGCAGGGGCGTCCCGCTGCGGGATGCCCCTGCCGGTATGGAGGAGAAGTTCATAAATTGTAATAGCGTTCAAACTCCGCCGGATGCGGAACGGCAGCGATCTCCGCGCACTCCCTGCGCTTGGCGGCGATGAAATTGCGCAGCAGTGCTTCGGGAAAAACGCCGCCGCGTGTGAGATAGTCGTGATCCGCCTCAAGTGCGTCGAGCGCTGCATCGAGCGAGGTGGGCAGCTGGCGCAGCTTCGCCTTTTCCTCGTCGGAGAGCGTGTAGAGGTTGATATCATAGGGCCCCCAGCCGTTCTCGTGCGGGTCGATCTTGTGCTCGATGCCGTCAAGACCGGCCATGAGCAGCGCCGCATAGCAGAAATACGGGTTGCAGGCTGCATCGGGGTTGCGCAGCTCGAAACGGCGCAGAGAGGGCGATTTCGCATAGGCGGGGATGCGGATGACCGCGCTGCGGTTGCTCGTGGCGTAGCCGACGGTGACGGGCGCTTCAAAGCCCGGCACCAGACGCTTGAAGGAGTTGGTGGATGGATTTGTGATGGCGCAGAGCGAGTCGATGTGCCGGAGCAGGCCGCCCATGAACCAATGGGCCTCCTGGCTCAGATGCGAATAACCGTTATCGTCGGAGAATACCGGCTCGCCGTTCTTGAGGAGCAGCATATGGACGTGCATCCCGCTGCCGGCTTCGCCGTAAACGGGCTTTGGCAGGAAGGTCGCGGTCTTTCCGTACTTGAGAGCGGTATTGCGGACAATGTACTTGATCATCATGCTTGCGTCGGCCATTTTGCTCATCTCACCGAGCTTCGGTTCGATCTCGAACTGGCCTGCGCCGCCGACCTCGGGATGGTGGTACTTGACCGGGATGCCGGCCTGTTCCATCAAAAGACACATCTCGCTGCGGCACGCATAGGTACGGTCGAGGGGCTTGGCAATGTGATAATGTCCCTGACGGGGAACGACTGTGCCGCGTCCGCTGCTGCCGCTGTTCCAGTGCGCCTGCTCGGCGTCCAGATGCATGCTGATCTCGTCCGGCGAGACGTTCCACGCCACGGAGTCGAAAAGATAAAATTCAAACTCAGGAAGGACAAGCATCGTGTCCGCTATGCCGGTATCACGCATGTACTGCTCCGCTGCGCGCACGACACTGCGCGGGTACTGGTCAAGCGGGCGGTTGTGCGGCGTGTCAATGATCATGACATCGCCGGTCATCGACAGCGTGGAAATTTCGCAGAACGGGTCGAGCTGCGCGGTAGAGGGATCGGGGATGAATACCATGTCGCTTTTCTCTACTGCGGCGTAGCCGTAGTTTGAGGCGTCGAAGCCGATGCCGTCGGTCATGGTCGTCTCGGTGAAGTTCTGCGCGGGGATCGTCACGTGACGGAACCGGCCGTCGATATCGACCATCTTGAAGTCTACCATTTTGATGTCCTGCTCACGGACGAGCTGCATGACATCCTGTGCCGTTTTAGCCATGGCTGTATACCTCCGAACATTTTGAAAAAATCAGTGTGCGGCCCTGCCGAGATAGGCCTCCGCGACCGCGGGATCGCGGAGCAGCTCACGCCCCGGGCCGGATTTGGTGATGCGGCCCTGCTCGAGAACGTAGGCGTTATCGGCGACGGAGAGCGCCTTGAGCGCATTCTGCTCAACGAGCAGAATGGTCTTGCCCATCGCCTTGATCTCCTCAATGGTGTCAAAAATGGTGTTGACCAGCAGCGGTGCGAGGCCGAGGGACGGCTCGTCGAGCATGATGAGGTCGGGCGCGGACATGATGCCGCGGCCCATCGCAAGCATCTGCTGTTCGCCGCCGGAGAGCGTGCCGGCAATCTGATTTCTCCGCTCGGCCAGACGCGGAAAGATCTCGTACACGCGCTTGAGATCCCGCTCGATGCCGTCCTTGTCGCTGCGCAGGTATGCGCCGATCTTGAGGTTTTCGTATACGGTGAGGTTGGCAAAGATCTGCCGGCCCTCGGGCACTTGGCACACACCAAGCTTGACAACGCGGTTCGCCGCCGTCGGGAGCGGCTGGCCTTTATAGAGGATCTCGCCGGACTTGTACTTCACGATGCCGGAGATGGCGTTCATCATGGACGATTTGCCCGCGCCGTTCGAGCCGATCATGGAAACGATCTGCCCCTCTTCGACCGCGAGCGAGATGCCCTTGAGGGCGTGAATGCCGCCGTAGTAGACGTTCAGATCATGGATCTCAAGCATCGCCATCGCTCTCGTCCTCCTTTCCAAGGTAAGCTTCAATGACCTCGGGATTGCTCTGGATCTCGGTAGGCGTGCCCTCGGCAAGAGGGTTGCCGAAGTTGAGCACGAAGATGCGGTCTGAGACGTTCATCACGAGATCCATGTGGTGCTCGATGATGAGCACGGTGAGGTCGAAGCGGTCGCGGATCTCGCGGATCAGATCCATGAGCGCGAGCGTTTCCTCCGGGTTCATGCCGGCAGCCGGTTCGTCGAGCAGCAGCAGCTTCGGATCGGTCGCGAGCGCGCGGGCGATCTCCAGCTTGCGCTGCTGGCCATAGGGCAGGTTGACGGCGATCATGTCGCGGAACTGCCAGATGCCCATAATCTTGAGCAGCTCCTCCGTTTTCGCGCGCAGCGCCTTTTCCTGATGGTAGTACTTCGTGAGCCATTTCGGCCCGAAGGGCAGACGCCAGAGTGACTGGAAGATGTTGTAGTCCGCTTCCGCGTGGCAGGCGGTGAGAACGTTGTTGTACACCGTCTCGCTCTTAAAAAGACGGATATTCTGGAACGTGCGCGCCATGCCGCGCGCCATGATGTCGTATGGCTGCTTACGGAAGGGCTTGACGTCCGTTTCGCGCATATCGTCTTTGATGATCGCGTCGCCCTGTCCGATGACCGTGCCGTCAAAAATGACGCGGCCCTCGGTGAGCGCGTAAACACCGGTGATAAGATTGAAAATCGTGGTCTTGCCCGCGCCGTTCGGGCCGATGAGCGCATAGATCTCGCCCTTTTTGATCTTGAAAGAGACGTCGCCCACAGCGGTCAGACCGCCGAAGCGCTTGGTAACGTGCCACAGCTCGAGCATGACGTTGGGATCGTGGTGCTTGAAAGTGATGTCGTTCATACCGGCGCCTCCTCTCCGCCGCCGTTTCCGTCATTTGCGGGCGGGGGCAGATCGTTTTTCTTTCCCGTGAAGATGCGGCCGATGGCACGGCAGATGCGGCCGACCGGCAGCTCACGCCCGCCCATGAGGCCCTTCGGACGCACGATCATAATGATAATAACGGCCAGACCGTACATCACCAGACGCCAGTCACCGACCGCGCGCAGCAGCTCCGGCAGCGCGCAGAGCAGGAGCGTGCCGAGCACCGCGCCGGTGATCGAGCCCATGCCGCCGAAAATGACCATGATGGTGTACTCCGTGGACTTGACCATCATAAACATCTTGGGCTGAAGGTAGCCGAAGTAGTGCGCGAGCATCCCACCGGCGATGCCGGCGTAGAGCGCGGACATACACATGGCAAGCATCTTGGAGCGGAACGTGTTGATGCCGCTCATCTGCGCCGCCAGCTCGTCCTCACGCACGGCGAGCATACTGCGCCCGTGCTTGGAATTCATCAGCAGCGCCGTGGCGGTGAGAAAAAAGATGACAAGGACGAGCGAGCCGGCAAAGGTCGTGTAGAGCGGAATGCTGGCGATGCCCTTTGCACCGTCGAGCGCGAAGGTTTTGCCGCCGACGTCCCATGAGAGCTGGAGATTGTTGAAGATCAGGCGGATTGCCTCGCCCACGCCGAGCGTGGCGATGCAGAAGTAGTCGCCCTTGAGGTTGAGCGTAATCTTGCCGAGCGCCGCGCCGAGCACCATCGACACGAGCCCCGCGGCGATCAGCGCGACCCAGTAGGGCAGACCGAAGGCCATCGTACAGATGACGGAGACGTAAGCGCCGATGCACACGAAGCCCGCGTGGCCGAACGAGAACATTCCCGTATAGCCCGTGAGAATGGACAGGCCCAGCACGATGAGCAGTGTGTAGCAGGACTGAATGAGGATACCCTCGATATAATACCAGCTGAACATATCCTTCCCTCCTTATGCCTTATCTTCCACGACCTTGCCCATCAGGCCAGACGGCTTGACAACGAGGACGAGGATCAGCAGCGCGTACACGAACAGGTCGCGCAGGTTGGAGTTGAAGGACGCGACGAAGATCTCCATCACGCCGAGAAGCAGTGAGCCGAGGATCGCGCCGGGCAGGCTTCCGAGTCCGCCGAATACCGCCGCGACAAAGGATTTGTTTGTCACCTGGCCGATGGTGGGCTTGACGATGAAGCGCATCCCGTAGAGCATACCGGCGAAGCCGGCAAGCACACCGCCCATGAGGAAGATGATGAAGATGACCAGATCGCCGTTGATGCCCATAAGCGTCGCGGCCTTTTCGCTGTACGAGCAGGCGCGGATCGCGAGGCCAACCTTGGTTTTCTGAATGATGAACATCAGCACCAGCAGGGCCAGGGCGGAGACAACAATCATCAGCAGGCTGTCCACGCCAAGGGAAAGTCCGCCGAGATGGATGCTGTTGTTGAACAGCGTGGGGTAGTTCCGGGGCGTGCCGTCGATCGTGGCGATGACGAAGTTCTCCAGAAAGATTGACGCGCCCATGGCCGAGATGATGAAGTAAAGGGACGGGGCGTGGCGCTTGCGCAGCGGCGAATAGACAAGCCGCTCAATGACAACGGCCAGTAGCCCGCTGCCGATGCCGCAGAGGGCAAAGGCGAGGAAAAAGTTGCAGCCGAGGGCGGTGAGCGCATAATAGCCGACATACGCGCCGACCATGATGACGCCGCCGTGGGCAAAGTTGGAAAAGTTCATAATGCTGTAAACCAGCGAGTAGCCGACGGACATCAGCGCGTACATTCCGCCGAGACAGATGCCGTTGACCAGCTGCTGGAAAAAGTATTGCAGGTCCATGCAGAGCCTCCTTCTGTTCTGCTGCCGCCCGGACACCCCTGAACGGGGCGCCTGGGCGGCGAAGAGGCAAAATTCATTTGCCTTATGCGGCTTTTTTGTGCGCGTGAGCGGTTGGTCATGCGATCTTGGTTTCAAAGATGTAGGTCTTGTTTGTGCCGTCGATGCGTTCAACGCAGCCGGCCTTGTCAATGGGATTGTGATCGTCCGGCGAGATCTTGATCGTGCCGGTCAGTCCCTCGACGGTGATCTGGGTATAGGCGTCGGTGATGGCCTGCGGGTCGGCGCTGCCGGCCTGCTCCACCGCTGCAGCCCAGGTGAGGAACGCGTCATGCGCCATGTAGCCGTTGAGCTCCATCTTTGCGCCGTTGTACTTCTCCGCATACTCCTTGCGGAAGCTCTCGCCGGCCGGATCGGTCAGGGAGACGTGGTTGATGACGTAGGAGCCGTCCACCGCGTCCGCCGCGTCAAAGAGCACCTCGGACGCGCAGCCGTCGCCGCCGACCATGGCAAGGTCAATGCCGAGCGTGCGGGCCTGCTTGTGGATCATAATGAAATCCTGATAGAAGATGGGCGTGAAGATGATGTCGGGCTCGGCCTTCTTGATGTTCGTCAGCTGGGCGGTAAAGTCCGTGTCGCCGGCGGTGTAGCCCTCCTCGGCGACCACCGTGCCGCCCTTTTCCGTGTAGACCTTGATGAAGTTGTCCTTCAGGCCCTGGGCGTAGTCATCGTTGACGTCGTAGAGAATGGCGGCCTTTTTATAGCCGAGATAGTCGGCGATGAAGGACGCGGCAATGCGGCCCTGTACGGGGTCGATGAAGCAGACGCGGAAGTTATACTCCTTGAGCGCGCCGTCCTGCACCGTGACCTTTTCATTCGTCGCCACCGTAGACATATCAGAGACTTTGTACTGGTCAAGGACGGATTGGATGGCGATGCACTGGCCCGAGGCGTTCGGCCCGATGATGGCGCAGACCTTATCCTGCGCGCACAGGCGCTTGGCGACGTTGACGGCCTCCTGCGCGTCGCCCTTGGTGTCGTAGCAGATGAGCTCGATCTGTTTGCCGAGCAGTCCGCCCGATGCGTTCATGTCGTCGACCATCATCCTGACGGTCTGGCTCTCGCAGGTGCCGAAAGCCGCCTGATCGCCGGTGAGCGAGCCCATCCAGCCGAGTTTGATGGCGCTGTCGGCCGTGCCGCCGTCCGGCGCGGCGGGATCGGTGCCGCAGCCTGTAAGCGGTACGGCGAGCATCAGGCATGCGAGGAAGAGAGCAAAAAACTTCTTAATTGATCTGCGCATGGGAAGATCCTCCTTCAATTTGTTCTGGCCGCCCGCCGCAGCGGGCGGTGGCGGCGGAAACTGTCCGCCGTCTGCCGTTGATAAGATTGTATGAAGCACGGCAGCGGCAAATGTGTGAAAAAAGATCCGGCCGTCGGAAAGACAGTCGGATCGTGGAGCATCAGAATTTTTATGCCGGATCACAGGCGGCTTTGCTGCAGTGTGACCTTTTTTCGGAAATCGCCGGGCGTCATCACCTTGAAGCGGAGAAAATTGCGGTTGAAGGTCTTGACGTTTGCGTAGCCGACCTCCATGGCAATGTAGGTCACGGTTTGATCAGTGGTAAGCAGCAGCTCGGCGGCGTGGTTGATGCGGATATAGTTGAGAAATTCCTCGAAATTCTTTTCGACCTGAAGCATCAGCGCGTGGTTCATCTCGGCGACGGTATAGCCGAACTTTTCGGCGACGGGGCGTGCGGAGAGTGGTTCGTGGTAGCTGCGGCAGATGTATTCCACCAGCGCGTAGACGCGGCGGTCACTTTCAATACGGCACAGGCTTTCGACCTTTTGGTAGGTCTTGCGGTAATCATTGATGCGCATGCCGACGCGCGCGGAGAATACCTTGGAGATATGCGAAGCGTCGACATAGCCGAGCGCGGCGGCGATCTCCTCAAGCGTCAGATCGGTGTAGAGCAGATAGTCCGCGGTCTTGCCGATGCGCATTTCATTGAGAAGATCAAAAAAGGAAAGGCCGGTCATACCGCTGATGTAGCTGCTCAGGCTGCTCTCAGACACATAAAAAAGACGCGAGAGCCCCTTGAGCGTCAGCTTTTCGCCGGTGTGGCAGTAAAGATAGCGCAGTATCTCGCTCATGTCCGGCGCGGCGGGCGCCGCAGCCGCGGGCTCGGGCGGCTGCTCGGCGCGGAAGCGCTCCATCAGGATCACCAGCTCCACGAGCCGGTTGACGATGGCCAGCGAGCCGAGGATCTTTGGCGGGGCTGCGCCGAGGATGGATTCCAGTCCGACCTCTTCGCGCAGGGAGAGAAAGAATTGCTGCATGCGGTGTGCCTGTCCCTCGTCGCAGTAGAGAGCGGGCTGGCGCTCAATGTGCGTCTGCCAGTCCACCGCGCCGCCGCGCTCATCGGAAAAAGCGCGGATGTAGCGGTTGAGGGTGTGAAGATTATAAATGACGAGATGATATTGCAGCGGTTCGTCGACCTCCGTCACCACCGTGATCTGCCAGGGCAGAATGGCGAGGAGCGTATTCGGACGCAGCTCGATGTCGCGCCCCTGCACGCGGATGACGCCGTGGCCCTCGCAGATATAGAGGATGCGGGCCTCCTGATGGATCAGGGGAAAGGTCGGCGCTTCGATGATCTCGTTGTCAAAGGAGCACAGCTTGCTCCGGTCAAGACGGGAGCGCTCAAAGGACTGCATTGCGGCAAGGTCTTTCATTCTCGTCACCTCTTCCTGACGGCGCCTGCGCGGCCTATATCCACAGTATAACGCACTCGCGGCGCGCTTGGCAAGTATCAGATGCGCTCCGTCGGGGCTGCAGCAAGCGGAGAGAACAATAGATTTGCCGTTAAATACAAGAAAAATAACTGAAAATGTCCAGCGGACTACGAGAAAATTGGTATGCTATAGACAGAAAACGTAAGTGACTTTCCCCAACAAGGGGTACAATATCTTGAAGGAGGATCATCCTATGCCCGTCAATCTCAAAGGCCGTTCTTTTCTGACCCTGAAGGATTTCACCCCCGATGAGATCCGCTATATGCTAAATCTTGCCGCCGATCTTAAGGCCAAAAAGCGTGCCGGCATCCGCGGCAACCTGCTCGCCGGTAAGAACATCGTTCTGCTCTTCGAGAAGACCTCCACCCGCACCCGCTGCGCGTTTGAAGTCGCCGCCTACGATGAGGGCGCGAACGTGACGTTCCTCGACTCCAAGTCCTCCCAGATGGGCAAGAAGGAAACCATGGCTGATACCGCCAAGGTTCTCGGCCGCTTCTATGACGGCATCGAGTACCGCGGCTACGACCAGAAGGTCGTTGAAGGCCTTGCCGCCAACGCCGGCGTTCCCGTGTGGAACGGCCTGACCGACGT
>CAKTOJ010000069.1 GCA_934589665.1 uncultured Oscillospiraceae bacterium | reverse complement strand
GCCGATGTGTTCATCTACAATGGCGGCGAGGGCGAGATCTGGGTCGACGACATGCTCGCTTCCGTCGGGGAGGATATCGGCAGCGTACTGCGCATGATGGATCTCGTCAGCACCCGTGAGGAGGAATTTTCCGAGGGCATGCAGGGCGCGGAAGAGCATGACCATAGTGGGCATGATGAGCACGATCACGCCGAGAGCGACGAGATCGAGTACGACGAGCATATCTGGACCTCGCCGGCCAACGCCGTTGTGCTCTGCCGCGCCGTTGCCGACGCGCTGTGCGCGGCAGATGCGGAAAACGCGGATTTCTACCGCGCCAACTGCGAGGACTACTGCGCGCAGCTTTCCGCGCTGGATGCAGACTTCCGCACGCTGCGCGAGAACGCCGAGCGCGATCTGCTGGTCTTTGCCGACCGCTTTCCGTTTCTGTACTTCTGTGAGGAATACAGCCTGAATTACCGCGCGGCGTTCCACGGCTGCTCAAGCGACACGGAGCCGAGTCTCGCCACGCTCAAATACCTTATCGACAAGGTCAATGAAGAGCAAATCCCGGTCATCTATACTGTCGATCTCAACAGCCAAAAGATCGCCGAAGCAGTGAGTGAATGCACCGGCGCGCGGATCGAACGGCTCTGGTCGATGCAGACCATTTCCCGCGCGGATTTTGACGCGGGCGAGACCTATCTCACACTGATGGAACGAAACTATGAAGCACTGAAAGGGGGCCTGCTGTAATGGACGAAAGCATCCTGCTCGCGTGCCGCGGCGCAAGCCTCGGCTATGAGCACCGCGCTCTGCTCCGAGATCTGACGTTCACCGTCCGCGCGGGGGACTACCTGTGCGTGGTGGGTGAGAACGGCAGCGGCAAGTCCACGCTGATGAAGAGCCTGCTCGGCCTTCTTTCTCCCCTTTCCGGCACGATCGACTGCCCCGCGCAGCGCGCGGGCGCGATCGGGTATCTGCCCCAGCAGACAAGCGCGCAGCGCGGCTTTCCCGCGACGGTGAACGAGGTCGTTCTCTCCGGCTTTGCCAACAAGCGCGGGCTGCACTTCTTCTATTCCGCCGCAGAGAAGAGTGCAGCACTGATGAACATGGGAAAGCTCGGCGTGCTGGAGCTGCAAAACCGCTGCTACCGTGAACTCTCCGGCGGGCAGCAGCAGCGCGTGCTGCTCGCGCGCGCCCTGTGCGCAGCCGACCGTCTGCTCATTCTTGACGAGCCGGTCACCGGACTTGATCCCGCCGCCTCGCAGGACCTTTACAAAACCCTGCGCTATCTCAATCAAAAGGAGGGCATGGCGGTCGTAATGGTCACGCACGATATGCCCAATGCCCTGCGCGAGGCGCGCACAATATTGCATATTGGCCGTGACGGCTGGTTTTTCGGCACGGTGGCGGAATATCTCGCCTCTCCTGCCGGTAAACGATTCGGAGGTGCGGTATGAGTCTGCTGCTTGAAATGTTCACCTATCCCTTTATCCTGCGGGCATTCGCCGTGGGCATCCTTGTCTCGCTCTGCGCGGCGCTGCTCGGCGTGCCGCTGGTACTCAAGCGCTATTCCATGATCGGCGACGGTCTCTCGCATGTGAGCTTCGGCGCTCTGGCAATAGCAGTCGCCTGCGGCTTCGCGCCGCTGGCCTTCTCCGTTCCGGTCGTGGTCGCGTCGGCGTTTCTCCTTCTGCGCATCGCCGAGAAAAGCCGCATCAGCGCAGATGCGGCCATTGCCGTGCTCTCGGCCTCAGCGCTTGCCGCCGGTATCGTGGTGACGAGCCTTACCACCGGCATGACCACGGATGTGGACAGCTATATGTTCGGCAGCATCCTCGCCATGTCACGCAGCGATGTGGCGCTGTCCGTAACACTGGCCGCCGCCGTACTCTCATTGTTTGTTCTTTTCTACCACCGGCTTTTTGCCATCACCTTTGACGAAGGCTTTTCCCGCGCGACCGGCGTAAAGGTCAGCGCCTACAATTCCCTCCTCGCCCTGCTCACGGCGCTGACAGTCGTGCTCGGCATGCGCATGATGGGTGCCATGCTCATCTCCAGCCTTATCATCTTCCCTGCACTCTCTGCCATGCGCATTTTCAAAAGCTTCCGCGCGGTGGTCATATGCGCGGGCGTGCTGAGCGTCGTGTGCTTCTGCGCGGGTCTGATCGCCTCGTACCTCGTTTCCACCCCGGTGGGTGCAAGCGTAGTGCTGTGCAATCTGGCTGTATTCCTGCTCTGCTGCCTGCTCGGTAAAAAATAAGGAAAAGGACGTCTCTTGAAAAGAGGCGTCCTTTTTTCATGCTCTGCGCAGCATCGCGCCGCACATTTCTCCGGTAAATTCTCCGCCGATCAGCGAGGGAACGCCGCCGACAAATACCGCGTCCATTCCCTTCGCAAGCCGCCGGGGCGCGGTGTAGGTTCCATTCTCACGGATATTCTCCAGAGAAAACAAACACAGATCCGCGTCCGCGCCGACGGCAATACGGCCCTTCCGGCGAAGTCCCAGCCGGTCGGCGGACTGCATCGTGAGCTTGTGCACAGCCTGCGGCAGGGTGAGCAGCTTCCGCTCACGGACATAACGGGAGAGGAAGCGTGCCGCACTGCCGTATACACGCGGGTGGCACAGGCCCTCGACCGGATAGGTCGCGTCGGAGATCGGTACAGAGAACGGCGCGCACAAAATCGCCTCGATGTCCTCCTCAGCGGCGATAAAGTCGATCATGCCGGCCTCGCAATGTTCAGCAGCGAGAAGGTCGAACAGCGCGTCGAAGGGGTCCTTTCCCAGCATCCCGGCAATCTCCGCAAGGCTCTTTCCCTCGAACGCCCGGTACTCGTCCGTATGGAGCGAGATCGGCACGACATTTTCAAAGCCAACAAGGTGCGTGATGTTTTCAAAATCGCTGCCCGTTTCCATGCGCTCCCGCATGGCGGCGCGGACCGAGCCGTCACGCAGCGCGGCGGTCAGCGCATCAAGGCCGCCCTTTTGGAACTCCGGCGGCAGAACATGGATCAGCTGCGTCGAGCCGGCAGAATAGGGGTAGACGTCGCACGTGACGTCAAGGCCATCCTCGCGGGCCCGTGCAATAAGCTGCAGCATTTCCGGCACAGCATGCCCCCAATTGCTGCGGCCAATTCCCTTGAGATGCGAGATCTCCACCGGGCAGCGCAGAGCACGCGCAACCGCCAACATCTCGCGCAGCGCATCCACCACGCCGTCTCCCTCCTGGCGCATATGAACGATAACGGGAATGCTTCCGCCGCGCAGCGGCGCAAGCGCGCGGATCAGGCCGTCGGTGGTATAAAAGCACTCCGGTGCATAGCCAAGGCCGAGCGACACGCCCGCCGCGCCGTCGGCAAGCGCGCACTCCAAAAGTCTGTGGAGCCGCCGGTACTGTTCGTCCGACAGCGGCACATCGTCAAAGCCCGCTGTGAGGGCGCGCAGCGTCCCCATGCCGATAAGCATGGCATTGTTCACCAGCTGCGGCGTGCACTCCGCCGCAGCAAAATAATCCGCAAGCGAGGGAAAGCACAGCTCATTCCCGAATGCACCGACAATAGGCGCAAGGTAGTCGCGCACCTCCGGCGCGTGAACGCCGAACAGCGGTGCGAGCGACAATCCGCAGTTGCCGCCGACGAGCGTGGTCAGTCCCTGCGCAAGCTCCGCCTCGCCGAAGTGCGGGCGGAAAAGCGCCGCATCGGTATGACGGTGGATATCAAAAAAGCCGGGCGTCAGCGTGCGGTCAGCCGCCTCGAGCGTATGCGCGGCACGCGCCCCATCCAGATGTCCGACGGCGGCGATCATTCCGCCCTCTATGCCGACATCGGCAGAAAACGCGGGAGCACCCGTGCCGTCAAGCACCTGCGCCCCCCGGATCAGATAATCAAGCATGCTCTTCACCTCACCGACAGCATAGCACCGGAGCGCATGCTTTTCAAGGGGACACAAAAGAAAGCTCTGCCAGCCGGCAGAGCTCTCTTTTCCGTTGTTCAGCAGCCCGTCATCATACGGATGATCTCCTTGTCCGTCTCACGCATACCGACGCGGCCAAGGCGGCCGAAATTCTCAATGGAATTTTCCACACCCTTGCACACCAGCCCGTCCCCGCCGCAGAATTCCTGCCCGGAGCAGTACATCTCATAGCCGAGGATGCCCGCGTCGACCGCCATGGCGATTTTACCCGCACAGGAGGACTTCGCGCCATCGCACACAATGCCTGACGTGATGGCCAGCGCGTTGACGATGGTGTGCGCGACTTCATTAAAGCCGCCGCCGTGAAGCCATGCGATGCCCGCACCTGCGCCGGCTCCTGCGCTCACCGCGCCGCAGTAGGCGGAAAGGCGGCCTATGCCGGTCTTTTCGTGCAGCGTGACAAGGTTTGACACCAGCAGCGCGCGCAAAAGCTCCTCCTCGCCCGCGCCCAGCGCGCGGGCATACTCAATGACCGGAAGGGATGCGGTCATACCCTGATTGCCGCTGCCGGAGTTGATAACGACCGGCAGCTCACAGCCGTTCATGCGCGCGTCGCTTCCCGCGGCTGCACGGGCCTTGGCGCGGCTGCGCACATCGCCGCCGCGCGTGAGCAGCACCTTGCCGATGTTCGCACCCCAGTCGCCGCGCAGACCCTCGTCCGCAATAGCGCTGTTGCACGCGATCTGACGCTCAAGCACATCGCGCACATCGTCAAGGTCGCAGGTGGCGGCGAAATCGCAGATGCCCTCGACCGTCATAAGCGAATAATCCGGCGCCGACGCATCAGCGGCATGCTCCGCCGACGGCAGCGGCCGGCTTTCGAGCACCTCGCCGTCGCGCTCGACGAGCACAAGGTTCGTGTGCTCCTGTACGGCGCGGACGCGGGCAGCATGCCCGCCGGCGCCGACGCTGACAGTAATGTCGAGCAGATAATCCGTTTCGGCAGGAAGCGTCTCGATCCGCGTTCTTTCCAGATAATCGCCCAGCTGCGCCTTCGCCTCGGCGGAAACCGCGGAAATGACCTGAAGCCCCGCCTTTTCGTCGCCGCCGAGGATGCCGATGGCAGCAGCCGCGGCGATTCCCCGCCGTCCGCCTGTATTCGGGACAACAACGCTCTTGACGTTTTTGATAATATTGCCGCTGCTCTCGATCCTCACCCACTCCGGCAGCGTGCCGAGCGCAGCGCGGGCAACGGCAGCGCAGTAGGCAATGGCAATCGGCTCCGTGCAGCCCATCGCGCAGACAAGCTCACGGCGCAGGATATCGACATACGTGCGGTAAATATGGGAATTGCGGTCCATGGCGGCAGCTCCTTTCGTATGCCCGGCGTCAGGCCTCAGGCGTCATAACACCCCGTTCTGTGATATAGAGCGTGCAGCGGCAGTCGTGCTCCTCCGTAGGAACGGCGTCGCTCATCAGCCGCTCGCGGCAGATCAGGCAGGTCGGGCAGTGAAGGCGCGGGAGCAGGCGGTCATAGTATCCGCCGCCCTGGCCGAGCCGACGGCCCGCGCGGTCAAACGACAGGCACGGCACCACGGCAAAATCGATCTGCTCCGCCGTGACAAGCTCACACGTCCTCTTCGGCTCCAGAATTCCGTACATGCCTGCCTCCAGATCGTCCATGGAATGCACAACACACAGATCGATCGCGTGTCCCTCTGCGCAGCGCGGAAGGACGAGTGTTTTCCCCGCGGCAAGCATTTCGTCCAGTAGCAGTGAGGTGTCGATCTCATGAACCGTTCCGGCAAAGGCAAAGACCACCTTCGCGCGCTGGTATTCCTCCAATGCGAGGACATGGCGGCAGATCGCATCCGAGCTCTCCGCCTTATAATCGGCGTCCAGCGTGCGCTCGCTTTGGCGAATGAAGGTGCGCAGCGCCTTCTTTTCTTCAATGATGGACATAAAAACTCCCTCCGGCATGTTGTTATTTGTTTATTATGCCTTTATCGTAGCAGAAAGAGGTCAAAATAGCAAGGCGGGAAGAAAATAAATTCCACGGCGGGCGGACATTTTGAAAAAGAAATTGACAGAAAAATCTTTGTTTGTTATGCTGGACAGGAAGAACAACGGCGCCCTGCGCCGGCATGAGGAGGAAACCATCATGGCTATGTTATTAAAGGGGGCAGACGCCGCAAAAGCGCTGACCGAAAAGCTGCATGAACGCTCGGACGCGCTCCGTCAGCGCGGTATTGAGCCCTGTCTCGCCATTCTGCGCGTTGGCGCGCGCGAGGATGATCTTTCGTATGAGCGCGGCGCGCTCAAGCGCTGCGAAAAGGTCGGCATTGCGGTCCGTCAGGTCGTACTGCCGGAGGATGTGGACCAGCAGGAGCTGCTCAACAACATCCGTTCACTCAACGAGGATGAGGCCGTCCACGGCGTTTTGATGTTCCGTCCGCTGCCCAAGCATCTTGACGACGAGGCCGCCCGCGCAGCGCTTGATCCGAAAAAGGATATGGACGGCATCACCGACGGCTCGCTTGCCGCGGTCTATGCCGGCAGCAAGGGCGGTTATCCTCCCTGCACCGCCGCGGCCTGCGTGGCCCTGCTGAAGCATTATGATATTCCTATCAAGGGTAAGCGCGTGGTCGTCATCGGCCGCAGCCTTGTGATCGGGAAGCCCGTTTCCATGCTGCTTCTTGCCGAGCACGCGACCGTAACCATCTGCCACAGCCGCAGCGAAAACCTCCCTGCGATCTGCCGCGAGGCCGATATTCTCGTCGTCGCCGCCGGCAAGGCCGGTATGGTCGGCGCGGAGAGCGTGCGCGCCGGTCAGGTCGTGCTTGACGTCGGCATTCATGTCGGCGCGGACGGCAATCTCTGCGGCGATACCCGCTTTGCTGAGGTCGAGCCCATTGTGGATGCCATCACGCCGGTTCCCGGCGGCGTCGGCACCGTGACGACATCCATTCTCGCCAGCCACGTCATCGAAGCGGCCGAGCAGCGCTGAAGCAGCACACCATCATCAATATATACGGGAAAAGGGCCCGGAAGCGTGAACATGCTTCCGGGCCCTTTTATTTGTTTTTATCCTCACCAGAGCTGTGCAAACACAGACGCGCCCACGACCGTCAGCAGGCCGGCAACCACGATGGAAAGGCCGCTCATCGCGCCCTCCACCTCGCCGATCTCGATGGCCTTGGCCGTGCCGAGCGCGTGGGCGGACGAGCCGATGGCCACGCCTCTTGCAATCGGCTCCGTGATGCGGAAGAGCCGGCAGACCGCCACTGCCGTCACGTTTCCAAGGATGCCGGTGACGATGATCATGGCCACAGTCAGTGTAACGTAGCCGCCAAGCTCCTCTGACACCCCCATGCCGATGGCCGTCGTGATAGACTTCGGCAGAAGCGTCACATACTCCTCATGCGTCAGGCTGAACACACGGCTGAGCACCAGCACGCTCACCAGCGTGGTGAGCACGCCCGAGGCGATGCCCGCCAGAATCGCCTTCCAGTTCCGGCGCAGCAGCGCAAGCTTCTCATACAGCGGCACAGCAAGGCACACCGTCGCCGGCGTGAGCAGGTAGCTCAGATATTTTGCACCCTCATAGTAAATGTCATAGTCGATATGTGCGCTCAGCAGCACAGCGATGGTCACCACAACTGCAATCAGCAGCGGGTTGAACAGTGCCAAACGAAAGCGCTTTTGCAGCACCACGCCCAGTCCGTATGCCGCAAGGCTGAGCGAAACGCCGAAGAAAACAGACTGCTCGACAAACTCCATACTCACGCCTCCTTCTTTCCGCGGCGCAGCAGGAACTGCGTGACACGGCCCGAAACGATCATCACCGCGAATGTCGTCACCGCCGCGATCACAAGATACGCCGTCAGCTTCGCACGGATCGCGTCCCACGAAGCCATCAGCCCGACGGCCGCTGGAATGAACATCAAGGGCATAATCTCAATGAGAAAATGTGCCGTATCGGTCACATCCGCCAGCCGGACCACCCCCAGCCGCAGTCCAAGAAGCATCAGGACCAGACCGTAGATGCTTGCTGGGACCGGCAGGGGCAGCAGATAGTTCAAAAGCTCACCCACAAGGGAAATGAGCAGGATAACGCCGAATTGCTTTACGTATTTCATACCGGAACTGCCTCGGTTCAACAAAAGATAGGCACGATGATACTTCACTTTGCCCCGCTTGTCAATCGTCAAAAGGCGCAAATGTCCTCTGCCCGCCGCCCTGTTCTTCCCCGATGGGCGCAGTCCCACACGCCGCCGCGGGGTCAACGGCCATAAAAAAGCCTCTCCCGCAATGGGAGAGGCTTTCCCTCTCAGGTTTTCACGGTGTGCGTTCTGCCGCACTTCGGGCATTTTAGCTCCACCCTGCCGACATTGCGCGGTACGCGGCACCACGTTCCGCACGAGCATTTGACGTACTTATGCTCCTTGTCCGCACGGCGGGCGCCCGCAGCGCGGGCCGCGTTCCGTTTCGGCCCCCACCATGCAAGAAAGCGTGCGTTTTCCGCGCGGCGCCGCTCCAGATTGCACGAAAAAATACGGACAAGCGCATAAATCATCAGCGCAAGCGTCGCATACTGCGAGAAAAGCGAGAAATACCGGTTGTTGACGATCGTGGCAAGCAGGTTCAGCGCCATTTCGGCGATCACGATTGCCCACGTCAGTGCGTCCACACCGTTGCGGCCATACATAAACCGCGCCGCTGCACAGCGGATCTTATAGAAAAAATTCTGCAAAGCTCACACTTCCCTGTTTTTTATTAGAGCTATCTTACACGATTTTGCCCGCAGAGTAAAGCGGATGCTAAAAAGTTTACGATTCGGCAATAATTGGTTTGACAGCGTGCATATCTTATGCTATGATTTCTGAAGTAATAAGGGAGTAGCCAGCGCCGTAAGGCGTTGGACGGGCCGTCATCACGAGGCATTTGCCTCCGGTCCGCCATGAAATGGCAAGACTTTTACCAAGGGATTATCCTGCGGTAAGGGTCTTTTTCTTTTTGCTCCCAGTACCGCACAGCAAATCCATTATGTCAGTATTATAATAGTAGGAGTGTGTTATTTATGAGTTTTCTGCTTGACGGCTTCCGGGCCGTGACGCTGCAGCAGTGCGTGATGTATCTGGTGGGTTTTGCCCTCATCTACCT
>CAKTOJ010000068.1 GCA_934589665.1 uncultured Oscillospiraceae bacterium | reverse complement strand
CAGCTCCTCGCCCGGCGCGGCACAGGGGATGCAGCCGACGACCGTCACAAGCTCGCCGTCGTCCGTGACGATGCGTGCGACCGTATAGCCGTTTTCCTCATTTTGAAAAACGACCGCGAGGATCGTGCCGATGAGCGTTGTGCGCTCCCCCATGTTCTTCCCTCCGTTCTTCTGTGACTTCTTTAGTCGAATTGGCGCGCAAGATCGCATTGCGGACAGACCGTTACGTCAAAGCTTTCGCGGCACAGAAGCTGCGCCACGTGCTGCGCGTCGTCGTCCATGCCGCAGTCCGCGATGATGATGCGCGAAAAGCCGCCGGATGCGCAGCGCTCGTTTTCAAGCGAGCGCACGGTGTGCTCCAGCGCCTCTGCCGTACCGCGCGCGGGAACGATCACAGCCACCTCGCTGCGTACCCGCTCGCGCGGATGCGTCAGGGCCGTGATGGTAAACCAGATGATCGTTGTCAGCCCGACCGCGGCGAGCGCCGCGATCACGCCGTCCTGCAAAAGCTGCATGCATCCCACCCCTCTCGTGCCAGCCTATGAAAAAGCGTGGCAAAGGGTGAGAGGGTACGCGCTTTAAAGAAGCTTTTTGAGATACTGCCCGGTGTAGGATTCCGTGCACGCGGCAACCTCCTCCGGTGTGCCGCAGGCGACGAGCGTGCCGCCGCCGCTGCCTCCCTCGGGGCCGAGGTCGATGAGGTAGTCTGCCGACTTGATGACGTCGAGGTTATGCTCGATGACGAGCACGGTGTTGCCCGCGTCGGTGAGCTTCTGTAAGACCTCGAGCAGCTTGCGCACATCGTCTGTGTGCAGTCCGGTGGTCGGCTCGTCGAGAATATAGATGGTGCGGCCCGTCGCGCGCTTGCTCAGTTCGGTGGCGAGCTTAACGCGCTGTGCTTCGCCGCCGGAAAGTGTGGTGGAGGACTGGCCGAGCTTGATGTAGCCCAGCCCCACGTCGCGCAGCGTTTCGAGCTTATTTGCCAGCTTCGGCAGGTCCCGGAAGAACTCCAGCGCCTCCTCCACCGTCATTTCCAGCACGTCCGCGATGGATTTGCCCTTGTAGTGCACCTCCAGCGTTTCACGGTTGTAGCGCTTGCCCTTGCACACCTCGCAGGGGACATAGATGTCCGGTAGGAAGTGCATCTCGATCTTGAGCTGTCCGTCGCCGCCGCAGGCCTCGCAGCGGCCGCCGCGCACATTGAAGCTGAAGCGCCCCGCGCTGTAGCCGCGCGCCTTTGCGTCCGGCGTGGAGGCAAAGAGATCGCGGATGTCGTTGAAGAGGTTCGTGTACGTTGCTGGATTCGAGCGCGGCGTGCGCCCGATGGGGCTCTGGTCGATGCAGATGACCTTATCAAGGTGCTCTTCGCCCTCGATGGCGCGGTGCCTGCCCGCATGCGCCTTCATGCGGTTGAGATCCGCGCCGAGCTTTTTATAGATGATCTCGTTGACGAGCGAGCTTTTTCCGCTGCCCGACACGCCTGTCACACAGGTGAATGTGCCGAGCGGGACGCTCACATCGATGTTCTTGAGGTTATTTTCCTGTGCGCCGCGCACGGTGAGAAGCTTTCCGTTTCCGGTGCGCCGCGTTTTCGGCACCTCGATCTTCTTTTTGCCGGAAAGGTACTGGCCCGTCAGGCTCTTTTCGTTCGCCATGACCTCCGCTGGCGTGCCTGCCGCGACGACATAGCCGCCGTGGACGCCCGCGCCCGGACCGATGTCCACGATATAGTCTGCCGCGCGCATGGTGTCCTCGTCATGTTCGACGACAATGAGCGTGTTGCCGAGGTCACGCAGATGCTGGAGCGTTGCGAGCAGCTTGTCGTTATCGCGCTGGTGCAGTCCGATGGACGGCTCGTCGAGAATATAGAGCACGCCCATCAGGCTTGAGCCGATCTGCGTCGCCAGCCGGATACGCTGGCTCTCGCCGCCGGAGAGCGTCGCGCTCGCGCGCGCGAGCGTCAGGTAATCAAGTCCGACGCTCTGCAAAAAGCCGAGGCGGCTTTTGATCTCCTTTAAGATGCGCTCGGCGATGCGCAGCTGCTGATCGGTGAGCGTAAGAGAATCGACGAACGAAATCTCCTCCGTCACGCTCATGCGCGTGAATGTGTCGATGTCCATGCCGCCGACTGTCACCGCCAGCGATTCCCGCCGCAGACGGCGGCCCTTGCAGGTGGGGCAGGGACATTCGCTCATGCACTCCTCCAGCTCGGCGCGCATGCTCTCGCTCTGCGTCTCCTGATAACGGCGCTCAAGGTTGTTGACCACGCCTTCAAACGGCTGATATAAAACGCCCTTGCCGCGCGGCTGGTCGTAGTATAGCTCCAGTTTTTCTCCCTTTGTGCCGTAGAGAATGACATCCATGACCTCCGGCGAGAGCTTTTCCACCGGATCGCGCAGCGAGAAATGATATTTTTTCGACAGGGCGTCAAAGTACATCCGTGAGATGCCGTCGCCGCGCACATTGTTCCACCCCGATGCGCAAATGGCGCCGTCGAGAAGGGAGAGCATTTTATTGGGGATGACCAGCTCGGGATCGACCTTGAGCTGACTGCCGAGACCCGTGCATGTCGGGCACGCGCCGAAGGGATTGTTGAACGAGAACATGCGCGGGGTCAGTTCCTCGATGGACACGCCGCAGTCCTCGCAGGCATAGTTCTGCGAGAAGAGAAGGTCCTGCTCAGGATTGAGCACATTGACGAGCACCAGACCGCCGGAGAGTGCGGCGGCAGTCTCCGCCGAGTCGGTCAGGCGGTGCACTACGTCGGGCTTGAGGATCAGACGGTCCACCACGACCTCAATGTTGTGCTTGCGGTTCTTTTCCGGCTTGATCTCCTCGCTCAGGTCGTACATGCTGCCGTCCACGCGCACACGGACGTAGCCGGACTTCCTTGCGTCCTCAAAGATCTTGGCGTATTCGCCCTTTTTTCCCCGGATGACCGGGGCCATGACCTGAATCCGCGTGCCCTCGCCGAGCGCCATGACCTGGTCGACGATCTGGTCGATGGTCTGCTGACGGATCTCCCTGCCGCAATTCGGGCAGTGCGGCGTGCCGACACGCGCCCAGAGCAGACGCAGGTAGTCGTAAATTTCCGTCACCGTGCCGACGGTCGAGCGCGGGTTCTGCGAGGTCGTTTTCTGGTCGATGGAAATGGCGGGGGAGAGGCCGTCAATGTAATCAACATCGGGCTTTTCCTTCTGCCCCAGAAACATGCGGGCGTAGGAGGAGAGGCTCTCCACATACCGCCGCTGGCCCTCGGCGTAGATGGTGTCAAACGCCAGCGAGCTCTTGCCGCTGCCGGACAGGCCCGTGATGACGGTCAGCTTGTCGCGCGGGATGCTTACATCGATGTTCTTGAGGTTATTTTCCCGCGCGCCCTTGACAAAAATTTTATCCAACATTGTAATATTACTCCAAAATAATACGATTCGCAATTAAATATCCGCGATGATATCGGCCGTCTTTGCGCGTACCAGACCCATCAGGTCGGCAGGCTTGACCTCAACCTGAAAGCCGATCTTACCGGCGGAGACGGTCATTGTCGTCAGGTTTTCCACTGAGCTGTGGAAAACCGTCGGAAACAGCTTCTTCATGCCGACCGGCGAGCAGCCGCCGTGCACATAGCCGGTGAGCGGCAGCAGCTCCTTCTGATGAATCATTTCGACCGACTTTTCACCCACGGCCTTTGCCGCCTTTTTCAGGTCAAGACTTTCCGCCACCGGCACGTCAAAAACATAATATTGCCCGCTCGCACCGCGTGCGACCAGCGTTTTGAACACCTGTCCGGGTTCCATGCCGAGGCTTCTGGCGACGCTTGCGCCATCAACGGCGACGCCTTCCTCATGGGAATAGCTGTGCGGCGTGTAGGGGATCTTTTTCTGCTCAAGCACGCGCATCACATTTGTTTTTTCTTCTTTATTCTTTGTCATTTTTCTTCACCTCAGTACATAAACGCAGGCTAAAATGCAGCCCAGTCCCAGAAATACCGTCAAGCTCGCCAGTTCGCCGAAAACGAGGATGCCGACGAACGAGGCGACTGCCGGCTCGATGCTTGCAAGGATCGACGCGCGGCCGCTTTCGACTCCCGCAAGGCCGCGGGTGTAGAGAAGATAGGGCAGCACGGTTGAAATAACGATCAGTCCCAGCGCGACAAAAGCCATTTTCACATCTGTGAATACGTTTTCCATCTCGCCAGCGTCCAGAAAGAAGAGCGAACCAAGCCCGCCGAACACAAACGTCCAGTACACCACCGTGAATGGCGCGTAGTGCCGCAGGCCGAAAGGAGCAAAGATGGAGTAGAGCGCGTAGAAAAAGGCCGCGCCCAGCCCGGCGCGGGAGAGCGTTCTGGTGAATAGCCCGATGCAGCCCCAGCAGGCCGCCGCGCCGAGGATGGATAGGCAGGGAAGATATTTTTTCATGGGTGTTTCTCTCTTTACTTCTGTTCTTTCCGCAGCTCGATGATGCGGTCGCGCAGCACGGCGGCATACTCAAACTCAAGCATGCGGCTTGCCTCCTGCATCTGCTTTTCAAGCTTTTTGATCTCTTCGTCCCGTTCGCGCTCGGAGAGCTTGCGCTTGCCGCGCTTGCGCGCGTTTGTCTCGTCCTTTTTGGAGATTTCCAGAATCTCACGCACATCCTTGCGGATCGTCTGCGGAACAATGCCGTGCTCCTGATTGTATTGATCCTGAATGGCGCGGCGGCGCTCCGTCTCGTCCATCGCGCGCTTCATCGAGGGCGTGATGCTGTCGGCATAGAGAATGACCAGACCGTCCGCGTTTCGCGCGGCACGGCCGATGGTCTGCACCAGACTTGTTTCGCTGCGCAGGAAGCCCTCCTTATCTGCATCAAGAATGGCGACAAGCGACACCTCGGGCAGGTCAAGTCCTTCGCGCAGCAGATTGATGCCCACGAGCACGTCAAATTCGCCGAGGCGCAGATCACGGATGAGCTCCATGCGCTCGATCGTCTCCACATCCGCGTGCATATAGCGTACGCGCACGCCGACCGTGCGGAGATACTCCGTCAGGTCTTCGGCCATCTTTTTTGTCAAGGTTGTGACCAGCACGCGCTCGCTGCGCGCCGCGCGGGCGTTGATCTCACCGACGAGGTCGTCGATCTGTCCCGTGACAGGGCGCACCTCGACCCGGGGGTCGAGAAGTCCTGTCGGACGGATGACCTGCTCGACGATCTGGCCAGCGCGCTCGCGCTCGTAATCGCCCGGCGTGGCGGAGACGTAGATGCGCTGGTGGACGCGCTGTTCAAATTCCTCGAATTTGAGTGGGCGGTTATCGTAGGCGCAGGGCAGGCGGAAGCCGTACTGCACAAGGGAATCCTTGCGCGCGCGGTCACCGTTGTACATCGCCCGCACCTGCGGGAGTGTGACGTGGCTCTCATCCACAAAGAGCAGAAAGTCCTTGGGAAAGTAGTCCAGTAGCGTCATGGGGGCGCTGCCCTCGGGGCGCGCGGAAATGACGCGCGAATAGTTCTCGATGCCGGTGCAGTAGCCCAGCTCGCGCATCATCTCAATGTCGTATTTTGTCCGCTGGTGGATGCGCTGCGCCTCAACGGCCTGTCCGTTGTCGGTGAAGAATTTCTCACGCACCTCCAGCTCGCGCTCGATCTCCTCAATGGCACGTTCCATCTTGTCCTTGGTCGTGACATAATGCGAGGCGGGGTAGATGACGGTGTGCTGAAGCGTTTTTGTCACCACACCCGTCACGGGCTGGAACTCGCGGATCGCATCGATCTCGTCACCAAAAAATTCCACACGCACCGCCCGGTCGCGCCAGTAAGCAGGGTAGATGTCTACCGCATCGCCGCGCACGCGGAAGCGGTTGCGCTCAAACGCCACATCGTTGCGCTCGTAGCGGTCCTCGACCAGCCGGCGCAGCAGCTCGTCGCGCTCCATTGTCTGTCCCGGACGCAGAGAGATCATGAGCTTTGCAAAGTCGTCCGGCTCGCCGAGACCGTAGATGCAGCTCACGGACGAGACGACGATCACATCCCGCCGTTCCAGCAGCGCGCAGGTCGCGCTCAGCCGCAGCCGGTCGATCTCTTCGTTCGTTGCGGCGTCCTTGGCAATATAGGTGTCTGTGTGCGGAATATACGCCTCCGGTTGGTAATAATCGTAATAGGAAACAAAGTATTCCACCGCGTTTTCGGGGAAGAACTCCTTAAATTCCGCGCACAGCTGTGCGGCAAGGGTCTTGTTGTGCGCCAGCACAAGCGTAGGGCGCTGGATTTTTTCAATCACGCTTGCCATCGTAAACGTCTTGCCCGAGCCGGTCACGCCGAGCAGCACCTGCTCATCGATGCCGAGCTTCACGCCGCGCGCGAGCGCCTCGATGGCCTCCGGCTGGTCGCCGGTGGGCTGAAAGGGCGCGTGGAGCTTAAATTCCATCGTCTGTCTCCTCAATCAAAAAGTCCATTGTCGCGCAGACAGACGAAATCGCCGTCCGCGACGATGATATGGTCGACCAGCCGAACGCCGATGCCGTCGAGCGCCCGCTTGATCTGCAGGGTCGTATGGTTGTCGGCGCTGCTCGGCAGGGCGATGCCGCTTGGGTGGTTGTGCGCAAGAATCACATGGCTCGCGTTGGCGCTGAGTGCGTTTTCAATCACCCTGCGGATATTGACGCTCACATTGTCCGCGCCGCCCTCGGCCAGACGAAAGCACGAGAGTAGCTTGCCCTTCGCATCCAGACAGGCCTCATAAAAGACCTCCTGCTTCTCGCCGAAGAAGAGCTCGATGAAATACGCGCCGACATTTTCGCGGGAGTTGAGGATGATCTCGTGCTTTGTGCCGCTCGTGCGTACGCGGCGGCAGAGCGGGAGCAGGAGACGGATCAGCGTCGCCGCGTTCTCGCCGACGCCCTCAACCTGTGTAAGCTCGGACAGGGAGGCTGTGAACACACCCTCGAGTGAGCCGAAGCGGTCGAGCAGACGGTGTGCGACGGGATTGGTGTCCTGCCGCGGAATGGCATAATACAGCAGAAGCTCCAGCACCTCGTGGTCGGCGAAGGCATCAAGCCCGTGCCGGCGGAACTGCTCCTTTTTGCGTTGTCTGTGTCCCTCATGGATGGCCATGTGCGCCCTCCTGTTCCAGCGTTTTTGCAACATAGTATTTTACCACGCAGCGTTATATAGTACAAGCGCTTTTTCAAACAAATGTTCTGCCTGTGCAGGAGGAAACGGGAAAAAGGCGGCGGGCCGTTCGGCCCGCCGCCTTGAAGAAATATGCCTGCTTAAGAAAGCTTTCCGGACCGGACAGCTGCAAAGTGCTCGCGCGTGAGCTTGATGACCACGGGGCTGAGCAGCAGCACGGCGATCAGGTTCGGGATGGCCATGAGGCCGTTGAGCGTGTCGGAGATGTCCCAGACAAGCGTCAGGTCAGCGACCGCGCCGGCAACGACGACAAGGCAGAACAGGATCTGATAGGGGCGGATGATGCTGCTGCCGAAGAGAAACTCCGCGCAGCGCGTGCCGTAAAGCGCCCAGCCGAGGATGGTGGAGGTGGCGAAGAGCAGCAGCCCGACGGCAAGGATGATAGAGCCGGCCTTGTCGCCGAATACGCTGGCGAAGCCGGCGACTGCGGTGGGAACGCCTGCCACGGCCTCGTTGCCGAAATTGCCCGCGGCCGCGCCGGAGCAGAGCACGACGAGCGAGGTCAGCGTGCAGATCACGATGGTGTCCATGAACACCTCGAAGATGCCATAAAGACCCTGCCTGACCGGATTGCGCTCCGAGGTGGCGGCATGCGCAATGGGTGCGGAGCCGAGACCGGCCTCATTGGAGAAAACGCCGCGGCCAACGCCCTTGGTCATGGCGAGCTTGACGGTGATGCCCGCCGCGCCGCCGGTGACAGCGGCGGGATTGAATGCACCCTGAAAAATGGAGGCAAATACGGCGGGGATGTATTTTGCGTTGACGATGACGACGGCCAGCGCGCAGACGATGTAAATGGCGGCCATGCCGGGAACGAGCTTTTCCGTGACCTGACCGATGCGCTTGACACCGCCGAGCAGCACAAGTGCCACAAAGATGGCGACAAAGATGCCGGTGGCGAGGCAGATGAGCATTTCCTTATTCATCGCGTCCTCGTTGAACGCGACAGCGACAGACTTGACAGAGTCAGCGATGGAGTGCACCTGCGCGATGTTGCCGATGCCGAACGCGGCGATCGCACCGAGGACGGCAAACACGGTGCCGAGCCAGCGCCAGCGCGGGCCAAGGCCGTTTTTGATGTAGTACATCGGGCCGCCGCACCAGTCGCCCTTTTCATTACGCTCACGGTATTTGACGGCCAGCGTCACCTCGGAAAATTTCGTGACCATGCCGAACAGGGCGGAAACCCACATCCAGAACACGGCGCCGGGGCCGCCGAGGATGATCGCGCCTGTCACGCCGGCGATGTTGCCCGTCCCGACCGTGGAGGCCAGCGCTGTGGAAACGGCCTGAAGCGGTGTGATCTCACCCTCGCCCGCCTCACTTTTCTGAAAGATCCTGCCAATGGTGTTTTTCCACCAGTAGCCGGCCTTTGAAAACTGAATGAAGCCGACGCGGATGCTCAGGTAAATGCCTGTGCCGACCAGCAGGGCCAGCATGACGGGCCCCCAGACGAAGCTGTTGATCGCTTTGTTGACGGAGATGAGATCGAATTCAACCATACCTTTTCCCCTCTCTAAAAAAATACGGATGACGGCGCGGCAGGTACCCCGCCGTTATCCGCCGGCTGCCGGAAGGCGGCCGGTATGTTTATAAAATATCAGATTGCCATGTCGAATACAAGTGCTTGAAGCCACTTTCTACATTTTTATTAAATTACATGATTAAATTTTTTAAATTTAAGGCAATGTGACGATTATATATAATGCATATATTTTAACGAAATCGCTACGCATAAATATGGAGAATACACAATTTCAAACAATGGCTTGACAAGACACAACTGAGGTGCTATCCTAACCGTACTAATACGATTAATACAGTTTGAGGTGGTGCCGTATGATATCCTTCAGTATCCTGTACGCCGGCATCGGCGCGATTCTTTTTGTTCTGCTTGTCGCTCTTGTGA
>CAKTOJ010000067.1 GCA_934589665.1 uncultured Oscillospiraceae bacterium | reverse complement strand
GAAGTAAGTATCGTAAAAGGCGCGGATCTGTTCTCTCCGGCTTTGCAAAATCTGAAACTTCGCGCCGGACAGCTTGGTTTCTGGCGAATAGTTGATACCAATCGGATGCTGCTCAATGAAATTCCAAGTATCTCCCTGAATATTGTTGATGACCGGCAGTGATGCGGCAAAATAGTCCATGCTTTTCATGGTCAAGCCCACATAGACGCTGTTTTTCATAATGTTCAACCCCGCGTGGCAGCGGTCAAAAATTGCCTGCTTTTTCTTTGGGTCATAGATGATCCCGTGAAAAAACACTTCCGCCCCGGCATTTCGTGCCGTTTCGCACAGCTCTTCGCGCTTTTCGCCGTCTCCAATAATGTGCAGTTCTACCGGTACATCAAGCTTCCGAATGATCTCTCCGATGCAGGGGATATCTATGATGTTGTTGATGGATCCCAGATAGCACAGGGCAACTCTATCTTTCGGCGGCACACTCACAAAGCGGTACAACTGGAAATCCCGCGCCAGATACAGCGTTTGCAGTTTTTCTTTGGGGCAGTTTTTCTCCAGTGTCTCCCAAAACAAGCTGCACTCTGTTACCACCATGTCCGCCTCATTTACATATCGATCCCTCAGGTTACGCCACGCAGTAAACGGCGGCAAATCCTTAAAGCGGGTAATAGGCATACTTTCCGGCCACATATCAATAAAATCCAGTGCCAGCTTTTTATCCGGGTGTTTTTTCTTGTAAGCTGCCGCTCTCTTCACAAGCGAATTAGGCGGGACCAGCACCCACAGCAATTCCGGATTCTTTTCCGCCGCACAGGCCATGGCGGTTTTCGCAAACTCAGCATGGGAACGCAGTCTGGCAAGCGACAGGTTCTTATAATATGGACGGGTTGTTACCATTTGAAAGCCCGGCGGGCACTCTGTCCGCAGGCACTTTTTCATATGCCGAAAGTCTGAGGTCACAACCGATACTCTGTGCCCTTCCGTTTCCAGCGTTCGTTTCAGCAGCTCTACCCGATGTTCATAAGTGTCAAAACAATTGACAATTGTAATATTCAAGCCTCTGTCCTCACTTCTGTTCGCCGGATGGATTCCGCAAAGGAACACACTCGGTAGTTCTCCGGATATTGGCTCAGCTCCTGCGCATACACAAGATTTCCAAATACCTTGCTCACCAGTCCAGAGCCATGTCCTGCCAACCGCAGCATGGGCTGGAAGCCCTTTACCAGCCAAAGCTTATGACCATGCGCCGCCGCAATTTCTCTTACCATCTCTGACGTACAAACATATTCCTCGTTCTGCGGGTAAAACGTACCGGATTCCCGATTCTTTATCGCCAGACGAAGAAACTCACATAGGTTTTCCACATACAGCATGGATCGTTGATTCCAAATCATCGGGAACACTGGAAGCCGTGCCGCCGCTTTTGCCAGCAATGAATAATTTCCTTTGCTGCTCGGCCCGTAGACCATCGGCAAGCGAAGAATTGCAACCTGAAAGTCCGGAGAATCCAGCGGGCGCAGCCGCAGCTCTGCCTGCAGCTTGCTGTCTCCATAACAGCTTCGGGGAGCAGGCGGTGTGTCCGCCGTGATAATCTTCGTTTCTCCGATCGGCGCGCTGTCCCCGTAAATGATGGCACTGCTCAGATAAAGAAATTGCCCCACGCCATCCGCCTTTGCTTTTTCAGCGGTTTCCACCGCCAGTTCCGTATTGACCTGATAGTAAAGGTGCTCCCGTTCCATGCTGATTTTTCCCCGATCCGCATGAGCAATTCCGGCAGTGTGAAGCACTGCGTCGTAGTGAGAAAAACACACTTCCCGCCACTGTTCATTCCGCAGGCTGATCGTATCTATCTGCCAATCCGGCTGATGGGATGCCATATATTTCTGAAAGGAAGCACCGATATAGCTGTGAGCTCCGGTAATCAAGATCCTCATACGTTGGTCTTTTCCTCTTTTTCGTCCTGTGCGCCTTCTACTACCCCTTCATGCCGAAGAACCTTACCGATGGTGCCGAAGAAGCATTTGCAGTCAAAGGCAAAGCTGAGATTCCGGACATATTCGCCGTCGTAAGCGGACTTTTCTTCAATGGTCAGCTCATCCCTGCCGTTGATCTGCGCCCATCCGGTCAGGCCGGGGCGGATGTCGTTCGCGCCGTATTTGTCCCGCTCAGCAATCAGATCCTCTTGACTCCACAGGGCGGGCCGGGGACCGATGATTGCCATCTGGCCCAGCAGAATATTGATAATCTGCGGAAGCTCGTCCAGGCTATACTTGCGCAGAAATCCGCCTACCTTCGAGATGTACTGCTCCGGGTGCTCGAGCAGATGGGTGGGCACGTCCGGCGTGCTGACCTTCATGCTGCGGAACTTATAGAGCTGAAAATACCGCTTGTGCAGCCCCACCCGTTTCTGAGAGAAAAACACGGGGCCGGGATCGTCAATTTTGATGGCGATGGCGATCACCAGAAGCAGCGGCCAGAGCACCAGCAGGCCGCACAGCGAGAGCAGAAAATCCAGCACTCTTTTCAAACAATGAGAATACATGAAGTCTTCCCTTTCCCTTTTACTCGCCGACGAATCAGGAACTCATATCGGCGGTTTCGGGCGGAACCGTTACCGTGTCGCCCTGGGCCGCGTTAACTTCCTCGGGTTCGCGGAAGGTCGGGACCACGCGGTGGAGCGCGGAGCGGATCGCGGCGGCGTCCTCCGTTTCCAGCGCGGCCTTTAAAACGACCAGCTTTTCCTCCAGCTCCGCGGGCGTGATGGGCGGTTGATGCTCGACATAAATCTTGTCGTTCTCCGTTTTCGCCACGTCGCGGTCAGCGATGAGCAGCTCTTCATAAAGCTTTTCGCCCGGACGCAGGCCCGTTTCAATGATGTCGATGTCGACATAGGGCTCATAGCCCGAAAGCCGGATGAGATTCTCGGCAAGGTCGAGAATCTTCACGGGCTTGCCCATGTTCAGGACAAACAGCTCGTTCTGACGCGCCATCGCGCCGGCCTCGAGCACGAGCTCGGCAGCCTCGGGAATGGTCATAAAATAGCGGATGATACGCGCGTCCGTCACGGTAACGGGGCCGCCGGCAGCGATCTGGCGCTTGAAGAGCGGAATGACCGAGCCATTCGAGCCGAGGACATTGCCAAAGCGCACGGCGGCAAAGGTCGTGTTCGAGCACTGCGCCATGGACTGCACGATCATCTCGCACAGCCGCTTGCTCGCGCCCATGATATTCGTGGGGTTCACGGCCTTATCGGTCGAAATCTGAATGAATTTCTGCACGCCGTAAGCGTCCGCGGCACGGACGAGGTTGAGCGTGCCAAAAACATTGTTGCGCACGGCCTCCTGTGGGCAGGTCTCCATGAGCGGAACGTGCTTGTGCGCCGCGGCATGAAAGACCACGTCGGGACGGTAGGCCGCCATCAGGCGCATGAGCCGCTCGGGATCGCGGACCGAGCCGATTTCCACGGCCAGGTTCAGGTCCGCGCCGTACCGGAACGTCAACTCCTGCTGAATGTCGTAAGCGTTATTTTCATAAATGTCGAAGACGATAAGCTGCTTCGGGGCGTACTTTGCGATCTGGCGACACAGCTCGCTGCCGATGCTCCCGCCCCCGCCCGTGACGAGCACGGTCTTTCCGCGCAGCAGCGCCTTCACCGGCGCGGCATCGAGCGTCACCTCGTCGCGGCCAAGCAGGTCCTCGATCTCCACCTCGCGCAGCTGGGACTGCATGGGCGTTTTGCCCAGCAGCTCAAGCGTGCCGGGGAGCGTCATGACATGAATGCCGCTTTCGCTCAGCTGGCGCAGCACGGCGCTGCGCTTCTCCTCCGGCATGGAGGGAATGGCGAAGATCGCGTCGGTCAGGCCGATGTCCTGCATTTTTGATGCGGCCTCGGCAATGCTGCCGCGCACAGGAACGCCGTGGAGCATTTTGCCGCGCTTGCTGCGGTCGTCGTCGAAGAAGCACTCGGCACGGTAGCGGCTGGTGGGGTTCTGGCGCAGTTCCTCAATCAGCCGCGCGCCCGCCTCCCCCGCGCCGAGGATGGCGACGGCCTTGCGCTGAGCCCGATCGCGCTGGAAGATGCGCGTGCGGTACCCGCGGTAGAAAAAGCGCACGGTCAGCATACCGAGCACCCACGCGCAGGCGATACCGAGGAGCAGGATGAAGGAAATGGCGCCGATGCGCACCGTGCGGGCAATGACCTCGTAGGCCGCGAAGCCGCACAGCGCCGCGGCCAGCAGGCTCAGATATTCGCGGCTCTCGGCATAGCGCCAGAGACTGTCGTAGGTTTTGAAGAGGAACTGAAAGAATACCGTGCAGCCATACAGCAGGACGACGTGGCACAGCAGTCCGCTCTGCGGGCCGACTGCCGCATAGTCAAACTGAGAATAGACCAGCAGGAAAAAGCCCACCGCGCAGACGAAGATGGCTGCATCGCACACAAACAATACTTCTTTTCGGAATCGATTCATGAGTAGGAAGCCATCCTTTTACAATCCGATTTGCTCCAGCTGCCGCGTTTGCTCCGGAGAGAGCTTTCCGTTTTTCTTCGCGCTTTGCTGCTTTGTAATCCATATGTCCAGCCGTTTCCCGTTCGGAGCAATATAATTGGGCGGGACAGACAGCGAACCATGATTCCTAAAATACTGCAAAGCCTGCTCGTATTGTTCCTGCCAAACGCGCTCCTGCTTGCCGTTCCATTGCATCCCGATCCGTTCCAGCGCTCGGATCTGCCCATCCGTCAGCGACTTGCCCTGACGTCTGCCCAGATAGATCTGCCGCTGTTCATCGATCCATTTGCCGAGCCAAATCCCCTGCTCTACATATCCAGCCGGAATATTTAGATTCCCATGCTGCTGATAGTAGCTCTCGGACAGCGTGAACCGCTTTTCCCAGGGATCTTCCTTCTTCCAGATCATGCCAAGGCGATCCAGCTTCTCCTGCTGGGCAGCCGGCATATTCTGGCGCTCCCTCTGGCGGCAAATCCACCGGCCCAGTCGAAAGCCGTCCTGCGTTTGATACGTTGCCGGGATATTTAGATTTCCAAAGGTCTTGTAGTATGTAAGCGCCGCAGCATACCCACGTTCCCATTGGACGTCGGTCCTTCGCTGCCAAGTCATACCGATGGCCTCCAGCGCCTGCATCTGTTCGTGAGACAATGGAGCGTTCTTCCTGCCATTTCGGCACGCGCTTCGCATCTGCTGCACCCACGCGCCTAAGCGAATTCCCTGTTCCGCGGTATAGGACAGCGGAACATTCAGATCGCCATGTTCCTGAAAGTAGGAAAGACACGCCCCATAGTATTGCTGCCACAGATAATCCGGAACGTCCCAGATCATACCGATGGCGTCTAAAGCAACTATGCGTTCCGGCGTAAGGTAGTGCCGCTGCATCTGATTCTTTCGGTATGTCCGAAGATTGGAGATCCAACTGCCAAGACCTATTCCGTCTGGCGTTTTGTATTGTGTCGGCACCTTCAAATCTCCATGGTGCCGGAAATACTGCTGCGCGGCGCGGTAATTACTCTCCCACGCAATGTCCCTGCGACTGTCCCAAGCCATGCCGATAGCATCCAGCTTGGCAATCCGTTCTGAGTTTAACGTACCGTAGGCCGTACCCGCTCGAATCCTTCGCTGGGTCTGAAGCCATTGCCCAAGAGGATATCCCTCCGCTGTCCGGTAGCCTTTGGAAACATTCAAATTTCCGCGAAGCGCATAATAAGCTTCGGCTTTTTGATACATGAGCTCCCATGAGGCAGTCAAGGTATCATTCAAAGCCGTAAACAGCTCTCTGCAGTCCCTAACCTCATCAATCACGCGGAATTGGGACTGCCGTATCAGGTCTTCCTTGCCCTGTGCGCGGTAATAGGTCATGGCCAGTCGCATCTCTTCCTCTAAGGCGCCAATGCTGTACAGATTTTCAATGTTCATTACGATGTCGAATATCACCGCATCGTCTTTCTGATTTGCCGCTAAAGCACGACCGATCTGCTGTTTGTATATGATGGGAGACACGGTCGGCCGCAGTAAAATTACACCGCTGATATTCTCCACATGAACGCCCTCATTGAGCATATCGATGCAAAACAACAGCTTCAGGTGATGGCTCTCATCCTGTTTGAACTGAGCAAACGCTTCGCTGGTTTCCGGATCATCTGAGTAGGCAGAATAAACGTGAGGCGCAGAATCCACCCGAGAAAACCACTCCGGCACTTTTTCCTGCATCGCGCGCATATGTTCTACGCTTGAGCAGAAAACGATGTACTTTCCTTCCCGCTGGTGCATATGCCGTGCAAACACGTCGCTGAGGCCGTCCGCTTGCTGCAAAGCCCTGCGCAGAGCCTCCAGCTGCCGCTTCGCTTTTTCGCGCACCGCGGCGTTCTTCGCGTGCATCACGCGGTGCTCATAGGTCAGCAGATTTTTTTGATAGGAGTACACCGACAGAACATACCGCGGCGCACGAAGAATCCCCTGAACGATGGCTTCGCCAAGAGAAAGTTCCGAGGCCACGTTTCCGTCAAACAGTTCCGCGGCCATATCCCGTTGGTTATCCAGATACCGGATGCTGGTGGCAGACAGTCCAAGCACCGGAATCTGTGGAAAGCATTCCAGCAGCCGCTGTACCCCTGCTCCCCACATCTGCGCGCCGCAGCGGTGGAACTCGTCTAAAATGATGTAATCCGGCCGTATGTCAAGAAGCTCCGTCTCCGTCAAATTCATCAGCCGGGCATAGGTAAAAAAGCAAATATTCTGTGGAATATCTGCCCCTGTCGCTTCCAGATTCTCTTTTTGTGTTTGAAAAATGTACGCAGAGGGGGAAAGCCAGCACACCGTCTTGTCTGGGTGTGCCTCGCAGAGTCGGAAAGCGATAAAGGACTTGCCCGTTCCGGTGGGGTGGATCACAGCCGCCTTGCCGGTCTTTGCCAGCATGGCCTCTGCCGCCTCATACGCCGCTTGGTTATGGGCAAACAATTCCATTGCGCTCGATTTCACCCCTTCTAACATTTTCAGTCGTTATGGGTATCCGGCGTATTTCTGTAAAGAAAGGTACACCTTTGTATCCATAACAGACAAATTGAAAAAGCCGACTGAATGCCACAAAATTCAGCGGCTTTTCTTATTTTTCATCATATCATCGTTGCAAATGAAATGCAACCCCATTTTGGTAACCAAGGTGTACATCGCTTTCCAAGGCATACAATATTTCCCTTTTTGCGGTGAACATGGTGTACTTTTTCCTCCGTCCTTTTAGAGCGGTCACTAATTTTTGATCCATTTCAAAAAAGATGCGTGGGAAATTCCCAGTATCTTCGCCGCTTTTCTTGCAGAAATATCACCCTCTTCATAGCGGACTTTCAATGCCTCGAACTCTGCCGGGCGCTGCATTTTTGGTCTGCCGAAGTGCTGCCCTCGCGCTCGGGCTGCGGCAATGCCTTCGGCCTGCCGCTGACGGATAAAGGTTCTCTCAGTCTCTGCCACATAACTCAGAAGCTGAAGTACAATATCAGCAATCAGCGTGTCGGTGAGATCATTTCTGTCGTTCCTGCTGCATAAAAGCGGCATATCCAGCACAACGACGGCCGCCTGTTTTTCCTTTGTGATGATCCTCCACTGCTCCAGAATATCGCTGTAATTGCGCCCCAGCCGGTCAATACTCTTAATCACCAGAGTATCCTCCGGTTGAAGTCGTTCCACCAGGGCGCGATAGCCCGGGCGGTCGAAGTCTTTTCCGGACTGCCGATCCAAAATGATTCGTTCCGGCGAAACCCCATACTTCAACATGGCAATTTTTTGCCGATCCTCATGTTGTTCCTTGGTAGACACCCGTATGTATGCATATGTCGTTCCCAATTCCATACCTTCTTTCTTCTCTATGTGGGGTATTTCGATTATAGTATGGAGTGCTGTTGTAGTAACGAGCCACGCAAGAACACAATTCATATCAAAAAAGCAGGTCTGCGCGATCATAAATGATCGCGCAGACCTGCTTTCATTATTTTTCTGCTTTCACTGAATCTTAATAGCGGCTATCCGTCGTAACAATTTGGCCGGCAAGCCGAAGCGAATCTTTTCCGGTTTGTGATAACCGCATTGTTATATCCGATGATGCAGCTACTGCAACACATAGGCTAATTAGTGTTTGGCCGTGGGGCTGTTGTGTAAAATGGTGCGAATTCGTTCGGTCATTGCATGCATGGAAAACGGTTTCGGAAACACATATTCCACGTCAAGCTCCTTCGCTTCTTCCACAACCTTATCCGATGGCACTGTCGTCATGAGAATAGTTGAAAGATTGCACCCATTCTCCCGAAGCTTTCGCAAGACATGGAGTCCGCTTTTGTGTGACAGCATAAAATCCAATACCAGGAGATGCGGTTGGTGTCGGTGAACGGCATCAATGATTTCGTGTCCTTTTTTGACATGAACTACATGAAAGTCACCATGTTCATGCAGGAACTCTTGCAGAAGTGTACGGAATTCCTCATTATCGTCCGAGAGTAAAATCTTCTTCTGATGCGGCATTTTTGTCCGCCTCCTCCTAACTTTTTTTGATTTTACACACCAACATTGTCTAAAATATCCTTATTCTTTTTATTTTTCAACTATTCTTGATGTATTTTAACGTATTCTTAACATAGCAACCCGAGAGCATCCTCAGCAAGAATTCCTTCAAAGCTCCTGATTTCAGGGGCCTTCCACGTGTTGCTTCAAAGAAATATCCCCTTAAATATTACTTGTATTCTGCGCTGCTGAAGTCAATAAGAAGGGAGCTGCGTCTCGATTAGAGACACAGCTCCCTTTTTCAATTCAAAACTTCCGAAACCGTTCCTTCATCTCATCGTCCGTAAGCTCTCCGCGCCCGGCCTGTTCCAGCACCTGCATCGCTTGCGCAACGGCGGCGTTCCACTCGTCCACGCCGATCTTCCCGCGGACCTTCCTCTGTTTCAGCCGATTGTAGGTGCGGTCATACTCCACACGGGCCGGACTGCGGTTCGCCTTGCCCTGTGCTTCCTTGCGGTGCGCTCCCACTTTCCTGCAGGTCCGCTCCGTCTCACCGGGTGCAATATTGCTGCAATAGCAGGTGTTGTAACCGGCGGTCAGCAGAAAATACTTCCCGCAGTTATGGCACTGCCGCGGCGCGTTCCCGATCGCCAGCCCGCGGTAGAA
>CAKTOJ010000066.1 GCA_934589665.1 uncultured Oscillospiraceae bacterium | reverse complement strand
GTGTCGAGGCTTTCCAGTGCGAGCCATGCGATCCTCCGCACGAGCCGAACTTTGAGTATGACCTGCTTGCCAACCACCTTATCGGCGGCGGTGAGGCGCTCGGCATCGGCGCGGTCGCCAACAACGACAATTACAACAGCTATGTCATTCCCCAGCGCGACTATCTGAGCTACACCGGAAAGGGCATCGAAACCTATTGGGCCGATCCGTGGGACGACATGTCCACCAGCTACACGCCCCAGTTCGCCATGCTCCACGGCACGGTGTCCTACACCGTCGAGCTGCCTGCCTACTGCGACGATACCTCCCGCGCCGTCGTGTACGGCATTCTCGGTCAGGCCGGCTACATCGCCGGTGAGAAGCTCTCCTACCTCAAATCTCAGGTGAGCATCTTCCAGCGCGGCGTGCACAACCTCAACTCCGACGCGTTTGAGCTCGTCGGCCAGTGGCTGTGCGACCAGAACGACGTCGAGGGTGCGGAAATGGACATCTTCCGTCCCGAGTATAACGGCAAGGGCCAGAACGGCAACTTCTATCCCGAGTGCTACATCATCCCGCTCGACGGCGAGAATCAGACGAACCTTCAGGCCGCTGCCGACATGATGGAGTGGCTGACCCGCAATGATGTCAAGGTCAACCTCACCACGAAGGAATTCACCTACGACGGCGTGACTTATCCCGCCGGAACGCTGATCGTTCCCATGTATCAGGCCAAGCGCTCCGTCGCCAACGGCGCGCTCTACGACGGCACGCTCATCGACGGCTGGACGATCCTCTACTCCGAGGGCATCACCACCTTCAATGAGACCCGCGGCTTTGACATGGTCACCGTCGCCGAGCCCGCCGCCTACAAGACCATCGCCGCCGTCTGCGGCAGCGCCATGGATCACGACGACGCGCTCACCTATGTCAAGACCATTACCTCCTACTTTACCGGCGTAAAGAACGCGGACGTCATCATCTCCAACGCTTCCGAGGATTCCACCGCCGCCGTCAACGCGCTGCTCAAAGCGGGCAAGACCGTCGGCATGGTCACGGACGGCGTGTACATGGGCGACTTTGTATGCTCCTATGCCGACTATCTGACCGTCTGTGGCAGATATCTGCTCAGTGCGACTGGTGTGAACGGCGGTGTGAACGCCAAGGTCATCACCAAGTCTCCCACCGTTTACATTCCCGGCACGCCGGTTGAGGCCAGCGAGGGCTTCCTCTACGCCGACCAGGTCGCCGAGCATTTCGGCTGGAACTACGACATGGCCGCCATGGCGCTCATGGGCTTTGACACCACGGATTCCCTCGCCAGGGCAGATGCCATTGCGGGCGCGAGCGAGCTGAGTGCCGACGCCAAGGCCACCGTGAAGAACGGCCTGCCCTACATCGGCTACGGTGCCTGCGCCGCGTACGGCCTTGTCTCCGGCGTGGAGCGCACGACGCTCGACGGTGCGATGGACTGTCTGACGCCCGTCACCTATCCCACCCGCACGCTCGTCAATGCCAGCTATATTGCTGACAATGACGGCATCCTCTATGCTTACGGCCACGCCGCCGGTTACGCGAGTGACCTCGGCTTCTTCTCCGCGCTTCCCGCCGATGCCGTCACGCTCGTCAAGGCCGACAGCACCAGAACGCCCACCGAGGGCTTCGTTCCCACCAACACCGCCGAGCGCGCCGCAGGCTTCAAGGCCTACATGAACAATTCTGTGCAGGCGTTCGCCTACGACCAGAACGGCATGAACACGGTGTTCTTTGCCAACTCCCTGACCCATAAGGTCCAGCAGAGAGACGAATACGCCTTCATCAGCAACTTCCTCTTCTCCTCCATGCTCGGCTCGCAGAGCTATGCCGCCTCTGACGGCAGCGCCTCCACCGGCTTTACGGACGTTAAGCCCACCGCCTACTACGCCGACAGCGTGGCATGGGCCGTGACAAATAAGATTACTGAGGGCATTGGCGGCGGCAAGTTTGGTCCCGACGTGACGTGCAGCCGCGCACAGGTCGTCACCTTCCTGTGGCGTGCGGCCGGCAGCCCCGTGGTGAACTACGCGATGAGCTTCTCTGACGTTGCCGAAGGCAAGTGGTACACCGAGGCCGTCCGCTGGGCGGCAAGCGATGGCATCACCGCCGGCCTGCCCGACGGTTCGTTCGGCGTGAACGACGCCTGCACCCGCGCACAGGTCGTCACCTTCCTCTTCCGCTTTGCCGTCTCTCAGGGACTGGAGCTCGTCACGCTGGAGGATCGTCTCTCCGGCTTCTCTGACCACGATCAGGTCGGCTCCTACGCCGTTCCCGCCATGAACTGGGCAATCGGTCAGGGCATCCTGCAGGGCAGCGGCGGCAAGCTGATGCCGAACGATTCCTGCACCCGTGCACAGACCGTGACCTTCCTGTTCCGCAGCGTGAGCAAGTAACAAACGCAAAAAAGCCGCTCAGCAATGAGCGGCTTTTTTCATACTCTCTTCACTTATTCGCGTAGGCAGTCATCATCTGCCAGAGGATTCCGAGCTGTTCGTAGCTCACCAGCACATAGGCAAGGATGAACACAAACCAGAGCTTTCCCATATTCTCCTCCTGCCGGCTCAGGCAGAAAAGATAGCAGGCATAGGCTACAGCTCCTACCAGCAGCGAAACGGACAGCACGGCGAAAAATCCCGTCTCGGACTGCTCCGCCGTGCCGGTGATAAGGCACAGCAGCGCGTAGACCACAAAGGTTGCCGTGAATGGCCATTTGAGCTTCCGCCAGTCGTGGATGCGCGTTTTCTTTTCCCTCATAGGCTCTGCCTCCTCCTGTCTTCTGCGGCAAGTATACCGTATTCCCGTGTAAAATGCAAGCACCGCCGGCAGACTGTGCCGGCGGTGCTTTGTTTTCTTCTCAGCCCTCGAGGATCTTCATAAATTCCTCGCCGGTGATGGTCTCCTTCTCATAGAGGTACTTGGAGAGCTCGTCGAGCTTGGCGCGGTTTTCGGTGAGCAGCCCGATGGCCTTTTCATGCTCGCGCGTAACAAGCTCGACGACCAGACGGTCAATCTTTGTCTGCGTCTCCGCCGAGCAGGCCAACGACGCGTCCCCGCCGAGGTACTGGTTCGTAACCGTCTCAAGCGCGACCATGTCGAAGTCCTTGCTCATGCCGTAGCGTGTAATCATCGCGCGGGCCAGCTTGGTCGCCTGCTCGATGTCGTTTGACGCACCGGTCGTAACGGAGCCAAACTTGACCTCCTCGGCTGCGCGGCCGCCGGTGAGTGTCGCAATCTTGTTCTCCATCTCCTCACGCGTCATGAGGTAATGGTTGCCCTCCTCGACCTGCATCGTATAGCCCAGCGCGCCGGAGGTGCGGGGGATAATGGTGATCTTCTGCACCGGCGCGGAGTGGCTTTGCAGCGCCGCAACCAGCGCGTGGCCAGTCTCGTGGTAGGCGACGATCCACTTTTCCTGATCGGTGAGGATGGAGTTTTTCTTCTGGTAGCCGGCAATGACAACCTCAATGCTCTCCTCCATGTCAGATTCTGTGGCAAACTTCCGGCCGTCGCGCACCGCGCGCAGCGCCGCTTCATTGACGATGTTGGCAAGCTCCGCGCCGCTGGCGCCGGAGGCCATGCGGGCGATCTTGTTGAAATCGACGTCCTCGGCAACCTTGATCTTCTTTGCATGAACCTTCAGGATTTCCTCGCGGCCCTTGAGATCGGGCAGCTCCACCGGTACACGGCGGTCAAAGCGGCCCGGACGGGTCAGCGCCGGGTCGAGGGACTCGGGGCGGTTCGTCGCGGCGAGGATGATAACGCCGTTGTTGCCCTCGAAGCCGTCCATTTCGGTCAGCAGCTGGTTGAGCGTCTGCTCGCGTTCGTCGTTGCCGCCGTACTGTCCACCGCTGCGCTTCTGGCCGATGGCGTCGATTTCATCGATAAAGACAATGCACGGGGCCTTTTCCTTGGCCTGCTTGAAGAGGTCGCGCACCTTGCTCGCTCCCATGCCGACGAACATCTCCACAAACTCCGAGCCGGAGATTGAGAAGAATGGTACGTTCGATTCGCCCGCAACCGCCTTGGCCAGCATGGTCTTACCCGTTCCCGGAGGGCCGACGAGCAGGATGCCCTTCGGCATCGACGCGCCGATCTCCTGATACTTGGTGGGGTCGTGGAGGTAGTTGACAACCTCCTGCAGGTTCTCCTTGGCCTCGTCCTCTCCGGCAACGTCTGCAAAGCGGATGCCCTCTGAGGACTGCACATATACTTTGACATTGTTATTGCCGCCGCCCATGCCGAACATCATTGAGTTGCTTCCGCCAAGCTTGTCCGCCATCTTTTTGGACATGTACTGCCCCAGCGCAATGAAAATAACGATCGGCAGCACCCAGCCGAGGATGTTCACCAGCATCGAGGTCTGTTCGATCTCCTCGCCGGTCGTAGACACGCCAGCTTCCAGCAGACGCTTGACCAGATCATCATCCGGTACCATGGGCGTTTTGTAGACGCTCTTATCATCCTTGCCGGTGAAGAGGATGCGATTATCCTGCTGCTGGATCTCGACCCGGCCGACCTCGCCCTGCTCCGTCATGGTGACAAAGGTGTTGTAGTCGACCTCCTTAATCTGGTGCTGCGCCAGCCACGGCATCGCCAGGAAGTTAAAGAGCATGACCATCAGCATAGCCATTGCGTAGTAATAAAAAAGCGGTTTCTTCGGTGTTTTAACTTCTTTCATAAGCAGATTCCCCTATTTTTCCACGTTTGTTCGTGTAAATGTCTTTCCCTTACCAGTGTCCGCCGCAGGCGGCAAGGCCGCTGCTGCGGGACTCGCAGCTGCGCTCCAGCGCGTGGCGGATGTGACCGTCGAGCAGATAACCCAGCCGGTCGATGTAATCGTCCATATCGCCCCGCATGCCGCCGCGCAGCCAGTTGATCGTCATGCCGCCGAGCGCCGCCGCGTAAAACTCGGCCAGCACGTGAATGTCCTCCTCCGTGACCGGAAGGCCCTCGGCCTGCGAGCGCACATATGAGGTCATGGCTGCCATGGAAACCTTGTGGTAATAATGCTCGAGAATATGGCGGTTGGCGGAGTTATAGAGATGGTAGATCGCGCGGCGGTTGGTACAGGCAAATCTTGTCGCCTCGCGGAATGCCTCGGGCCAGGAGTTGTAGTCGTGCAGCTTTTCCAGAAACAGCTCCGTTTCCTCTTCAAAGATCTCCTCCACCAGCGCGTAAATGTCCTCATAATAGTAATAGAACGTGTTGCGGTTGACCGCACTCTTTTCCGCAATATCCTTGACAGAGATCTTATCGAGCGGATACTCATTTAAAAGATCAAGGAACGCCTGCCGGATCGCATGCTTCGTCTGCCGTGCCATTCAGATGACCTCCCTCTCTCTTCTTCCGTACTGCTTGTCCCACTCCCGCAGCGACCGGAGCGTGGGCGCAAGGCCCTCGCCCGCCTCTGTGAGCGAATAAACCACCCGCGGCGGGATCTCGGCAAACACCTTCCGGCTCACAAGCCCTGCGTTTTCCAGCGCGCGCAGATTGGTCACCAGCGTTTTCTGCGGCATGCCGTTCATCTGCTCGCGCAGTTCGCCAAAGCGGAGCTCGCCATCGGAAAGCTCTGCCAGCAGCATCACCGCGACCGCGCCGCGGTGTCCCAGCACCTCGGCAAGCCGCGTCTCCGCGTTGGTATGTCGTCCCATTTCCGCTTCCCCTTTCTTCCTTTAGTTACCTTTTAGATAGTAACGGTGTTTTTCTCTCTTGATGGCAGTATTATACATCAACAGCATCTTTTTGCAAGCGGTTGCATATGGTCAATTTCTGTCAGATGCCTAAATTTTCAAAAAGCAAGCGAGAACCGGCACAGCCGGCTCCCGCTTGTTCTCCTGCTCAATGATTCAATAGGGACACGGAAACGCTGAAAAGACCGCATGGCCGTCCACAAGCGTGAAAGGGTATTCATAGGTATCCGTCCCGCCGGTAAGCACCCATTCGTTTGCAGCATCGTCCCAGTCGCGGCGCGTAATGGTCTGCGTCAGCACGCCGCCCTCTCCGCTGACGGAAACCTCAAACTTCTCCCCCGCGATGGAATCATCACTGCCGCGGTCAGCCCAGCCCGCATAGAGCGCTCCGTCCGATTCGACAAAGCGGTCCGTAGCAAGCCACTCATCCGCAACCTCTCCGCTCACGTGCCTGCAGAGCAGTGCCCGCAGCCCGTCGAGCGTATTCACGCCGCCGAGCGTGACACGTGAGAGCGGCAGGCCGTCCACTGTGATGCCGGAAGCACCATCGTCCACCGGCGGCGTGGTCATGTTGAACCATGACCAGAGAATTTTTGTGGTGTTGTAGTCTGCAACTACGATCTCGTCCTGCGGTACGTCAAGCAGCGACTGCGTGTGTGCGTCGAGCGCGTTGTAAAAACCGCTGTAGGGAATGTAAAACTTCTGTGCCGAGGCCGCATAAGGAGCAATGACAGCTGGGTCAAAGGCGATGGTCATGCCCTTATCGTCAAAATAAAAGCTTGCGTTGGCCGCAAGGTCGAAAATGTAGGCAGCGTAGTCTTCGAAATAATACTCAGAAAGCCCCTGTGCGTCGATCTGCGCAAGAACAGCCATCGCCAGCGTGTGCGACAGCGTCTCGCCGAGGGCGTTGTCGGTCGAGGACTGTTCGTTTAGGGCGTCAAGCGTCAGAAATTCCCCGGCAGTGAGGTCGAAATTCCATGCGCGTATGCTCTCCCAGCCGTGCGCGCCGCCGAAGTTGGAGTAGCCCACGCCCCAGACGCTCGCAAGCCCACTGTGTTGGCAGATGCTGTCAACGATCAGCTCCTCGGTATAATTCGTCCAATAGGCACGCTGCTCCGCGTTAAGACTGCCGTAATGCTCGCGCGCCATCTTCAGCTCCTCCTGTGCGGAGGCGTCCAACCCCTCCGCCGCGCGCTGCATCTCGGTATTAAAGGCAAGCGCCGCCTTATATTCCTGCGGAAGGACATTGTTTATGGCATCAGCGGGCGTGTAAATCTCATCGTCCACCGTGCGGACCTCAAGCTGCGGCAGCCAATAGGTCTCAACAAGCAACACTGTGCCGTCATCAGCCTTGTACTCAATCTCCTTAGTCAGCGGGTCGCCGAATACGAGCCGCATCCCGGACGCCGGATCGCCTTGATCCGGTTCCGCAGGCGCGTCCGGAGCACTGCCGCAGGCGGCAAGCGAAATCGTCAGCGTGAGCATGCAGAGCAGAGTCAGCAGTTTTTTCATGTTGTTTCTCCTTTCTCAGGAAGGGTCAGAGAATCACGGGATCGGTCGTCCACGCGCTGCCGGGCTTCGCGGCGGCAAGGGACGGATATGCCAGCACATATTCTTCGGCGGCGCGGGCTGTGAGCGCAAAAAGCGCCTGCGCGTCCGCATCCAGCCTCCGCACATCCGCGCTTTTGGTGAGAATGGGCACGACGGCGGTCTTTTTCATCTTTCGAAGCACCTCACGTCCGCGCGCATTGCATGCGAGCACGCGCAGATACGGCATGCGCTCCGGCAGCTCCCCCGTCCTCACGTCAAGGAACGCGGACAGCAACAGCCGTCGCAGCCGCGCATGGGCATAGCGCTTGGATTTCGCCGCGTTGAGGATCTCCTCCACGCCGGTCTCCCGCTCGATCGCGCGATAAACGCGGTGGTAGAGCCCCTCTCCCCCGCCGTCATAGGCGGCAAGCTCCTCCTCGCGCATCGTGCGCAAGCGAGAGAGAATCGCGCGCTCTGCGTTTGCCATCGTCACCGGCGCGCGGCCTGCCGCGCACTCGCGCGCATAGATCGCGGCGCTCTCCGGCGTGAGGTACGCATCGCCGCTCTCCCCACGGATAAGCAGCTCGCGGATATGGCTGGCCGAGGCAAAGCCCTCCGCCGCGCCCCCGTCATGTCCGACGGCGCGGCGCGGCAGCGCCAGCGGCTCCATCGCGGCGCACTGCCGCGCGATTGCCTTGCAGTATTCCACGCCCAGAATATCGTTCGGCTGCGTGAGCACATCAGCCCCCGCACCGATCAGAGCTCGCGCGGTACCCTCCCGCGCTGCGGCAAAGGACGTACCCTCCCCCAGCCGGACACGCAGTGCCGCGGCAAATTCCGGTGAAAGCAGGCAGTCTGCCGCGCGTCGAAGCATTTCTGCATCGCCGCATTCGCTGCCGAACACCAGCGTGTCCACCACGCCGGTTCCTGCGAGCACCGCCACGCCGCCGACGGCAAAGCCCTCAGCGGATGAAACGGCCCATGGGAGCGGCAGCTCCAGCACAAGATCCGCACCGCCGCGCACAGCAGCCTCCGCGCGTGCGTGGGCGCGCATCACGGCAAAGTCTCCCCGCTGCACAAAGTCACCGCTCATGGCGCAGACAACTGCCGTTTCCCCTCCCAGCCGGGCACGCAGCGCGCTGATCTGCCACGCGTGACCGCGGTGGAAAGGATTATATTCACAAATTATACCAGCAGTCCGCATAAAAGTCCTCTCAAATTGGTTACAAATTCGCGTTATCCGCAAAATTTATGGTTGTCATCAGGAAAATCTTTGCTATAATAAAAGAGTAATATTCTGCCCGATTGGGCCGATTTGACTTGATACAAGTCTATCTTAACTGAATCCGGGCGATATTGCAAGATAGCGCCCACCGGAAAAGGAGTCAACTACCATGAATGTTTTAGTCATCAACGCCGGTTCTTCCTCGCTGAAGTATCAGCTGCTCAACCCCGCCACCGGCGAGCTGCTGGCCAAGGGCCTGTGCGAGCGCATCGGTATCGACGGCAAGTTCACTTACAAGCCCCAGATCGCAGGCAAGGAGAGCATCAAGGCCGCTGACGTCGCCATGCCCACCCATAACGAAGCCATTGCCGCCGTGCTGGACGCCCTTGTGGACAGCAAGAACGGCGTGATCGGCTCGATGAAGGAGATCGACGCAGTCGGTCACCGTGTCGTCCACGGCGGTGAGAAGTTTGCCAAGTCTGTTGTCATCACCGACGAAGTCATGGCCGCCATTGAGGAGTGCAATCCCCTCGCGCCGCTGCACAACCCCGCCAACATCATCGGCATCAAGGCCTGCCAGAAGCTCATGCCCGGCGTGCCTATGGTCGCCGTGTTCGATACCGCCTTCCACCAGACCATGCCCCCCGTGGCCTATACCTATGCCATTCCCTATGAGTATTACGAGAACGACAAGGTCCGCCGCTACGGCTTCCACGGCACCTCTCACAAG
>CAKTOJ010000065.1 GCA_934589665.1 uncultured Oscillospiraceae bacterium | reverse complement strand
TTGCTGCTGACGGCGATGCTGCTGACGGTATCAGCCCTTGCCGACTCGGGGCCGAAGGCCCAGCTGACGGTGAAGGTGGTAAACGCGCCGAGCGAGCCGTATTACCTCGACCTGCTGGCCGAGGGGGCGTTTGAGCACGAGGACGATGTCGATTACAGTGGCGTCGACTGGAGCTACCACGGCGAAAAGCGTGCGCTGCTCGACGACGGGCTGCTCGAGGCCATGCGCGCGGCGGTGCCCGAGGGCTGGCACGCCTGCACCGCGCAGGGCACCAACGGCGCGCCGATGTATGGCGATCTGATCGGCGAACCGATCGGAAGCACAAGGCTGCACATCTTTGGCTACCACGGTGTACCGGATACCTACCGCATTCTCATTGTGACGAAGAGCGGCGAGAGCTGGGTATCCGACACGCTCCATCGCGCGACGCTACAATCAAGCGCGACGGTGGATTGGGCGAAAAGGACCGCGAGCGCGCCGAGCGCGGCGGTTGCCTATCTCCTGCAATTTTTCTGTATGCTGCTGCCGACGCTGCTCATTGAGGGCGTGCTGCTGTATGTCTTCGGCTACCGGAGCAAAAAGAGCTGGAAGCGCTTTCTGTTGGTGAATCTCATCACGCAGGGCGGCTTTGCCGTCTACCTTGCCGTGACGGTGCTCAACCACGGTGTGAGCGGCTGGTCGCTTTTATTCTATATTCCCATTGAACTTGTCATCACGCTCGCTGAGGTCTTGCTCGACCGCTGGCTGCTGACGGAAAAGGGCAAGGGACGAGCGATGGGCTACGCCATCGTCGCCAATATCCACTCCGCGACGGTGGGGCTTCTGCTCATTGACCCGCTCTGGAAGCTTATCGTCAGTATCTCATAAGAAAATGAAAGGAAATTACTCCCATGGAAACGGAAAAGCTGTTTTACGCAGACCCATTTCTGACAGAATTTGACGCAAAGGTGCTCTCCTGCGAGGCAGGCAAGGGCAGCTTTGATGTGGTGCTCGACCGCACGGCCTTCTATCCCGAGGGCGGCGGGCAGCCGTATGATACCGGTGTGCTCGGCGGGGCCGAGGTGCTGGACGTGCATGAAAAGGCGGGCGTCATCACGCATAAGTGCGTTTCAGCACTCGCTGTGGGCGAGACGGTGCACGGAAGGATCGACTGGGCGCGCCGCTTCGACCATATGCAGCAGCACTCGGGCGAGCATATCTGCTCAGGCCTCATCTGCGCGCGCTACGGCTGCGACAATGTGGGCTTTCATATGGGTGCGGAGAGCGTGACCATCGACTTTAACGCCGATATTCCGTGGGAGGAACTGCTGGAGATCGAGGCAGCGGCAAACGACTACATCTATGCCGACCATCCCATCGATATCCAGCTCCACCGCGGTGCGGAGCTGGATGCGATTGATTACCGCAGCAAAAAGCCGTTGGAGGGTGATGTGCGCATCGTGACCTTTCCGGAGGCGGACTGCTGCGCATGCTGCGGCACGCATGTCGCGCGCTCCGGTCAGGTTGGCATTGTGAAGTTCCTCTCGGTGCAGAAGTTCCGCGAGGGCGTGCGTATTGAGCTTTTGTGCGGCGGACGGGCTTACCGCTATCTCTCCGCCTGCTGGGCGCAGGATGTGGCCGCCGCGCAGGCACTGTCTGTCAAGCCGACAGCATCTGCCGCCGCGGTCGAGCGCGTGCAGTCGGAGCTTTCCGCCCTCAAGCAGCGCTGTGCAAAGCTGGAGGAGAGCGTATTTGCGGGCATTGCCGCGCGCTATGAGGGACACGGCGACGTGCTGCTTTTTGAGGATGATATGGGCGGCGAGAGCGTACGCAAGCTCTGTGACGCGGTCGCACAGACCTGCGGCGGTCGCTGCGCGGTGTTCGCGGGCGCAGACGGCGCATGGAAATATGCAATCGGTCAGCGCGGCGGCGACCTGCGTGCGCTGACAAAGGAGCTCAACGCTGCGCTCTCCGGCCGCGGCGGCGGAAAGCCGGAGTTCGTGCAGGGCAGCGTGGCCGCGGAACGCGCGGCAATCGAAGCATTTTTTGCCTGAGCCAAGAGCATGCAGGCGAAAAGGACGTCTCCTGATATCAGGAGACGTCCTTTCTGCTCTCGTGCCGTGGGATGCGGATGGTCAGAAGGATCTCATCCTCCGTATCCTCGCGCTCGCACGCGGCCTTGACACCGGCGCGCTGCATGATGCCCATGCCGCGGCGGATGGTGTTTAAAAACAGACGCACATCCTTAATGATGTAGGCTGTGCGGTGCGTAGGCGGCGTGGCGGCTGTGCGGTTTATGAGCGTTTCGATGTATTCCTCCGTTTGCGAGACGTTATAGCCGCGTGCGGCGATGACGCGCAGCGCGGCGAGCCGGGCTTCCTCGTCGTTCAGACGCAGAAGGGCGCGGGCGTGCCGCTCGGAAAGGCCGTGCTCACGCAGAATGGCGGTGCACTGCGGGGAAAGGCGGAGGAGACGCAGCTTGTTGGCCACAGCGCTCTGCGATTTGCCGAGCCGCTCGGCGGCCTGCTCCTGTGAGAGTCCGTAGATCTCAATCAGCCGCGCGATGGCGGCGGCCTCCTCCAGATAGTGCAGGTCGCGGCGCTGGAGGTTCTCAATGAGCGCAAGCAGGGAGGATTCCTCCTCGTCCGAGCGCCGCACGAGGCAGGGCACCGTGCGCAGTCCGGCAAGCTTTGCGGCCCGTAGCCGCCGTTCGCCGGCGATAAGCTCGTAGCCGCCGTCACTGCGGCGCACAGTGAGCGGCTGAAGAATCCCATAGCGGCGGATGCTTTCGGCAAGCTCGCGCAGTGCCTCGGGTTCAAAGCTGCGGCGCGGCTGGTTCGGGTTGGCGCGGATGGCACCTGTGTCCAGATAGAGGACGCGGTACGGCTGAGAACGGAAATTTTGCAGAATCTCCATGATTCTTCCCTCCTTTTCTGCATTGTACGGGGCGCGGCATGAAAAGCAGGGCGTATTTTGTCAGGGAATTGGGAAAATTTTTATTTCCGCATTTCGGCTATTTACGAGGCGGAAAAATTCGTGTAAAATGATCGGAGAATTTTCAAAGGAGGAACGCGGCGTGTCCGGCTATGTCCTGCATTTGAGCGAAGAAGAGAATATCACGCTCTCGGCCGCTGTGACGCGGCGGCTGATCGACAGCGGCAACGGCGACGCGGCGCTTCTCTACCTGTGCCTGGTGAAAAACCGCGGGAGCGCAACGCCTGAGACGCTCTGTGCCTCGCTTCATTGGAGCGAGGCGCGGCGGGGCGCGGCGGAGGCCGCGCTTGCACGCATGGGGCTCGTCGGCGTGCCGAAGAGTGCGCCGGAGCCTGTGCGGGAGCCGGAGCGCGAGCGCCCGAGCTATACGCGTGAGGATGTTGCGCGCAAGATTGAAAATGACGGAGGCTTTGCCGCGCTCCTGCGCGAGGTTGAGCGTAAGCTCGGTCCGCTTTCTTCGCCGTCGGTCGGAAAGCTTCTGGGACTTTATGAGGATCTCGGCCTGCCGGCCGATGTGATCTTCCTGCTGGTGCATCACTGCATTGAGCAGCATGCCGAGCACTACGGCACGGGCCTTCCCACCATGCGCCAGATTGAGCAGGAGGGCTATGCGTGGGCGCGGCGGGGGCTGCTGTCCACAGCCAGCGCAAATGAATACCTCAAGTCGCTGCGTGAGCGGCGGCAGAAATATCCCGCGTATATGGCGGTGCTTCAGCTCGGCGACCGAAAGCTTTCGCCGGGTGAGGAAAAATATCTGGCCGCATGGGTGGATATGGGCTTTCCGGCGGAGACGGTCGCGCTGGCTTATGATAAAACCGTGCTGCGCTGCCATGAGTTCAAGTGGTCGTATTGCAATGGCATTTTGAAAAAATGGCATGAAAAGGGACTGCACACGCCCGAAGAGACAGCGGCGGAGAACGCGGCGGCGAAAAAGAAGGAAGAAAAACCGTCCGGCGGCGGACGGAACGACTGGATGAAGCAGTATCTGTAAGGGAGGGAGCGTCATGGCATACGACGGCCGGCTCATGCGCCGCGCTGCGGCGCGCTTTGAAGAGGCAAAGCAGCGGCGCTCCGCCGCGCTACGGGAGCGTGAGCGTACAGTATATGCCGCCATTCCGCGCATCGCGGAGATCGATGCCGCGCTGCGTGCGACGATGTCGAAGATCATTGCCTCGGTGCTGCGCCGGGGCGCCGATCCGCGCCCCGCGATTGAGGCACTGAAGGAAGAAAATCTGTCGCTTCAGCGCGAGCGTGCAGAGCTGCTCACCGCGCACGGCTATCCGGCGGATTATCTGGAGGACAAGCCGAACTGCCCGCTGTGCGGGGATACCGGATGGCGCGGCGGCGAGGTCTGCTCCTGCCTGAACGATTATTATGCCCGTGTGCAGATGGAGGAGCTCTCGCAGCTGCTCGACCTTGGTACGCAGAGCTTTGAGACGTTTTCCTTTGACGTGTATTCACCCTATCCGCCAGCGGATCAGGACATTTCGCCGCGCGCGAATATGGAGCGTGTGTACGACACCTGCCGCGATTACGCATATGAATTTTCCGCACGCAGCGGGAATCTGCTGCTCTCCGGCGATCCGGGGCTGGGAAAGACCTTCCTTTCGGCCTGCATCGCGCGCGTTGTGAGCGAGACGGGCCATTCGGTCGTCTATGATACCGCCGCCCATGTTTTTGAGCGCTTTGAAGCGCAGAAGTTCTCCCGCGGCGAGGACGGCGCAGAGGAGGACGTGGAACGCTTCCTGCGCTGCGACCTGCTCATCATTGACGACCTCGGCACGGAGCTGACGACGGAGTTTGTCCGCAGCGCGTTCTACCAGATCGTCAACACGCGGTTGATGACGAACAAAAAGACGATCATTTCCACGAATCTTTCGCCCCTTGAGCTCTCACGCCGCTACGGCGCGAATATTCTCTCCCGCATTGAGGGGGCCTACCGCATCCTGCCGTTTTTCGGCGATGATATCCGGAAAATGAAGAAATGAGAAAGAGACGCCGTGAGGGCGTCTCTTTTCCTGTTTGGTTCAGTTGTATTGCACATGCTCTCGGTAATACTGTGCGCCGAGGAAGGAGAGGTAAAAGCTGCGGTCGGTGTCATTGAGAATGGAGGTGAGTACGCCGCCCTGTAAAAACAGCTCGCGCTCGTGAACAAGCGGAGAGATCTCGCGCATGGTGCGGGAGAGCTGCATGAAGCCGGGGCCGTCCCACACGCACTCGTCAAACAGCCGTGTCATCAAAAAGCAGGGGGAAAACTCGCCGCCGTCCCCGGTGAAGCCCGTATCGAGCGCCTTCTTTGCTGCGCTGTTCGCCCAGATGAGATAGGGCGTGGAATAGTAGTTACGGAAGCCGGTGAGCGTTGAAACGTCGAAATCCACGCCGAGCTCGGCGTACACGCTTCCGCCATTGCCCATCCACGGCTTATGATCGCCGAAGAGCACCAGCACCACAGGCGTATCGCGTCGTTCCAGCTCCTGTGTCAGGCGGACGTATTCGCCGATGGTTTCCTTCACGCCGTTTAAGTAGTTGTTGATGATATTGCAGCTTTCCTCCGAAAGACCGGTCTGCCGCGCGGAAACATAGGCGCGCGGTGCGCTGTCGGTGCCGTAGGGACCGTGATTCTGGTAGCTCACAGCGAAGGAGAACAGAGGAGCGCCGCCCGCCGCGTCCAGATCACGCAGCAGATAGTCGACCAGCTGCCGGTCAGAATGCCATGCCGCCGTGACCGGGTCGACCAGCTCTCCGAAGCCGTTTTCGGTGAAAACGCTCTGCTGGAAGCCGAGGTATTCGTTGACGTTTTCCCGGTTATAAAACCAGCTGTAGCCGGGGTGTGCATAGTGTGTGGCATAGCCCTGTGCGTCGAAATAGCGCACATAGGAGCCGACCGCGCTGCGGTATTTATCGTGCCGGCTCTCACCGGTCAAAAAGCCCCATTCGGTATCCACCGTGCCGCCGGCAAAGATGTTCGTGAGCAGATCACCGGAAAGACTCTGCTCCTCCAGCGCGTGCCACGGCGCGTAGACCTTCTGCACCGCGGAGAGGCCGGAGAGCGCGTCAAGATCCGTGAGATCGCAGAAGGCCTCCAGCATCACTCCCATGACGGTGACCTTCCGGTCGTCGGGAATGTTCGCGTCGGGCAGCTGCGCGAGCAGCGCCTTGGCCTCGCGCTTATCATAGCCCTCCGGCTTCTCGGGAAACATTTCCGGCACGGAATGGAGAAACGACACGGCGAAGCCGCGCGAGAGAAAAACCTCATTGTCCGACCAGACGTTGATCAGATCATTGTTCGCCGTTTTGGCATAAACCGCTTCGTTGGCATATGCCCCAAAATAAAGTCCGCCGCCGAGGAGCAGACAGACCGCCGCGCCAACCACACGTGTGCGGGCGGGCAGACCGTCGCGGCGCAGAAGAAAGCCGGAGAAGAGCAGTGCGGCAGCCAGTGCCGCGAGCGTGAAAAGGACAGGAGCGGTCAGATCAAAGGTATAGTGCCCCATGATGCCCTTTGCCGTGCGAAAAAGAAGGATGTCGCTTGCCAGCAGCGGGTCGCCGCGCAGCATCACCTTATAATAATTGACCAGCGGTAGCCCGGCGCCGAACAGCGCGCTCACAAGCACGCCGCACCAGCAGCGCCCAGAGAGGAAGTATCCCAGCCAGACCAGCAGCACCGGCGGCAGAAGGTTGAGCGTGAGCAGCAGAGGATGAGTGAAATAGGACTTCAAAAGCTCCAGATTCGGCAGCGAGATGTCCGCGCAGGCTGTCAGCAGCAGGCCGAGCAGGCCGATGCCGAGCGAGATGAGCGTGAGCAGTACGCCAAGATAGACTCTGTGGGCGCGGCGCTCTTTTGGCTCCGCTTCGGCGGGTGCAAAAATGATATGAGACAGTTTCAAGCTTGCTCTCCTCAAAATTCATCAGGATAGCAGAATTATAGCAGATTTTCGATCAAAAACAACCGCCACTTCCCGCCATATGCCCCATTTCTATCCGGTAAAAGAAAAAAACATATTGAAATTGCGGGGAGGGTATTGCAATTTTTCGACACAAACCTTATAATTATGCTGAATCTTCGTTATGAGACCTGAAAATTATTTAGGTGAAATGACGAAACATAAGAAAGGGAGAGAAATCATGGAAAAGCTATTTAAGCTCCAGGAGAACGGTACTACGGTAAGAACCGAGCTGCTGGCTGGTCTTACCACGTTCATGACGATGGCCTATATCATCGCCCTGAACCCCAATCTGCTGACCGGGTTCGCGGTTGGCACCCCGCTGTGGAACGGTGTGTTCCTCGCCACCTGCATTGCTTCCGCCATCGGCACGATCTGCATGGCCTTTCTGGCTAACAAGCCCTTCGTGATGGCGCCCGGTATGGGTCTCAACAGCTTCTTCGCCGTTGTCGTCGCCAACATCGCCGTCATCAACGATTGCAGCTATGAAAGCGCCTTTCAGGCTGCGCTCGTCATCATCCTGATTGAGGGCATCGTGTTCCTGATCCTCACGCTCCTCAAGGTTCGTGAGAAGATCGTCGAGGCCATTCCTCTCGGCGTGCGTTATGGTATCGCCCCCGCCATTGGCCTGATGCTCATGAACATCGGCCTTGGCTCCAATGTCGGTATTTACTCCGAAAACGGCGGCCCGTTCTACATCATGCGCGATTTCTTCGGCGCACTCACGCCCAGCATCATTCAGGGCAGCATGGGCTCCGGCTATCACACCATGGTCCTCACGGCTGTTACGGCCTTCCTTGGCGTATTTGTGATGGTCGTTCTGGCCAAGAAGGGCGTCAAGGCGGCTGTTCTGCTCGGCATGCTCTTCTCCTCTGTACTTTACTGGGGCGGCAGTGCGCTGTTCCTGCATGTCAATCCCTTTGCCAGTCTGGCCACGGCGAGCTTTGTGCCCCCCTTTGCCGACATGGTCTCCACCACGCTCTTCAAGTTTGACTTCGCGGGCTTTGTGAACATTGGCTGGTTCACCGCCATCACACTGGTCATCACCTTCTGCATGATCGACATGTTCGATACCATCGGCACCCTCGTCGGTACGGCTTCCCGCGCCGGCATGGTCGATTCTGAGGGCAACATGCCCCAGATGAAGGAGGCTCTGCTCTCCGATGCGATCGGTACGGTCGCGGGCGCCTGCACCGGTACCTCCACCGTCACCACCTTCATCGAGTCCGCTTCCGGTGTGGAAGCCGGCGGTCGTACCGGCCTGACCGCGCTGACCACAGCAGTGCTCTTCCTCGCCTGCATGTTCCTTGCGCCTGTCGCGGCCATCATTCCCGGTGCTGCGACCTCCGCGGCCCTTATCTACGTCGGTGTTCTGATGCTTCAGGGTCTCAAGAATGTGAACTTCGACGACATGGATCAGATGCTGCCGGTTTCCATCATGCTCATCGGTATGCCGATCTCTGGCTCCATCGGCCACGCCATCGGCCTCGGCCTGATCTCCTACACCTTTGTCAAGGTTCTCTCCGGCAAGGCCAAGGAGGTCAGCGTCCTGACCTATGTGATCTCCGTCCTCTTCCTCATCAAGTTCTTCGCGGTGGTGTAAGAGCGCTCACAACAGCATAAGAAAGAGCACCCGAAAGGGTGCTCTTTTCCTGTTTTTGTAACCAAATCGTTATTCTTTTTCTGCTGATCCATGCTATAATACAGTAACCGCGGCGTATGCCGCGGCAGAACGATTGGATAGCGGGAGGGTGCCGGGAGATGGAAGAGAATATGGGTGCCTTTGAAGAAAAGAAGAACGAAGCGGCGCTGCCGACGACCGGGACGAACGAGGCGGCCAGAGGCGGCAAGCGTCTCAAGAAAGGTGGAAAAAAGAGGCCTCTCATCGCCGCATTTGCGGCAGGCGTGCTTGCGGTGGCCTATCTGGGCCTTGGCGCATGGGCGCTCGGCGCGCAGCGCTTTTATCCCAATACCAGCGTCAATGGCGTTGCGTGCGGCGGCATGACAGTGCAGGAGCTTGCGGCGCGGCTGAACGCGAATGCGGACAAGGCGCGGGGCAGTGCGGTCAGCTTTGTGCTGCCCGACGGCATGGAGATCGCGCATATTGCCTTTGACGATATTCCGCAGGTCGACCATACGCCGTGCGCGGAGCGCGCCTTTTATGATCGCGGAACGGCCCATGACAATATTCTGACGGCGGGTGCAAGGTATCTCCATGCGCTCTTTGTGCCGGAGGAGATCACTGCAGGCTCGGAGGATAAGGCTGCCGACGCGATT
>CAKTOJ010000064.1 GCA_934589665.1 uncultured Oscillospiraceae bacterium | reverse complement strand
TGGGTCATCTGGGGATTGGTGTGCTTGTCGCCGTACCACTTCTCCCAGACCTTCACGTCGCGGAAGCGGATGTCCGCACCGATGTCGATAATGCGGGAGCCCTCGGCCAGAACGATCTCAGCCCACCTGGCCACGTCGCCGGAGGGGACCTGGATCATGACCACGTCGCTCTTTTTCGCCGTCTCGCGCACATTCTCCTCGGTCAGGTCGATGATGGTCTGGTCATAAAAGCCGCGCAGCGCGGGGTGGTGGGTGGAGATCGCGTCGCCGACGCCATAGGTGTCGAGAACGTTGACAAGCTCGCCGTCGGGGTGGTTGACCATCATGCGCAGCACCTCGCCGCAAACATAGCCGGTCGCGCCGATGCAGGAGTAATGGATCATGGTGATAGCCTCCTTAAAAAATTCCGGCGTTTTGCAAAATCGCTTTCATTGACTTGCAAGCCGCCTCACGATAGTGTTTAATTATCTGCATGCTCAGTATATAGTTTTATTGCGGAATGCACAAGAAAATCATTCTTCTGTTTTGCATTCCAAAACGGAATGCTTGACAGATGATTCACTTTTGCTATAATCGGTTATAAGAGAGAAGGAGATGAGGGCCCATGATCCACAAGTACCTTGCCTACCTCAAAACCATTGAGACGGGCAGCATCACGCAGGCAGCCGCCGCGCTGGGCTACACGCAGTCGGCCGTGAGCCGCATGATCGCGGACCTGGAGGAAGCGTGGAACGTGCCGCTGCTCACGCGCAACCGCTCGGGCATCGAGATCAGTTCGGAGGGATCGCAGCTTCTGCCGATTATCCAGTCCATCGTCAAGGGGCAGGAGGATCTGAACTTTGCCGTCGGCGAGCTGCACGGACTGCAGAGCGGCCTGATCCGCGTGGGCGCGTTCACCAGCATGGCGACGGGCTGGATGCCGCTGATGATCAAATCCTTCCATGAAAAATATCCGAACATCCGCTTTCAGATCCTCAACGGCGAATATAACGAGATCGCCACCTGGCTGCGCCGCGGACAGATCGACTGCGGCTTTCTCGCCATGCCGACCGCAAACGACTTCGACACAACCTTCCTCCTGCGCGATTCGCTGACGGTCATCCTGCCGCCGAACCACCCGCTGCGCGACGCGGACTGTTTTCCGGTCAGCCGCCTGTCCGACGAGGACTTCATCAGCCTCAAGGAAGAACAGGACTACGAGATCAACCTCTTCCTCGACCATCTCAAGCAGTCGCCGCGCATCAAGTTCGAGGTCAGCAGCGACTTCGCCATTCTTGCCATGGTCGAATGCGGTCTTGGCATCAGTGTGGTGCACAATCTGATCCTGCACCCAAACCGTCACGGCATCGTCAAAAAACCGCTCGACCAGCCCTACTACCGCGATATCGGCATCGCCGTGAGCCACACAGCGGAATCCTCCACCATCACCAAAATGTTCTGCGAGCACGCGATCGAATGGGCCAGAGAGGTCAGCCCCGCCATCGCCGTCGATCCCGCGGACCAGTGACCCTGCTTCATTCAGGAAAAAAAGGAAGCGGAGAGACAAATCGTCTCTCCGCTTCCTTTTTGTCGTTTTTTACTTCATCAGCACGCTCATCACATCGTAATGCAGCCCCTCATCCGTGCAGGTCGGGATCATCCCCAGCCGCCAGACGGAGACCGAGGTTGCGCCGAGCAGCTTCGCACACGAGAGCTTCTGGGAAATGCTGCGTGCATCCTCATACCAGAGGAAGATATGCTGCCCGCTCTCGGTCACATACGTGCACCACGGCGAGCGCGTCGTATCCGACCAGCCCATCACGGTGTCTGCCTGACGCAGCCGCTTTGTCACAGTCGTGTAGAGCGGACGCGTGGGCTTGACGACGGTAAGCAGGCCGTCCTCATCCGTCTGCCATGCCATCGCATCCATGCTTACAGCCAGCGCAAGCTTCGCCGGATCGTCCATCTGCTCCACCGCTGCACGCACAGCATAGTAGACCTTATAGAGCGGCGCGCAGGCATGATTGCGGTAATAGCGCGAATTGAGGAAGCCGGTGAGGTCGGTGGAGGCGTAATCGTGCGCCATGAGGATCACACGGTCGCAGAGTCTGCCGAGCGCGGCAAAGTCATAGCCGTCGAAATAGGCCGCGTTAAACACCGCCGGCATCACCGCGGCGTAGAGCGTCTGCCCCTTGGCGCGGACAGCCTCGGACAGCTCCGTCAAAAATGCGTTGAAGTTCTCCCTGTCCGATGCGCGCAGGCCCTCAAAGTCGATGGTCACGCCGCTGTAGGGCGCGTATCCGAGATCGGGGTAAACCCGGTCGAGCTCCGCCATGATCTGCTCCACCGTGCTTGTGCGCGCCGCTCCGTCGGCAAGCATGGCACGCAGGGACGAGCCGGACATAAACACGCACAGCTTCAGCTCTACGCCCGCCTCGCGCAGCGGCGGGATCACGTCGGCATAGGCCGCCGGCATGTAAAATGAGCTGCTGCCGTCCTTTTCCGTTGAGAGCTTCGCCCCCTCCTCCGCACTGTAGGTCACATGGCTCCAGCCGAGGCTGACCTCGTCAAAGCGCTTGGCCTCCTCAAGCTGAGAATAAGACGATAGTGCGTAAAATGCATGCTTCCACGTCGTCGGCGCGTTATATTTCTCATAAACGCGCACCAGCATGGCTGCCGCCTGCTCGCGCGTGGCCGTGCCGGCCGGCTCGAAGGTCGTGTCGGTCGTGCCGGTGGTCATACCGATCTCGTAGGCAATGGCGATATAGCCTCGCTGCTCTGTGACGTCGGTGAACGGCAGCTCCGCGCTCGCGTCGGCCTTGGCCAGCTCGCCGAGGCCGAGCGCCCGCACCAGCATGACCGCCATCTCACGGCGTGTGATATCCTCCTGCGGCCGGAACTTTCCGCCCGCGTCGAACACGCCGTTGGCCGCCGCGGTATTGATATAGCCGCGCGCCCAGGAATCGGCAATGTCAATGGCGGCATCCTCGCCGTCCGTCTCCTCCCAGCCGAACATGCGCACAAGCACCGTGACGAACTGCTCACGCGAGATTCTCTCACCGTAGCCGAACGCACCGCCGCCGATCCCCTCCATCAACCCATACTCCTGTGCCTTTTCCACACTCTCGCGCGCCCACGAATTTTCCGGCACATCTGTGTACGCAGCGGCGGCAGCCGTGCTCATAAGCAGGGCCGTGAGTGCCGCAAGCAGCGGCAGCAGCATTTTTTTCATTTCTTTGGACCTCCGTGGTCAGAATTTTATCCGACACCATTCTACACGATGTACCCCGGTTTGACAAGGTAGACATAATATTCATCCCGTCGATATTTTTACGCCAAAATTTGTGCAAAGCGCGCTTGACTTTCTTCCGTTGGCCCTCTATAATCTTATTTTCGAGTTGGAAAAAAGTCTGAATTTATCTTATTTCATGCAGAAAAGGCAGCTGAATATGGAACATAACAAATTTTCTCTGCGCGCATTCTTCCGCCCTGTCGACCTGACCGACGGTCCCTGCTGGCGAACGATCCTCGTCTTTGCGCTCCCCATCATCGTCTCCTACCTGCTCCAGCAGGTCTACACCATCAGCGACGCAGCCATCGTCGGCCAGACACTGACGGCCAACGAGGTCGCAGGCGTGAACGACACGACCTCACTCGTGTTTATCTTTCTGCAGTTCGCCTTCGGCGCAAGCGCAGGCTTCTGCACCGTGACCTCGTGCTATGTCGGCGCACGGGACGATGCCGGCGTGCGCCGCTCCATGACGACGCAGCTTGCGCTCTCCGCCGCGCTGACGGCGCTGCTCACAGCGCTTGCACTGGCACTGCTCAAGCCCATGCTCGCGTGGATCAACGTCACTCCTGCCAGCCCCGAGGTCTACCACGCCGCCTACACCTACTGCGCGATCATTTTCGCCGGCATCGGCGCGCAGCTTTTCTATAACTTTATCTGCTCATTCCTGCGCAGCATGGGCGATTCGGCTACGCCGCTGGCCTTTCTGCTCTTTTCCACCGTGCTCAATGTGGGACTGGATTTGCTCTTCATTCTCTCCTTCCACTGGGGCGTGGCCGGCGCGGCCGTCGCCACTGTCTCTGCACAGCTCATCAGCACGATCGGCTGCTTCATTTACGCCTTCGTCAAATATCCCCAGCTTCGCCTGCACCGCGAGGATTGGGCGATCACCCGCCGCGACGTGCTGCGCCATCTTGTTCAGGGCGTGCCGCTGGGCCTGCAGTTCTCTGTTCTCTCCGTGGGCATCATCGTGATGCAGAGCGTGGTTGTGCAGTTCGATATGCTCGATGGAGCGATGATCTCCAACGCCGCACAAAACGGCTTTGGCGCGGCCAACAAGCTCAATAACCTCCTGATGACGCCGCTCAACGGCCTCGGCGCGGCCATGACCAGCTTCACCGCGCAGAACCTCGGCGCAGGCCGCTTCGAGCGCATCAAAAAGGGCACACTCCAGTCGCTTGCCATCGTGTGGAGCATGTGCCTTGCCTCCATCGCCATCGGACTGCTGCTCTCGCGCGGCGGAAGCTATCTTTATATCTTTCTGAGTGCCGACAAGGTGACGGCAGAAACCGTGCGCTACGGCAACACCTACCTCTACGTCGATCTGGCGCTCTACCTTTTCCTCGGCTTCATTTTCGTCGTGCGCAACTGCGTGCAGGGCATCGGTAAGCCCCAGTTTGTGCTCGGCGCAGGAGCCGCCGAGCTCTTCGCGCGCGTGGTTGTCTGCCTGTTTCTGCCGGCGGTGGTCGCCGGCGGCACAGTCAGCGCCGCCGCCCCAAGCGCCGCGTTCTATGCGCTCTGCTTCGCCGATCCCTTTGCATGGATGGCTGCGGACGCCGTATTGTTCATTCCTTTCCTGCACAATATTCTGAAGATGAATTACCGCTACTTCCGCGCACCGGAGATTTAAAAAAGGAAGCGGCCCGCCAGTTAGGCGGACCGCTTCCTTTTTATTCGTTTTCAGGCTTCTGCGTTCTCTTTTCCAGCTCTGCGCGCAGCTGCTCATTCTGTTCCGTGAGAAGGTCAAGCTTTTTGTTCACAGCGGCAAGCTGACGCTTGAGTTCAGCGGACATCACACCGCGGTAGAACGTATACCGTCCCGCCAGTCCGACCGCCGAAACAACCGCCGCCGCACCGCATGAGAGCAGCGCAAGCTTCCTTACATCCACGCGGCGCAGCGCCTCCAGCGCCTGCCGGTGTTCCTTTTTCGCCGGATGCGGCGAGGTCAGGACACGCAGCCCCTGCACCGGCGTGATAACGGCCAGTTCCTCGCATTTTTCCTTTCGATCCCGCTTCATAGCCATACCTCCGTTCCGCCGCGGTTTATTTTTTATTATACCCCGAACCGCAGCCGGACGCAAGTAGTCAAATACCGCCGCACATCAATTCTCCGCGTCAAGCGTCACCGTCCGCACAGAGGACAGCTCCTCTCCGTGCGAGACAAGCAGAACGATCCGGTCCTCTGCCGCGCGCAGGATGCACCGCCGTGCAGCGGCGGCGTTTTCCTCGTCCAGCCCGGTAAACGGTTCATCAAGCGCGACGGCGTCCGCCGGTGCGAGCAGCGCACGGGCGAGCGCGAGGCGGCGCCTCATGCCGCCCGACCAGTCGCGCACCCTTTTCTTTCCCACATCGCCCAGACCCAGCTCCTCAAGCATTCGCGCGGCAGCACAAGCATCGTGGCCCGCACCGAGCGCAAAGCGCAGATTCTCCGCCGCACCCAGCTGGCCGAGCAGGCGGTCCTCCTGAAAGGCCGCTGCCCAGCGGAGCGAGGCGGTGTTCGTCGTTCCGCCGTCCGGGCGCTCCAGCCCGAGCAGGATGCGCAGCAGCGTCGTCTTTCCGACGCCTGAGCGTCCCGCAACACGCGTGAGTCCAACGGGCGCAGTGAAGCTCACATCCCGCAGCACCCGCTCGCCATCATAGCTTTTATTCAGATGCTCCACCCGCAGCTCCATCATACTCCCGCCTTTCGTGCCAGCGCGTCCACGGCGCGCAGAAACAGCTTTTCCATCACTGCCGAAAGCAGCACGATCACCGCCGTCCACGCAAAAAGGTCCGCCGTCTGGAAATATATCTTGGCGGTATAGAGTCGCTCGCCGACCGAGCCGGCGCTCAGGCCGATGACCTCCGCCGCCGTTCCCGCCTTCCATGAAAGCCCCAGCGCCACGCTGACAGCCGAGCGGAAGTACGGCAGCACCTGCGGCAGATAGATCCCCGTCAGCCGCCGCGAAAACGGCACGCGGAATACCCGCGCCATTTCAAGAAGCTCCCTGTCCGTACACCGGATTCCTTCGAGCACATTGCAGTACACCGGCGGGAACACCATCAATGCCGCAATGAACAGCGACAGTCGGCGGCTCGGAAGCCAGACGAGCGCAAGAATGATAAACGACGCGACCGGCACCGTTTTGACGACCGCCGCCAGAGGCGCAAGCAGCTCTTCCACACGGCGATACCGCGCGGAAAGCGCCGCGAGCACGACAGCCAGCACGCAGGAGAGCAAGAAGCCGCCGAAGATATGTGCAGTCGACACGCCTGCTGCCTGCCAGAATGCAGCGGAGGCTGCCAGCTCAATAAGCCGCGCGAACGCGGCAAGCGGCGAGGCAAGCAGCAGCGCGCCATGCGGATAGGCCGCGGCCAGTGCGGCGCTTGCAGTCTGCCAGACAAGCAGCCAGAAAAGGACCGCCCAGAGGCGGATGCGCTTTCTGCTCTGCTTCATGGACGGTCACTTCCTTTCATACACGCCGACGGCGGGGCTGCACCCCGCCGCCGGGCTTTCAATCAGGCGTAATAAAAGCTGTTATCCGGCATTGCGCCGCCGACTGCGGCGGGATTAGCCTCAAAGAGCACGTTGAGATAGCCGGGCAGCGTGTCAAGCAGCTCCGCGCCGGTCAGGCAGACGATGTTGCAGTATGGCAGAGCCTTCTCCGCCACGGCGGCATCCACAATGCCGTACTCACCGATGAGCGCCGCGGCGTCAGCCGTGTTGGTATTCACCCACTCGACACTTTCGGCGTAGTCCTTGAGGAACGCATCCACTGCGGCGGGATTTTCCTCCACAACAGAGCGGCGCGCGACGATCACGCCGGTGATGAGCGTTGAGCCGTTATCTATCCGATTCCACTCCTCCGTCAGGTCGAGCGCCATGCGCAGGCCCTCGATCTTGCCCTGCGCGACGGTCACAAAGGGCTGGGGCAGGAGCGCGATGTCCGCCTGTCCGCCCGCCAGTGCCGCGACGCATTCGCTGTGCTCGCTCTTCCAGTCGATCGTCACATCGGCATCGGGATCAATGCCGTTCTCGCTGAGCAGATACCGCAGGGCGTACTCAGGCGTCGAGCCCTTGCCTGCGGCGACGATGGTCCGTCCCTTGAGATCGGTAACAGACTGCACACTCTCGCCGTTTTCCACGATGTAGAGCACGCCGAGCGTGTTGACCGCCAGCACCTGCACCTCGCCCTCCGTCTTATTGTAGAGCACAGCGGCAAGGTTCGCGGGCACGCAGGCCATGTCCAGCTCGCCCTTGATGAGCGCGGGCGTCACCTCGTCGGCAGATCCTGCGAGCGTGAAATCATAGGTGTTTCCGCCGGTCTCTCCCGCTTCGCTGTCCTTCATCAGCTTCACAAGGCCCATCGCGGTTGGACCTTTGAGCGCGGCAATGGAATAGCTTGCAGGGGTAAATTCCGCCGCGTCCGTCTCGTTCGACGCAGCATCATCCGGCGTGGGCTGCTCCTCCGCCTTCTGCCCGCAGGCAGCGAGCGAAAAGACAAGCGCCAGCGTCAGGCACAGTGCAAAAATTTTATTGAGTTTCTTCATGCGTTTTCTTCCTTTCTGATGGCGGCGTCGGGCGCGTAGACCGTCTTGGCCGTAATGCCGTCCAGACGTCCTATCTTGCCCGACAGAGCGGAGATCACATCACCCGGCGCGTCAAGTGCCACACTGATGACGTTCACACCGCGTTCCCGATAGGGTACGCCCATCCGCCCGATGATATACGCCCCATACTGGTGCAGCAGCTCATTGAGCGTCTGAACGGAGCTTCCCTCGCGGACGATGATGGCCAGCACGGCGACTCGCGTTTCCATGATGCTTCCTCCTGAAAAATAAGATCATCCCTCCCGCCGTTCGGCAGAAGGGATGGCAGAACACGACCAGACGCAGCCACGCTGCGTCTCTCCTCCCTCTTTCGGTTCGGACGCTTCCTCACCGGCAGAACGGCAGAAATGAATTTTATCCGTCCGCAGTCAGAGCATACTTTCCACGAACAGGGTGATGATAGCACACTCCCTCCGCCCCGTCAAGAATACTTTCCGCTTTGTCTTTCAAAAATTTTTCAGAATTTGAAAAATAGGGCTTGCATTTTTCAACAGGATATGCTATCTTATTTAGGCTGACATCAGCGAAATAGAATATCCGGGTGTGGCGAAGTTTGGTATCGCGCTTGAATGGGGTTCAAGAGGCCGCTGGTTCGATTCCAGTCACTCGGACCATGGGTGAGTCCTTATGGGACTCACCCTTTTTGTTTTATTGTCGCTTTTTGTCGCTTTTTCCCGATTATTGTGTTATCATAGTGATACTTAGAAGATGGGTGGTGGACAGTTTGAAGCCGGACTCAAAGACAGATAAAAGGCCTTTTGCGGAAAAACATCCCAAGTTGAATTTCTTATTTGGTTTGCTATTATTGTTGTTTCTTATCATGGCATTTGGTTATGCGATGTATATGATTGGAAAATACATCACTATTGGTGTGACTGCCGCCGCAAATTGGTTAGCTTCCCTTGCTTCAAAACTCGATGCAGTTGTTATAGTGACTTTAATTACTGGTTGCGTTTCCATTGTTAGCGTTCTGATAAGTTCAGTTGTTGCAAAGCGCATTGAATATAAGCGAAGTCGTCAAGAATATCTTGCTAAAAAGCGTGAAGTACCCTATGGCCAGTTTGTTGATATGGTTTATAAAATTCAGCAGAATACTAAAAATGGCGGTAGATATACAGAGGCGCAGATGTTGGAAGATTTGTCGCAGTTTTCAAAACAAATTACCCTTTGGGGTTCTTCAAGGGTAGTAAATAAATGGGTGAAATTTCGTGAAAACGGTGCAAATCCAGAGTTAGCCCAAAAGAATCTCTTGTTATTAGAAGATATTATGAATGAAATGAGAAAGGATTTGGGGTTGAGAAAAGCAAAAAAAGGAAACCTTCTTGCATTCTTTGTCAACGATATTAAGAAGGCTATTAAATCAATGAAATAGCCTTCGATTAGAATAAATACCTCTTGCCGACTGCCAGCAAACCGTTGATATATCTGTGTTTTCTGAAATCCTATAATTACACTCCGACCAAAATGGGGAAAACCGTTGAAACTATTATGTTTCAACGGTTTTTCTTTTACTCCGTCATTATTTCAGCGCGCTTGAACCCTGCACCGTCAAGGGGTGATTCAGGTGCCGTCAAGATTTATGCGCAAAATTGTTTGCAGGCTCCGGCTGAATGAAGTCAGCCGGCAATAGAGGCGTCG
>CAKTOJ010000063.1 GCA_934589665.1 uncultured Oscillospiraceae bacterium | reverse complement strand
CTCTGGTCGATGACCTGATGGTCATAGGCCTTGAGGCGAATGCGAATCATTTCTTTTGCCATTTTCGGTTTCTCCTTACTTTTTGTACGGTTTTTTCACTGGTTGTCGAAGCCGTACGGTGAGACTTTTCTTATACGCTTATCCGTGCGTATCATTCCAGCTCATAAGAAAACCGGCACGAATAAACGGCCGGTCACACATGGCGCAGCGATCTACGCAGCGTACAGGTACTCATCTCAGCCGCCCGATTCTCGGACATACTCCCCGGAAGTTACCTCAGAATATCTGAGCAATCTCCCGGTTCATCGCAGTTTTGTTCGCGTCAGGGCAGGATACTCCCATTCGCGGACCTGATTACTATACAAGATATCCCTTCCAATGTCAAGCGGTTTTTTGAATTTTTTTGAGAAAATCGGAAAGAATTTTTGTTCTTTTCGCCGTAAGCGCATAGCACCCTCCTCTGTGCTCATACAATAGCCCGAAACAAGCCCGAAAAAGGAGGATATATCATGGCGATGGCATGGCTGTGGACCGGGATGGTCACCGTTTCGCTTATTTTCGGTCTGATGAGCGGCAGCGTCGGCCTGCTCGGCAGCGCCGTGCTGGAGGGCGCAGCCGCCGCGGTCGAGCTCTGCGTCTCCATGGCGGGCGTGATGGCGCTGTGGACCGGTGTGATGGAGGTTATGGAGCAGTGCGGTCTCTCCGCCGCGCTTGCGCGGCTGTTCCATCCGCTGCTGCGGCGCCTGCTGCCGAATTCCAGCCGGGACAGTGAAACGCTCGCCGCCGTTTCAGCCAACCTCGCCGCCGATCTGCTGGGTCTCGGCAACGCGGCAACGCCGCTGGGAATTCGTGCCGCGCGGCGCATGGCACGCGGCTGCGGCGGCACAGCATCCGACGAGCTGTGCCTGCTCGTCGTGCTCAACTCTGCCTCCATCCAGCTTCTGCCAACCACGGTCGCCGGCGTGCGCAGCGCGCTCGGCTGCGCCGATCCGTTTGACATTCTGCTGCCCGTCTGGCTCGCCTCCGCGTTCTCTGTCGCTGTCGGCCTGTGTGCAGCAAAGCTGCTCGCGCGGGTTTGGAGGGGGTGAAGGCATGTCGCTCTCTTCTCTGCTCGCCCCCGTTCTGCTGTGCTTCACCGCCTGCTATGCGCTAGGAAAGCGTGTCGATGTCTACTCAGCGCTGACCAAGGGTGCGGAGGAAGGCCTGCACGTGCTCGTCCACATTCTTCCCTCGCTCATCGCGCTGCTGACCGCCGTTTATATGTTTCGCGCGTCGGGCGCGATGGAGTATCTCGGTACTCTGCTCGCTCCCGCTCTGGAAATGGTAGGGATTCCGCCGGAGACCGCACCACTCCTTTTCATCCGGCCTATTTCCGGCAGCGGCGCATTGGCCGTCGGAAGTGAATTGATGGCAACCTACGGTCCGGACAGTTATATTGGCCGCGTGGCGGCGGTGATGCTCGGGTCCAGCGAGACGACCTTTTATACCATCGCCGTCTACTTCGGATCGGCCGGCATCGTAAAAACACGCTATACCATCCCCGCCTCGCTCTGCGCAGATGCAGCGATGTTTCTCTCTTCTGCCACCGCCGTGCGGCTGCTGATGGGAAGCTGAGTGTTCAAGGCAATGGGCACATTACGCAGGATATACGCTTATACATTATATAATGAAGGTATAAGCAGGCTCTATGCAGCAGTCTTTTGAAGGCAGCACCGCCGCACGCGGACAAAAAGACTTGAATCCCGCGCCAGCCTTGCGTATACTGTAGAAAAAAGCATCGAGGAGGCCCGCACATGAAAAAGTGCATTGTGATCTCCGATTCCTTCAAGGGTTCGCTCCCCAGCCAGAGCATCTGCGCCATCGCACGTAAGCGCATCCCCCTTGTCTTTCCGGACTGTGAGGTCGTCGCCCTGCCTGTCGCCGACGGCGGCGAGGGTACGGCGGACTGCTTTTTGCAGATCTGCGGCGGCGAGCGTGTGCTCGTGCACGGCGTACAGAACCCCTACGGCGAACCGATCGACGCGGCTTACGCTCTGCTGCCGGACGGCACGGCAGTGATCGAGCTGGCAGCGGCCGCCGGTCTGCCGCTTGTCGCAGGGCGGAAGAACGCCTGCGTCACCACGACCTACGGTGTGGGGCAGCTGATGCTCCATGGGCTCGAACACGGTGCAAGGCGCATTGTGCTCGGACTTGGCGGCAGCGCCACAAATGACGGCGGCTGCGGCATGGCGGCCGCGCTCGGCGTCCGCTTTTCCGACAGCGAGGGACATTCGTTTCTTCCTGTCGGCGAAACGCTTGACCGCATTGCACACATTGACATCTCCGCCGCGCGCGAGCGGCTCGGCGGCGTATCGGTGACTGCCATGTGCGACATTTCCAATCCGATGTACGGCCCCACCGGCGCGGCATACATTTTCGGGCCTCAAAAGGGCGCGGACGCGCCGACAGTCCGTATGCTCGACCGCCAGCTCCGTGCGCTGGACGCAGTCATGCAGCGCGAGCTGAACCGTTCCGCCGCCGATCTTCCCGGTGCCGGCGCGGCAGGTGCGGCAGGCGCGGGCTGTGTTGTCTTTCTCGGCGCCGGACTGCGCCGCGGCATCGAGGTCGTGCTCGACGTGATCCGTTTTGACGAGCTCCTTGCCGGCGCAGATCTCGTGCTTACCGGCGAAGGTCGCATCGACGCGCAGAGCATGCAGGGCAAGGTCGTCAGCGGTGTAGCGCGGCGCGCAAAAGCGCACGGTGTCCCCGTTTTCGCCCTCGTCGGCGATGTTGCCGACGACGCCTACAGCGCTTATGACGCAGGCGTGAGCGCCATATTCAGCATCAACCGCCTTGCCATATCCCACGCGGAGGCCAAGGCGCGAAGCAGCACCGACTACGCCCGCACGCTTGATGATCTTCTGCGCGGCATCCGCGCCGCCGAGCGGTTTCACCAATGAATGTACAAGGAGGAAAATTTTATGCGTATCGCTGTTCCCGAACTTCATGCCGCCGTCTCCGATTCTCTCGCCGGAAGCGACGGGTTTCGTTTCTTTGAGGACGACCACGGTCGGATCGTCCGCAGCTTCTTTGTCGCCGCCGAGCACATCGGCGACACACGTGCGGCCGTTGAGCAGCTCGAGCAGTACGGTGTAGACGCCCTGCTGTGCGGTGAACTTTCGGGCGAAGAAAAGCTGGAGACCGCCGCGGCCGGCATCATGCTCTTCCCCGGCTACACCGGCTCTTCCGAGAAAGCGGTGCTCTCCTTTCTCAGTGGTGCCATCGCCCGCGACCCAAATAACAAATGCAATGCCTGCGGCTTCCAGTCCTCGTGCTCTCTGCACGATAAGGGCGGCTGCGGAAACCATTAAAAAAGCGCTCCGAACCGCAAAACACGGTTCGGAGCGCTTTCTTCTCTTGTTTACACCATGTGGCAGCCGCCCTCACAGCTCCCGCAGTCGGGGAACTTGGAGTGGTCGTATTCGATGCCGTTCTTGTCGTAATAGTCCTTGACCGCCGCCTTGATGGACTCCACGGCCAGAACGCTGCAGTGCAGCTTGTGCGCCGGCAGTCCGCCGAGCGCGTCAACGACCTGCTTGTTCGTCACAGCCAGCGCCTCGTCCACCGTTTTGCCCTTGACCATCTCGGTGGCCATGGAGCTCGATGCAATGGCGCTGCCGCAGCCGAACGTCTCGAACTTGACGTCCTCAATGCGATTATCCTTGATCTTCAGGTACATCTTCATGATGTCGCCGCACTTGGCGTTGCCAACCTCGCCGACGCCGTCCGCATCGGCGATCTCGCCGACATTGCGCGGGTTCATGAAATGATCCATTACCGTATCCGTATACAAAGCCATTTTCTATTCCTCCTTACAGGATAAACTGCTTTTTGCCGCTGATAAGATCTTTCCACATCGGGGACATATCGCGCAGGTATTCCACCACGCGCGGAACCTCGGCAAGAATGTGGTCAACCTCTTCCTCTGTGTTCCACTCGCACAGGCTCAGCCGCAGCGAGCCGTGCGCGACCTCGTGCGGGCGGCCGATCGCCAGCAGAACATGGCTGGGATCGAGCGAGCCGGAGGTGCAGGCACTGCCGGAGGACGCACAGATACCTGCCGCGTCAAGCAGCAGAAGAAGACTCTCGCCCTCGATGCCCTCAAAGCAGAAGCTCACATTGCCGGGCAGACGGTTGACCGGATCGCCGTTGAGCGCGCTGTGGGAGATCTTGGAAAGCCCCTCAATCAGCCGGTCACGCAGCGCGGAAACCTTCTTCGCGTTCTCGTCAATATGCTCGCAGGCCTCCTTGAGCGCCGCGGCCATGCCGACGATGCCAGGGATATTCTCCGTGCCCGCGCGCTTGCCGCGCTCCTGTGCGCCGCCCTCAATGATGTTCGTCAGAGGGATGCCCTGACGGGCATAGAGCGCGCCCACACCCTTCGGGCCGTGAAACTTGTGGCCGGAGAGCGAGAGCATGTCAATGTTTTCTTCCTTGACATTGATGTGCAGATGGCCCGTCGCCTGCACGGCGTCCGTGTGAAACAGTACACCCTTTTCATGGCAGACCCTACCGATCTCCGCGATCGGCAGAATGGAGCCGATCTCGTTGTTGGCATACATCACCGTAACAAGGCAGGTGTCCGGACGGATGGCATCCGCGACCTGCTGTGCAGTGATCGTGCCGGTCGGGCCGACCGGCAGAAGCTCAATCTCAAAGCCTTCCTTTTCCAGCTTCTTGAGCGTGTGGAGCACGGCATGGTGCTCAAAGGCTGTGGAGATGATGTGCTTCTTCCCTTTCCGCTCACCGATACGGGCGGCGGAGATGATCGCCTGATTGTCCGCCTCGCTGCCGCCGGAGGTGAAATAAATTTCCTTGGGCGAGCAGCCCAGACACTCCGACACCGTCTCGCGGGCAGCAGCGAGCGCTTCCGCCGCACGCTGCCCAACGCTGTGCAGGCTGGAGGGGTTGCCGTAGATCGTCTCCATATAAGGCAGCATCGCGTCGATGGCGGTGCGGCTCATTTTAGTGGTTGCCGCATTGTCCGCGTAAACAGTCATTGGTAGTCCTCCTTGTGGATCTCTTTTGTATTTTCTCTTTTCTCCAGCTCCCGCAAACAGCGGGGCAGGATCGTCACGATGATCCTCGGCGCCGTGCTCTTCCAAAGCAGAGCCGGGCCGGTTTGTTTTATCGCCTACTTGTTTTGTATGTTTTATATACACCAGAAAACATACTTTGTCAATATGTTTTATAAATATTTTTTTGCCGCCGTGTTTCCGGCGGCGAATCGCGCCTTCAGATGCCGCAGGTGTCCCCGCCGCTCTGGCTTAGCACGTCTGAGAGTGTGACGCTGTCAAGATAATCGTTGATGAGCTCATCCAGCTTCTCCCACACGGGCAGTGATTTGCATTTTCCTGCACGCGGGCAGGTATTCTCCCCCATCAAGCAGGACACCGGCGCAAGCGAGCCCTCCGCGCAGCGCAGGATCTCGCCCACGGAGTATTCCTCCGGCTTGCGGCTGAGGCGGTAGCCGCCGCCCTTTCCGCGCTGGCCCTCCACCATTTTCGCCTTAACGAGCATCGAAATGATGCTTTCCAGATATTTTTCCGAAATCTCCTGCCGCTGGGCAATGTACGGCAGCGGCATATAGCCCTCCACATTCTGCGACAGCTCCAGCATCACGCGCAGCGCGTAGCGTCCCTTGGTGGAAATGAGCATATCCATACCTCCTGAGCATGTTTTTCATTCTGTCCCATGTTATAGCACAAAGGCCGCGCCGCCGTCAAGCGCCGGCGCAAAACGGCACTTGCCCTCGCGGCGGTTTTCGGTTATACTGTGAAAAAACGTTCAGACATATAAGGAGGTCCCCGCTATGGGTATCTTTTCCAAGGGTAAGCCGGCCAAGTCTGCGGCACCTGAATTCATCGAGGTCGGCCAGATCGTCAACACGCACGGCGTAAAGGGCGATGTGAAGGTTCAGCCGTGGGACGTGACGCCCGCGCAGCTTGCCGGCTTCAAGGCGCTTTATATGGACGGCACACAGTTCCGCCCCACCGACCGGCGCGTACAGGGCGAGATGGTGCTCATGCACTTCCCCGGCTGGGACGACATGACCGCCGCCGAGGGGCTGAAAACAAAGATCCTCTCCATCCGGCGCAGCGAAGTCCAGCTGAAAAAGGGCGAATTCCTCGACGCGGAGATCATCGGCATGGAGGTCTACGAGGACTTCATCCACCGCTATATCGGCGTGGTCGAGGATGTGCTCACCTACCCCGCCCACAAGCTCTATAAGGTCCGCGGGCCGGAGAAGTGTTATCTCATCCCTGCGGTGGAAAACATTTTCATCACGGATATCGATGCGGATAAGCGCGAGATCTATGTCAAAATGATCGAGGGGCTGGAAACCAATGCGGATTGATATTTTAACGCTCTTCCCCGACGCGGTGGACGCAATGATGAACGCAAGCATCCTTGGCCGCGCGCAGGAGCGCGGGTACATCACCATTAAGACCCACCAGATCCGGAATTTCACCACCAATAAGCAGATGCAGGTGGATGACTATCCCTACGGCGGCGGGCGCGGCGCGGTGATGCAGGCCGACCCGCTCTACCGCTGCTGGGCGCATGTGTGCGAGGAGACCGGCTCCAGAGGGCACACCATCTACCTCTCTCCCTGCGGGCGCACCTTTACACAGGGTGTCGCGCGGGAGCTCAAGGAGCACTACGACCACCTGATCCTCGTCTGCGGCCACTACGAAGGCATCGACCAGCGCTTCATCGATGAATGCGTGGACGAAGAGATCAGCATGGGCGACTTTGTTGTCACTGGCGGTGAGATCCCCGCCATGGCGCTTGCGGACGCAGTGTGCCGTATGGTGCCGGGCGTACTCCCCGGCGAAGAGTGCTTCATGGAGGAGTCGCACTGGGACGGGCTGCTGGAGTACCCGCAGTATTCCCGCCCCGACGAATGGCACGGCAGAAGAGTTCCCGACGTGCTGCTTTCCGGCCACCACGGCAACGTGGAAAAATGGCGCAGAAAACAGAGCTACATTCGCACGATGCTCCGCCGTCCCGACCTCTGGGCACAATTCGATGAGAGCCGCTGCAAAACCAAAGGGGATCGCAGACTTCTTGCCGAAGCGAAGGCGGAGGCCGCGCAGCAGCTTGCCGCCCAAGCGCCCGTGCCGGATACCGACGGGGCCGGCGGAGAGCAGTAAAGAGGCAGAAAAGAGACGGCCGGAGCCGTCTCTTTTTCATTTTTATGCATGATGGATAAACGATTTCGCCGAGCAGTGCGGAAATTGCACATATTTATCCGATTGACAGGCGAGAACTTCTATGCTACACTGTGCTAAACCGTTGAGGAAGAGTGAGTACGGTCCGATCCTTTTCTCAAAGCGAGCCGCGGGTGGTGAGAGCGCGGCAGAACAAGCCGGGGCGGAATGGACTTCCGAGGGCAAGCGGAAACGGGAGCGATCTCCCGAAGTATGTGCGACGGAGCAAGGCTCTCCGTAAACAAAGGCCGGCACATGATTTGTGTGCGAAAGTGGATGCGTCCGACGACGCGTCAAGCCGGGTGGCACCGCAGGAACCAACTCCTGTCCCAGCAAATGCTTATTTGTTGTGGGACGGGAGTTTTTGTTTTTCCGTCCCCAGAAGAAAGGAGCCGAACATGGCAAACGAAAAAATCCCTTACAAGATCTATCTCGAAGAGAGCGAGATGCCCAAGGCCTGGTACAATCTTCGCGCGGATATGAAAAACAAGCCCGCGCCGCTGCTCAACCCCGGCACGCTCGAGCCCATGACAGCGCAGGAGCTCTCCGGCGTTTTCTGCGACGAACTGATCCGTCAGGAACTGGACAACGACACTGCTTTCTATCCCATTCCGCAGGAAATTCAGGACTTTTACAAGATGTACCGTCCTTCGCCGCTCGTGCGCGCCTACTGTCTGGAGGAAAAGCTGAAAACACCCGCGAAGATTTATTATAAATTTGAGGGCAACAACACCTCCGGCAGCCACAAGCTCAACTCCGCCATCGCACAGGCCTATTACGCCAAGAATCAGAGTCTCAAGGGCGTGACGACCGAGACCGGCGCCGGCCAGTGGGGCACGGCACTGAGCATGGCCTGCGCCTATCTGGGACTGGACTGCAAGGTCTACATGGTCAAGGTCTCCTATGAGCAGAAGCCCTTCCGCCGCGAGGTCATGCGCACCTACGGCGCATCCGTCACCCCTTCGCCCTCCGAAACCACCGCCATCGGCCGCAAGATCCTCGCCGAGCATCCCGGCACCACCGGCTCCCTCGGCTGTGCGATCAGCGAGGCCGTAGAGGCCGCCACCTCCACGCCCGGCTACCGCTATGTGCTTGGCAGCGTGCTCAATCAGGTTCTGCTGCACCAAAGCGTCATCGGTCTGGAAGCCAAGGCAGCCATGGATAAGTACGGCGTCAAGCCCGATATCATCATCGGCTGCGCCGGCGGCGGCTCGAACCTCGGCGGCCTGATCGCACCGTTTATGGGTGAAAAGCTCCGCGGCGAGGCGGACTACCGCTTCATCGCCGTTGAGCCCGCCTCCTGCCCCAGCCTCACGCGCGGCAAATTCGCCTATGACTTCTGCGACACCGGCAAGGTCTGCCCGCTCGCCAAAATGTACACCCTCGGCAGCGGCTTCATCCCCGCACCCAACCATGCCGGCGGCCTGCGCTATCACGGCATGAGCTCCATCCTCTCCCAGCTCTACCACGACGGCATGATGGAGGCCGTTTCCGTTCCGCAGACCTCCGTTTTTGAAGCGGCGGAGTATTTCGCCCGCACTGAAGGCATCCTCCCCGCACCCGAGAGCAGCCACGCCATCCGCGCCGCCATTGACGAGGCCGTCAAGTGCCGCGAGACCGGCGAGGAAAAGACCATTGTCTTCGGCCTGACCGGCACCGGCTATTTCGATATGGTCGCCTACGAAAAGTTCAATGACGGTAAAATGGACGATTATATTCCCACCGACGAAGAGCTTGCGGCCAGCTTCGCCACGCTCCCCAAGGTCTGACCGGATTTTCCCCACCATGCTTGAAAGCGTCCCGCTTTGCAGAATTTTCGCAAAGCGGGACGCTTTTTATCTCATTCCCGTCCTCCGAGCGCCTCCTCCAGCTTTTCCAGCGCCCGTTTCTCGATGCGCGATACATAGCTCCGCGAGATACCCAGCTTGACGGCAATCTCACGCTGTGTGCGCGGCATACCACCGCCAAGTCCGTAACGCAGCGTAATGATCTCGCGCTCCCGGTCCGTCAGGCACTCCCGCACAAGGCGGCGGACCAGCGCGCCATCCTCCTTGTCCTGAAGATCAGAGAACATCGTATCATCCACCCCGACGACGTCCATGAGCATGAGTGCGTTGCCATCCTGATCCGTTTCAATGGAGTCAGACAAGGAGACCTCGCCCTGCAATTTTCTGCGGCTGCGGAAATACATGAGGATTTCATTCGCTATCCTCTCCTGACGGACACATAAGCTGCCCTATGGGCGGCAAATTCAGCTCTCCATCCTCCGCAA
>CAKTOJ010000062.1 GCA_934589665.1 uncultured Oscillospiraceae bacterium | reverse complement strand
GGGAGAACTTGTCGCCGAAGTAGTGGCTGGTCGCACCCTGAAGCGCCTTACGGTCCTTCATCATGCACTCAACCGTGTAAGTCGCCTCCGCGCCGGCAAACTTTTCCTTCTCGGTCTTACGGCCGGGAACGACAGGAATGGCGAGGACGTTCTCAAAGAAATCGGCGTAGCACTTGAGCTGCTGCTCCGTCTCCGCCTTGGCCTCCTCGGCGGTCTCGTGGATGGTGTGGCCCTCCTGCCACCAGAATTCCCGGCTGCGCAGGAACGGGCGCGTGGTCTTTTCCCAGCGGATCACGGAGCACCACTGGTTGTAGAGCATTGGGAGCTGGCGGTAGGTCTGGAGCACATTGTGCCAGTGGTCGCAGAACATCGTCTCCGATGTGGGGCGGAATGCAAGGCGCTCTTCCAGCTTTTCACTGCCGCCCATCGTGACCCACGCGACCTCGGGCGCAAAACCGTTGACCAGCTCGCCCTCCTTTTTCAGCAGGCTCTCGGGGATCAGAACAGGCATCGCCACATTCTCATGGCCGGTCTTTTTAAATTCGCCGTCCATGATGCGCTGGATATTCTCCCAGATCGCATAGCCGTAGGGGCGAAGAATGGTAAAGCCTTTGACGCTGGCATACTCCACCAGCTCCGCCTTGCGGCAGATGTCAGTATACCATTGGGCAAAATCGTCCTCCATATTGGTGATCTGTTCGACCTTCTTGTCCTGTGCCATGTTGATTTTCTCCTCTTATTTCTGCCGCCGGGCGGCCAGCAGGAACCGTTCCCTGCCGCGCGGCGGGTGTATTGACAAATGAATATTTTACGGTTTTTTCCGTCTCTTGTCAAGCTTTGTCCGCACAGCGCCAAGCATCCCGGTAAGCTCCGGGCAGCGGAGCGCCAGCAGCGCCGCCAGATAGACCGCCGCCGCACACACGACCGTGACCATAAAACGCGGAAGCAGGCCCAGCGGCAGCGCGCCGCGCAGGAAAACCGCCGCCGCACCGGAGAGCGCACAGGCTGCCGCCGTGCGGGCAAAGAGGGGCAGGAACTGGGAAAAGCGATGCTGCGGAATATACTGCCGCACCGAGCGGTTGAGCAGGAAGATCGTCAGCAGCACACTCAGGCTCGTCGCCAGCGCAACGCCGAGGATGCCGATAAACTGTGCGAGGACGATGCTCAGTGCCGCATTGAGCACCACCGCCGCAACATTGGCCAGCATCGGCATCCGCGTGTTTTGATAGGCAAGGTGGAGCCGGATGAACATTTCGCGCACAGCGATAAGTGGGAAGCCCACGGCAAAGCCGACAAGCGCCTGTGCGGTGATCCGCGCCGCCGAAGCATCGAACTCACCGCGCAGATAGACGATGCTGACGATATCATAGGCGAAAATACAGGTAAGCAGCGCGATGGGCGCAAGAAACAGCACCAGTCCGCCGACGGAATTATGGAACTCACGCACCAGACTCTCCGTATCGTTCTGCGCCACATAGGTCGAATACCGCGAGAGCAGGATCAGGCTGAGCGTCGCGGTGATGGTGCCGGTGACAAACTGCTCAAGCGTGTAGGCGTACTGGTAATTCGATGCGAAGCCCTCGCCAAGATAGGAGCACAGCGCCTTATCCACAATGCCGTTGAGCTGAATGAAAAGATTGCTCAGCAGCAGCGGGATCGAAAGGCGGACGAGGCAGCGGACGTTTTCATCCCGGAAGTTCAGTGAGGGCCGGAAGGCGAACACACCGCGGTTGCACCAGCGCAGAAGCAGGGTCTGCAAAATATTGCCCGCAAGATATGCCCAGAGCAGCACGCGAATACCGTAACGGCCGGAGAGAAATAGCACGCAGCCGATGGCGATGGGGTTATAGACAATGCCATAGAGCTTGCCCGGTACAAAGCGGTCATTCGCATTGAGCACCGAGGCATAGATCGACTGAAATGCCGTAAAAATAAAGGTAATGGAGAAAAAGCGCAGATAGTGCACCAGCTGCGCAGCGTTCTCCCCGCTGACCGCCGGAGCAAGCACCCGTCCGATCTGCGGTGCAAAAACATCGATCAGCAGGATACAGGCCGCGCCGATGAGCAGAAACAACGAGAGCATCTGAGACGCGACCGCGTTGGCGGCGCGCCTGGAATCCTTGACCGCGATTTCGATATAGCGCGCGATGAGCGCCGTGCTCAGCGCCGAGAGCAGTGCACCCGAGAGGCTGATCATAAAGTCGCTCGAGACAAAGTAAAGGTCCGTCTCGCCGCCTGAGCCAAATGCGGAGGCAATGACCACCTGGCGGGCAAAGCCCAGCAGCTTGGAGAGCAGCATCACCGCGGCAATCAGCGTCGCCGAGGTAAGGATCGAGCGTTTCTTTTCCGCCATGTCATACCTCCTTTCCGTTTTGACCACACAGGCGGAATTCAGCCATTCAGCCGCCCGAGCAAATTGATAAGATAATGAACATAAGGCTTTGGATCGCGCAGTGTGAAGAGTCCGTCGCACACGGCGGGATCGAAAAAGCCTTTGATATAAGCCCCCAGCGTCTCCGCCCGGCCGCCGCGTTTCATCAGCGCGGCAAAGCAGAGGAAGGTCTGCGGCGTAAAGCGCATTTTCTGTCCCACATGGTACTCCGGCCGCATCCGCTCCGTATCGAGCGGCTGCGCCGCCTCCTGTGCGGCGAGCACATAGCGTTCAAAGAGCGGACTGGCGCTGATCGGCGCGATCATCGCACTGCCCCACACGCGGGGGTTGATCTCCAAAAAGTATGGCTGCTCCACCGTGCCGCGGAAATCCAGCATGGCAAGACCTGTAAAGTGGATCTCTTCAAGCAGGCGGCAGGCCATTTTTACCAGCTCTGGCGACCAGACGGTGCGCAGCGAGCAGGTCGGCCCACCGGCGAGCGGGTACTCGTGCAGGCTCTCGTAGCACAGCGCACTCACCGGACGGCAGCGTTTGTCCATCACCACCGCAACGCCGATATCGTGGCCCTCAATGTAATCAGAAGCAATGGGGTCTGGATCGACCTCATTCATTGCCGTGTAGGCGGCAATGAATGCCGCCTCGTCGCGCACGACGGTATAGCGCTCGGCAGGCTTGAGCCCCAGCGCCTCGCCGTTGCGGTATTTGATGATACAGGGATAACGCACCGCACGCGCCATTTCCTCCACGCTCTCATGCGCGGAAAGCGCAGTCGTGAGCGGGACCGGAACGCCGGTACGGCGTGCGACCTCGTACATTCTTCCCTTGTCGTCGGCGGTCTGCATCGCTTCTTCGCTCGGAAGCAGCAGATCCACGCAGCGCTCCAGCCGTTCGCGGCTGCGCATGGCGAGCACCATGCTCTTCCGATTGACGCACAAAAGCGTCGGACGGTCCTCCCCAGCCGCGCGCTCCACGGCGGCGCAGAAGCCCTCGTCGTCCGTTCCCAGCGTAAGGGTGTCAGCCACGTCGCGCGAAAAGAAGCCCAGCCGCGCCTTGGGGGCAACCGTTGAAAACTCCGCCGCCGTTACGCGGTATTTTTTTTCTGCCAGCTCCCGCATCGGCGCAAGCGCCATGCGGTACTGCGTATCGGTCACGATCACTCGTTTCATATACGTTTCTCCACGATCTTCCGCAGCAGCGGAATCACTTCCAGCCGCGTGAGCGAAGTTTTTCCACGCAGGTCGTCCGCCTTCACATCGATTCCATGTGCACACGCAAGCGCAAGCAGCTCATCGCCGCTGCATTTTTTCACCGTCAGGCCGTGCGCGGCGGCATATTCGCGCGCGAGACGCTTGATTTCTCCCGGCTTCATGGCCCGCTCCGCGCGGAATATCGCAGGGTCCGCAGCCATGACCATAAATTCATCTGCCGTCAGCCGCCGCTCCGGCGCAAAGATGTTGCTTCGGTAGCCGATGACCTGCCCGCGCGAGAGCAGATAGCGAATATCGTCGATCTGCGCGCAGTTATTCGGCAGATCCTCAAACGGCGAACGCGCAAGCAGCTCCGACACCGTGACGACACGGTAGCCGTATTGCGCAAGCAGCTCCAGCTGGCGGCCCAGCGCGTCGGCCACAGGCGTGCGCTCGTTCATGTTGCACCCGTCCTTCTGGAAAATAATCTGTCCGTTGAGCGCGTCAGGATTTTCCTCCAGCGCACGGCGCAGCGGCTCGACCATAGCCTCCGCCTCGGCCTCATAGCTCTCCAGCGGCTGCCAGCCCGCGCCGTCAAAGCTCGCGGCAAGATACTGATAGCCCATGACACGGTAAGCGTCGTAAGAGTCTGCGCCGTCAGGGATGCGGTCGATATAATGCGGCGGGCGGGAGAGCCGGACATGATAGCCAAACGCTTCAGCAAGATAGCTGTCGAGCCGGCGCAGGTCGTCCGTCACCTCACCGAGCGAGGTAAAGTGCGTGCGCTTTCCATACACCGCACGCATCGGTCCCCACAAGCGGTGGGAATACGTGTGGCTTGTGATCTCATGTTCTTCAGAGAGGATGCGGCGGATCAGCTCCGGGCGGTTGACCGCGCCGGCCATCGCGTCGTCACCATAACGGGGATAGTGGTCGAAGTGCACGCCGCTCCAAGTGAAATCGCCCCGCCGGCCCTCTTCGTCGGGATAGTTGTCCGCCGTCGTGCCGATCACATCAAAGGTTCCCTTCGCGCCATAACGCGCGAGCGTATCGAGCAGCGAATCGGTCAGTCCCTTTGCGGGATCGGATGTTGTCGGGAGCGTGGTAGGGCCGTCATCAAAGGTCATGGCGACAAAGCGTCCCTCTGCGGGCGGATAGACGCGCTCAATGCGCCGCACCGGCGAGAGCACCCTGCCGCTGCGGTATTTTTTCACTTTTTTTACCTGTGCGTTGACACGGCGGGCAAGCTGATAAAGTCCCATTCCGCTTTTCTCCCTTCGGACAGTTTAGCGCGTATAGTGTACCATCTTTTTCCGCATTGGACAAGTGGCAGTTTCCGCGTCCGGTCAAACGAAAAAGCCGTCCGCCCATTCGGGCGGACGGCTCTTCTCATCTTCTGCGCAGCACACGCGCGCCCACAGCCAGCGCAGCGGCGGCGCAGCCGCCATAGCGCAGCAGATGCCGCAGATCCCAGCGAATCGCGGCAAAGCCGGTGAACCCGCCGCACCGCAGTCCGACGCAGAGCGTTTTGTCCTCTTTCCCCATTCTTGAGAAAATGACCTGCATAGTCTCCCTCCTATTGATCCCGGTGGTCGAGCGCGGCAAGGCCAAAGCGCGCCGCGCGCTCGATGGTCTGCCGTTCACTCTCCTCTGCATGGTCATAGTTTGCGCGCAGCTCGCGCAAAAATGCGCCGCGGAGCGAATCCTCTGCCGCCCGCGCCCAGACATCTTCGCCGATGCGCGTTTTATCGCGCAGCTCCAGATGAAAAAATTCAGGGCCAAAGCGTTCCATGACCGCCCGCTCATCCACGCCGCGCTCATCCGTCTCTCCGGTAAAGATAACGCGGTACAGGTCGCGCGCCGTATCCTCCGGAAGCGCCGCACACAGCGCCGCCTCCGCCGTCTTTCCCGTAACGTCTACATTCAATATTTCATAGCGCCGGCGGGCAAAGGGAACAAATGTGAGCTTCGCGCTCCCCTGCTCCACCGTGCCGGTGAGGAAACCGTGCTCGCCCAGCTCGTCGAAGCCCCGGCCCTCAATAGAGCCGGAATAGGCGTAGGCGGTATTCCCGGCCTTGAGAACGCCGCCGTATTCATGCGTGTGTCCGAGGGCAAGATAGTCAAGGCCGCTTGCGGCAATCTCCTCGTGCGTGACGGGATCATAGCGTGCCTCCGCCGCACTCACCTCTGCATGGAGTACACCGAGATGCACCAGCCCGTCATCCGGTGTGCGAAAGTCTGCAAGCAGGCTCTTTTCCTGCGCGGGCGAGGTGAACGCCGCGCCGTACACGGCGCAGCCAAGCTCCGGCAGCTCCACGCACTCCATAGCGGATGTTTTGAAAATATGCACATTCTCCGGCCACGAAAGCGCCGCATAGGGCGAACGGGTCGAATAAAAATCATGGTTGCCCGGTGCGATGAACACCCGCGCACGCATCGAACCAAGCGCATCGAGCAGCTGCTCGACTGTCTCGCGGTAGACCTCCGCGCCGTCGAACAGGTCGCCGGCGAGCAGCACAACATCCACCTCATTCTGATTGGCAAAGTTTGCCAGCCGCTCTGCCGTCATGCGGCTCTCACGCCGCCGCAGCTTTGCCTGCTCGGCGCTGAGTGCGCCGAAAGCACTGTCCAGATGGAAGTCGGCAGCGTGAAGGATACGAACAGCCATCTCAGCCCTCCTTTGGCTTGCAGACGTCGACCCAGCCGGAGCAGTTGGAGGAATATTTCTCCAGTTCCTCGCAGGTCATTTCGATCGCGCTGTTGCTGCTGCCCGCCGCCGGAAAAACCGTTTCAAAGCGCTTGAGCGACACATCCAGATAGGTTTTGACATTCTCCGGCAGGGCAAACGAACACACGCCGCCCGGCGCGTGTCCAGTGAAGGCACAGGCCTCGTCGAAGGTCAGCATTTTTGCCTTCATATGAAACTGCGCCTTGTATTTCGCGTTGTCGATCTTCTGGTCGCCCGCGACAACCACGATGATCGGCTCCTCGCCGAGCTTAAAGCTCATGGATTTGGCGATGCGCGCCCCCTCTACGCCGACGGCAACTGCCGCCAGTTCGACCGTGGCGCTGGACACATCGAACTCGCGGATACGGTCCGCAAGGCCGAGGGGTTCAAAATAAGCTCTTACTTTTTCAATGGACATCTCTGTTTTCCTCTTTTCTCTATCGCACGTCGACGCGCTCCACGCCGACGCACCGTCCTGTTTCGCTCTCGAGCGAGAAAATCGCTCCCTGCATCTTGCACACGCCCTCCGGTGCGCGGTAGCGTCCCGCAAGGCCGCCGAGGAACGTCTCCACTGACTGCCTCGGCTCAATACCGAGCACACTGCGCACAGCGCCCGTCATGCCGAGGTCGGTGATGTAGCCTGTTCCGTTTGGGAATACCTCCTCATCCGCCGTCGGCACATGGGTATGCGTGCCCCAAAGCGCACTCACGCGGCCGTCCAGATAGTAGGCCAGCGCGAGCTTCTCACTTGTGGCCTCCGCATGGAAGTCGACCAGTCTGAACGTCGGCTTTTCCGTTCCCTGAAGCAGCTGGTCCGCCATGGTGAATGGGTTGGAGGCGTGAAAATTCAGATCGCAGCGGCCGATCAGGTTCATCACCGCAATGCGCGACGCGCCGCAGTCGTAGACTGCACAGCCCCGTCCGGGGACGCGCCCGCCGAGGTTCGCCGGGCGCAGAATGTAAGGACACTCGTCCAGATAATCGCGGATCTGCATTTTGCCGAACGTGTGGTTGCCGAGTGTGATGACGTCTGCGCCGGCGGCAAAAATATCCTCCGCATCGTTCGGCGTCAGGCCGACCATCGCAGCATTTTCCCCATTGACGACTGTAAAGTGAATATCCTTGAGCTTTTTGAAGCTCCGCAGGCAGCGGCTCAAATGCCTCACGCCGCACGCTCCTACCACGTCACCGACCGCAAGTATCCTGTAGATCATGCCTTCTCCTCCCCTGTGAGATCATGATAAAAGCCGAAGGTCTCGGCAAAAATCGATTCACTGTAGGCGTTCAGCCTCGCACAGTAATCCTCATAGGCGGTAAGCATCCGCTCGCCCTCCGGCGTAAGTGTCGCGCCGCCGCCATTTTTCCCGCCCGTCGAGGAGTGGAGCAGCTTGAAGCCCAGCTCGTCCTGCGCGGTGCGCAGAACAGTCCACGCCTTCGAGTACGCCATATTCATCGACATAGCCGCCGCGCGCAACGAGTGCAGCTCACGCACGCGGCGCAGCAGCTCCGCCACACCGGGGCCGAAACACTTTTGATCCGTGAAAATGCGCACAGTCAGCTTTGCATGAAGCTTCTTTTTCATCGTCTGCGCCTCCGTTTTTCGTTATCTTTTTTCATGATAACGGTTTTCCATTTTCTTGTCAATGCAGAAAAGCGGCGGCCAAAGCCGCCGCTTTTTCACCAGAGCGTTGAATGGTGCGCGTTTTCGCCGTCAAACAGGAACCCATCTGTGTCCCGCACGCGCGCGTTATCCAGCATAAGCTGATACCGCACGCCCGCCGCAGCAGGGTCGATTTCCTCATCCTGCACAAAGGCGGAAGCCGTCGCGCGGCGATTCGCCGTCTGCCCCGCCGGCGTGCCGGTGGGATTATTGTAGCTGCCGTGCAGCGTTGCGTTCGGCGTCGCATTTTTCGTGGCGGACTTGTCCGCATTCGTGTTGCCATAGCCATTGCCATAGCGCACAACGGGGGCATCGTCCCGCCCGGTATAGCGTGTGCCAGTGGCCGGATCGGTCTTAAGCTCGCCGGAAACGTCAGAACTGCTCTCACCGCCGCCGGTCATGCCGCTTGTCGTTCCGTTCTCCGCGCCGTCGACCGTACCACTGCTCTTCTTCTCCCCGCCGCATGCGGTAAGTGAGCAGAGCAGCAGCGCGGTCACGGCAAAGATCGTAAAATTCTGCCTCATCGTTTTCTCTCCCTTGTCATTTTCCATGCAATACCCATCGGTAGTATTTCCGGCAAGGCGAAAACGTGCACAGGAAAAATCTGCAAAAAAAGAAAGGCGCGAATTTCGCGCCTTTCTTTGGAAGCATTTTCCTTACTTCGCGGCCTTGGCAGCCTTGAACGCCTCGATGAGCATCGGGGTGACCTTGAACAGGTCGCCGCAGATGCCGTAGTCGGCGATCTCGAAGATGGGAGCGGTCTCGTTCTTGTTGACCGCAATGATGCACTCGGACTCGCTCATACCGGCCTTGTGCTGAATGGAGCCGGAGATACCGAGAGCGACATAGACCTTCGGGTGGACGGTCTTACCGGTCTGGCCGACCTGATGGTCAGCGGAGAGCCAGCCGTTATCGATGGCAACACGGCTGCCGCCGACAACGCCGCCGAGCACGTCAGCCAGCTCCTCAGCCAGCTTGATGCCCTTCTCGACATCCTTGGAGATGCCGCGGCCGACGGAAACGATGAAGTCCGCACCGACCAGATCGACGAGCTTCTTCGCGGCCTTGACGACCTCGACGACCTCGGTATCCATATCGGCCTCGGTCAGGGTGAAGCTGGGCTTGACAATCTGCACGGCGTCAGCCTTGGCCTGATCGAAGGCAGCCTTCTTCATAACGCCGGGACGGACAGTCGCCATGGCGGGACGGAAGCGCGGGCAGATGATGGTAGCCATCAGGTTGCCGCCGAACGCCGGACGGGTCATCTTGAGGTCGCGGGACACATCGTGATCCTGACCCATGACCTTGGCAGTGTTCATCTTCTCGATCTTCTCCTCAGCGAGCGTGGAAGCGCCGCGCAGGAAGTCCTTGTAGATAGGCATGTCGACGTCGAGGTGCGTGCAGTCGGCGCACAGGCCGGTGTGCAGGCGAGCCGCGCAGCGGGGGCCGAGGTCGCGGCCGATGTTGGTCGCGCCGATGAGGAAGGCCTCGGGCTTCATCTCGGAGATGACGTCGCAGATGACCTTGGCATAGGCGTCGGTGGTGTAGTTCTTGAGCAGGGGGTGGTCGCAGACGATGACCTCATCAGCGCCGTAGCCGCCAATGCTCTCGGCGAGATCGCCGACATTGTCGCCGACCAGCAGACCGCAGAGCTTCACGCCCAGCTCATCCGCCAGCTTGC
>CAKTOJ010000061.1 GCA_934589665.1 uncultured Oscillospiraceae bacterium | reverse complement strand
GAGGAATACGCGCCGCTGCGCTTGCCGGTGTTGGGATAGACGTCAAGCCAGCGGTGCTCGAAGCCCTCGCGCAGCATGGCGGTATAATCCTCCCCCAGAACGGAAAGCGCGTCAAGCACCGTCGCTTTGGCCCGTTCAAAGGAGATCTCCTCCGCCGCGTCGGGAACAATGGGTGTGTACACATCGTACATGTGCAGCTCCTCCACGCCGAGCAGACGGCGGCGCAGCGCAACATAGCGGTACATTTTATCAAGGTTCGCGTGAACGCTTTCGATCAGGCTGTCGTAAACACTCACCGGCACCTCGGTCGCGTCAAGCGCCGCCTCAAGCGTGGAGGGATAGCGGCGCGCCGAGGCAAAGAAGCGCAGCTGCTTGAACTGTGCGTCGAGCGTCGCGGCGAGCGTATTGCGGTAGCCGCCGACGGTCTTGTAATAGGCTTCAAACGTATTGCGGCGCAGCACGCGGTCGCCGCTCTGGAGCAGCGGGACAAAGGACGCGTCGGTGAGCGGATGCTCCGCGCCCGCGCCGTCCGTCACAGCTGGAAAGCGCAGGTCGGCGTTGTGAAACACGCCGAAGATGGCATCGGGACTGTCGGCCATCTCCCCGGCGCCCGCCAGCAGCGCCTCGCACTCGGGCGAGAGGATATGCGCCCTGCGGCGGCGGAGCCGCTCAATGGGCCGGCGGTAGGTCGTCAGCTCCGGCCGCTCGGCATAAAAGCGTTCGAGCGTCTCATCGTTCAGCGCCATCAGCTCGCTCGCGGCAAACGCACCCGCGCCGGAGAGCGCGACGGAAAGGCTCAGCGCCTTGCCGCGCATATCCTGATAGAAGCCGTTGGACGTGTCCTCATCGGACTTGCAATTTGCGTAGCCATAGAGCTTGCCGATGCGAAGACTCAGCTCGTCATCCAGCCGGAAATAATCAAGCAGCGTTTCCGCGCTCTCACCGAGCCGTCCCTGATAGGCGGCGACCTTCTCGGCGCAAGGACCCAGCGCCTCGTACTCCGCGCGCCACGCTTCATCGGAAGGAAAAATATCGGTGAGATCCCACGTGTACTCCGCCGGAACCTCGCTTCGCTTACAAATGGGTTTGGACATAGTAAACCTCCGTTGGGAAAATGTTCTTGCCCCTATTATGTGCAAAAAAGCCGCGGCGCGCAAGCTTTTTTGGCGAGCCGCCGCGGTGTGTTCTGCTTTTACGCTTCCAGGACCGCAAGCGCCGGCGTATTCAGGATCTCCTCCAGCCGTTCCTTGAAGTCCGGTGTGTTGATCTTCAGGTGCTTTCCGTCGAACCGGTTGACCGCCGAGAGGAATTTGCCCCCGAGCACTGTGGCGATCAACGGATCACGCCCATCGGGAAATTCGATCCTCAAATCATACTGATCGTAGTCATCAACTCGCACAACGTTGGACAGCTCACGGGTGAATGAGTTGTCGAGCAGCAGCTCCCGCAGCGCATCCATCCCCTCGGGCGTGAGCGTATAGCTTCCCAACTTCGTGCTGTACACGGCGAGCGATTTTTCGACCGTCACCGTGCAGTCCGGGCCGATGTCGGCCACGCCATCGATCTCGCTGCCGGAAACGTGGAAGTAGGAATAGACGAAAAAAGCGAGCAAAGCAATCGGGAGAAGGTAGAGCAGAGTCTTGACAGTCTTGTTCATATCATTCCTCCAAGCTGGAATTCAGGATCAGATCGGGTTTATTTTACCACACGCCGCGCTCCGGTGCAAGGGGTCAGCTGATCCACTCCCCGCCGTTGACGGAGTAATCGCCCCACGCGCCGTCGTTGCCCTGCACGGCGACACACTTGGAAAAGCCGTAGGCGCCCAGCGCCGTGCGCCACTTGCTCGCGTCAAAGCTGACGGTGTTCTTAACGTTGTACTGCGCCATAGACGGCTCTTTTTCGTTCTGCGGAATGTCCGGCAGATTGAACGTGACCGAATCATCGGTCTCAGTGATGGTGAAAAGAACGCCGTTTTCCCATGCAGGGAAGGGGTTCTCCCCCTCAAGGCCGCTGATATAGCCCTGTGCGCAAAGCTCATCGTAGCTCAGCTCCAGCGGCTCGGCATCATGGGCGTGCGCAAAAATCCACGCCGCCGCGCTGCGCTCGGCGCGCGCGAGCGAGGTCGCGGAAAGATCGACGCTGACATACTCCACACCGTCGCCGTTGAGCCCCTCGTCCGTGTTCCACAGGTCCTCGAGAACCTTGAGATAAAGCGCGCAGCGGTCGTCAAATTCGCCGGGCAGAACGGTAATGCTCTCTATCTCGGCAAAGCGCATGGGGTAGGTCACCAGAACGCTGCCGCAGATGACCTCGACTAGATCGCCGGCGGCGAGCCGTACATCAGCCGTCAGCTCGCCTGTACCAAGCGTATAAATGTCAGGGTTCCCGGCATCCATGCCCGCCAGCAGCATTGTGCCGCCCTCGTCGACTGAGACCACGCGGCAGCGCAGGGTAGAGAGCGTCGAATCGATCGCCGCATCCGGCGGCAGATCCTCGAAACAGCCTTTGCTGCCGTTGCCGCATCCGGCAAGAGAGAGGACCAGCGACACGGCAAGCAGAGCGCACAGCAGAAGAAGGGAATGACTTCGTTTCATGGAAAAATCCTCCTTGAATGGGCTTTGTTCTCTTAGACGGACGGCGTCCCCGCTTTGTTCCCAAAATATTTCCAGAAATACCGGAAAAACGGCTTGACATTCCGATAAAAAGGTGGTATTTTGGCCTTTCTTGATCAGGCATGGCACGATTCGGAGTTGCACAAGCCCTTCCGTTGTGCTATGCTCAAGGGCAAGAAATGACAAGGGAGAATATCCTATGAAAGCTGCACCCTATATCGCCGTTGTCGGCGGCGTGAACATCGATATCGGCGGACGGAGCGACGCGCCGCTCGTCGCCGGCGACTCCAACCCCGGACGCATCCGCTCCAGCCTCGGCGGCGTGGGGCGCAACATTGCCCACAACCTCGCCCGCCTCGGCGCGGACGTCAAGCTCGTCACCGCCCTCGGCGCAGACGATGGCGCAAAGCGCATCGAGGATTCCTGCGCCTCGCTCGGCATCGACCTGAGCGAGAGCCTGTATGTGCCAGACGGCGCGACCTCGACCTACCTTTTCCTCGCCGATTCCAACGGCGACATGGCGCTTGCCATGAACGACATGGCGATCTACGAGCATCTGACCCCCGCCTTTTTCGAGACAAAGCTCGGCGTACTCAATGCCGCCGCACTCATCGTGCTGGATACGAACCTTACCGCAGAGAGCGTCCGCTATCTCGGCGAACACTGTACCGCCCCTATTTTTGCTGACCCCGTGTCGGCGGCAAAGGCGGGCAAGCTCGCCCCCGTGCTCGGACGGCTCCACACGCTCAAGCCCAACCGCATGGAGGCTGAACTGCTCTCAGGCGTGAAGATCACGGATGAGGAGAGCCTGTACCGCGCGGCAGACACACTGCTTGCCACGGGGCTTGCGCGCGTATTCATTTCGCTCGGTGCGGACGGCGTGCTCGCCGCCGATCACGAGCACAAGCTCCATCTGCACAATCCTCCCGCGCGCATGGTCAACACCACCGGCTGCGGCGACGCCTTCATGGCCGCCGCTGCCCGCTCCTTCCTCGACGGAAACGATCTGGAAACCGCTACAAAGCGCGGTCTTGCCGCCTCCGCCGTCGCCATGGAGAGCGCTGATACCATCAACCCCGCCATGAGCCTTGCGGCTCTGGCTGAAAGAATACAGTAATTATAATAAGAAGGAGTGTTTCCATGAACCGTTATCTTGACATCGCCCCCGAAGTAAAGGCCGCGCTCGACGCCGGTAAGCCTGTCGTCGCTCTGGAATCCACCATCATCTCCCACGGCATGCCCTATCCTCAGAACGTGGAGACCGCCCTCAAGGTCGAGAGCATCATCCGCGAGGCCGGTGCCGTTCCCGCGACCATTGCCATCATTGGCGGCCGCCTGAAGGCCGGCCTTTCCAAGGAGGAGGTCGACTATCTCGGCAAGACCGGCGCAGGCATCCCCAAGGCCAGCCGCCGCGACCTGCCCGTGCTCGTCGCGCAGGGCAAGGACGGCGCGTGCACCGTCACCACCACGATGATGATCGCCGACATGGCGGGCATCCGCGTGTTCGCCACCGGCGGCATCGGCGGCGTGCACCGCGGCGCGCAGGAGACGTTCGACATCTCTGCCGACCTTGAGGAGCTGGCCAACACCTCTGTCATGGTCATCTGCGCGGGCGCGAAGTCGATTCTCGACCTCGGCTTGACCCTCGAGTACCTCGAAACTCACGGCGTGACCGTCATCGGCTACGGCACGGACGAGCTGCCCGCGTTCTACACCCGTAAGTCCGGCTTCGGCGTGGACTATCAGCTCGACACGCCCGAAGAACTGGCCAAGGCCTTCCATGTCAAGCGCGAGCTGGGCCTGCGCGGCGGTCTTCTCGTCACAAACCCCATTCCCGAGGAGTATTCCATGGACAAGGCCGTAATCGACAAGGCCATTGCCGAAGCCGTTGAGGACGCGAAGAAGGACGGCATCCACGGCAAGGCTACCACGCCTTACCTCCTCGCCAAGATCAAGGATCTCACCGGCGGCGACAGCCTCGATTCCAATATCCAGCTTGTCTTTAACAACGCCCGCCTCGGCGCAGCCGCCGCGGTGGAGCTGTCCAAGCTCGAAAAGTGAAAGAGTCTTTCCTGCCTGAGAGCACGAACACGACAGCCTTCGCCGTCGTCGGTACTCCCCTTCCGTTTCTGCTCTACCTCGCCGGCATCAATGTCCTCGCCTTTGCCGTTTACGGCTGGGACAAAATGCGCAGCAAGGTGCAGGGCGCACGCCGCGTTCCGGAGAAAACGCTCTTCCTGCTCGCCATTCTCGGCGGCAGCGTGGGCGCCATTCTCGGCATGCGCATCTGGCATCACAAAACGCGCCACTGGTACTTTAAATACGATCTGCCTGCCATCCTGCTCGTCCAGCTCGTACTGGCAGCATGGCTTGCCGGAAACGCATAAAAAATTCCCGCCGGTTTCCCGGCGGGAAATTTTTTACGAATCAAGCAGAGCCAGCAGCTCGTCGGCGTTTGCGGCAATCTCGCCCGCACCGGCCGCGACCAGCTGCTCCCGGTCACGGAAGCCCCAGCACACCGAAATGCACGCCATGCCGGCATTTCGCGCCGTCTGGATATCCACCTCGCTGTCGCCGACATAGACCGCGCGGGCCTTGTCCGCGCCGAGCTCTGCAAGCGCATCGTTCGGCATATCGGGCGCCGGCTTGCGGCGGCGCGTGGCCGTTTCGCCCATCGCTGTGTCGGCCAACCCGCGGAAGCACTCCGCGGCAAGCAGCTTTACCGCCTCGTCCGGCTTGTTGGACACAATGGCCATACGGAAGCCGCGGCGCTTGAGCTCCCCCATCAGTCCAATCACACCCGGATAGGGATGTGTTTTGATCTGGCAGTGCGCGGCATAATACGGCTTGTAGATTTCCAGTGCACGGCGCACCGTTTCGTCATCGGCGGCAGCACCGAGTGCGCGGCGCAGCTGCATTTCCGCGCCGTTGCCGACAAAGGTGCGCATTTCAGCAAGCGTGCGCTCGGGATAGCCCAGCTCACGCAGGGTATAGTTCGCCGCGTCAAGCAGGTCCTCGAGCGTGTCGAGCAGCGTTCCGTCCAGATCGAAGAGAACGGTATCAAACCTCCGCATGGCTCACATCTCCTTTTTCTCATCCGTCCGGATGCGTCTTTCGACCTCCTGCGTGAAGCGCGCGGTCGCCGCACTGGGCGGCACATCACGCAGCGTACACATATCGACTGAGCGCGCCGGAATTTCAAAATCCGTTTTCAGCTCGCGGATCGCGCCGCTGGCCAGCTCGGCAGAGACAAACTCCCGCGTCACGCCCGCCACACCGAAGCCGATGCGGGCAAGATCGACGAGCAGACTGCGCGCACCGAGCTCGATCTCAGGTGAGAGCGAAAGCCCATGGGCCAGGAAAAACTTTTCCAGATACACGCGCGAGCTGGCCTTGCGCTCAAGCAGGATGAGCGGCAGCGCCGCGATCTCCTCCATCGAATAGGCATGACCAAAGTCGCACGGATAGTCCGCCGCGGCGACAAAGCTTGTGTGTGTGGTCAGGCAGGGCACGCAATTGAGGCCTTCATTCTCTGCCGGAGAGGAAGCAAAGGCGACGTCTACCTTGCCAGAGTGGAGCAGGCCGAGCACCTTGTGGCTGCGGCCGCTGACGATCTGAATATGGATATTGGGATATTTTTTATGGAACGAATCCAGATGCGGCAGCAGGAACTGACTCGTCACCGTATCGCTCGCACCGATGACCAGCTTGCCCATTTGCAGAGCCTTGGTCTGTGCCAGCTTCTCCTCGCCCGTTTCCAGCAGCCCCATCGCGCTGCGCACATGCTCAAAGAGCATCTGACCGTCGTCTGTCAGCGTCACGCCGCGCGGCGAGCGCACAAAAAGCCTTGTTTGCAGCGCGCCCTCAAGCTGCTTGATGCTCTGGCTCACCGCCGACTGCGAGATATAAAGATTCTGTGCCGCCGCGGAAATATTCCCCGCCTCCGCGACCTCGCGGAACACTCGGTACAGCTCCAGCTTTGCCGTCATAAGTCGATCCTCCGTTTATCTTTTTCGCTTATGTTAATTATTGAAAAATTATTCTTTACTTATGCTACGGGTGCTATTATAATAGGAGGGCTGCGAAAACGCAAGCATTGATTTTTGATTTTGGAAATTGATATATTGAAGGAGAACAAATATGAGAACCATCGGTACCGTTGTGCGCGGCGTCCGCGCCCCTATCATCCGACAGGGCGACAATATCGCTCAGATCGCCGCCTCCGCCGTGGAGGAAGCATGGAGCGAGGCGGGCATTACCCCGCACGACCGTGACGTTGTAGCCGTGACCGAATCCGTCGTCGCCCGCGCACAGGGCAACTATGCCTCTGTGGACGACATTGCCGCCGACGTGCGCGCCAAGACCGGCGGCGAGACCGTCGGCGTGGCTTTCCCCATTCTCAGCCGCAACCGCTTCTCTCTGCTCCTGCGCGGCATGGCAAAGGGCTGCCGCAAGATCGTCCTGCTGCTCTCCTATCCCTCCGACGAGGTCGGCAACCATCTTGTCGACTGGGAAAAGCTGGACGCTGCCGGCGTTGATCCCTACCGCGATGTGCTCACGCTCGCCGACTTCCGCGAGAAGTTCGGCCACATTCTCCACCCCTTCACCGGCATCGACTATATTGACTTTTACTCCGACATCATCCGCGCCGCCGGTGCGGAGGTCGAGGTCATTTTCGCTAACCGAGTGACCACCCTGCTTGACTACACCGATACGGTCATCACCTGCGACATCCACACCCGCGCACGCAGCAAGGCGCAGCTCAAGAAGGCTGGCGCACGCATCGTGCTCGGTCTGGACGACCTGCTCACCGCGCCGGTCAACGGCTGCGGCTACAACGCAGAGTTCGGCCTGCTCGGCTCGAACAAGGCAACCGAGGATACCATCAAGCTCTTCCCGCGCGACTGTATGGCTGTTGCTGAGGAGCTCAGCGCCCTGCTCTCCAAGGCCAGCGGCAAGCAGATCGAGGCCATGGTCTACGGCGACGGCGCATTTAAGGACCCCGTCGGCAAGATCTGGGAGCTGGCCGACCCCGTTGTCGCCCCCGGCTACACCAAGGGGCTGGTCGGCACGCCGAACGAGCTCAAGCTCAAGTATCTGGCGGACAATGACTTCGGTGATCTTCAGGGCGAGGAACTCAAGAAGGCCATTGAGGAGCGCATCCGCGAAAAGGGCAGCGTCAGTCTGGTCGGCAATATGGTCAGCGAGGGCACCACGCCCCGCCGTCTGACCGACCTGATCGGCTCGCTGTGCGACCTGACGAGCGGCAGCGGTGACAAGGGCACGCCCATCGTCTACATTCAGGGCTACTTTGACAACTACACCAACGAATAATGTACTCCAAGGAGGCCGTGCTGACTGCACGGCCTCCTTTTCCCTTCGCGGCAAAAATCCTTGCGCGGCCGGAAGGGCTGTGCTATGATACAAAAAAGCCGCCTGCCTGCGCAAAAGGAAATCCGCGCAGGCGATCCGGGCGGCTCGGAAGGAGATCTCTATGAAAAAAGTTCTTTCTCTCGTTTTGGCACTAACTCTCGCGCTGGCGCTGGCGATCCCCGCGGGCGCGGCAGATCTCGGCGTGATCGGCGGAGCCGACGGCCTCACTTCAATTGTCGTCTCCGGCGGGTTCGATACGTCGGCCTTCCTCAAGCAGCAGCGCACGGAAGCACTCAAGGCACTCGGCGGCGTTGAGGGGCAGACCAACGTCCTGCTCGGCAGCAAGTGCATCGCGTTCACCGACGCGGCCCCTGAAGCGAAAAACGGCCGCACGATGGTTCCCCTGCGCGCAACGCTGGAGGCCATGGGCGCACAGGTCGACTATGACAATGCCGCGCACGCAGCCGTCGTCACTCTTGGTGATAAGAGCTTTACCCACGTGATTGGCAGCGATGTGATCGATTTTTCCGACGGCACGCAGCTGAAAATGGACGTTGCGTCCTACGGTACGCCGTCGGGCCGCACGATGGTCCCCGTGCGTTTTTTCTCGCAGGTGCTCGGCTACGATGTATTTTGGGATAACGACTATAAGCTTGTTTTCCTGCTGGATAAGGATACCTTTATCGAGGATGTTGACACGCACTTCTCTATCCTCAACGACTTTCTCGCCAAGAGCGCCAAAAGCTTTGACGTCTCTAAAAATTACAGAGAGGATGTCGACCTCTCCGGCACAGTCAAGCTGCTTGACTCGATCAACGGCGACCGCAGCTTCAATTATTCCGGCAAGATCACTGCGCTGCTCGGACGCGACGGCATGACCATGACGCTCAGCGCGGACCTGAGTCGCCTGCTGGAGCTGCTGGAAAGCACGCTCGGCAGCCAGCTTCCCGTGGGATACCGTGAGGCGCTTGCAAAGCCGGAGCTCAGCGCGATCTTCGGCGACCGGCTGTATCTGAAGTCTCCCCTGCTCGACGCGCTTATGACCACCACCGGCAGTGAAAGCGCCGCCTCCGGCGCATGGTACGCCATGGACGCGGGCACGAGCTTCTCCGCCCTCTATCAGGCCATGTACGGCGGCGACAGTCAGTTTACCGTCGGCAGCCTGCTCTATGCCGCGATGGCACAGGGTGACGCGAATCATTTCTACGCGGCGTGGTCCGGTGCGGTCAGCTCCGCCGCCATGCTTCAGGCGCTGTACGCCGACGAGCTGTTCACGCGCTCCGGCAGCACATACCGCTGCCACATCGGCACGGATACGCTCGCAGCCGCCATGAACGCCGCAGCGGGGCAGGAGCTCTACACTGCCGATGCGCTCAAGGCAATGGGCATTGAAAATTGCAGCATCGATCTGGCAGTCAGAAACAACGGCAGCGCCGAGGCCAAGTGCGTGCTGGACGTCGCTTCGGACGGCGAGAGCCTGCTGCGCATCAATTACACCGCCTCCTCCAGCGGCACCGGCGCCGCATTCAAGGGCAGCGTGCAGGTGCGCAACCTCTGCGATGTGACCTTCAACGCAAGCGCCTCCGTCCGCACGACGAAGGAAGCGGTCAGCGCCGCGCCGGCTGTCGGCGAGACCGTGATCGAGCTCACGGGCGCCGCGGCGCAGCTCGGCGGCTGAAGCCGTCTGAACGCAGAAAAAATCGGAAAAAGACCGCGAAAGCGGTCTTTTTCTTCGCTTGCGCCAGCCTTGCATGAACGGCGGAGTTGTGGTAAACTAACAGCAATCTTACGTTGAGGTAACAGCATGAAGAAAAACGAAAAGAAGGAATCCGTCTCCCAGCACCGCGCAAACCCGAATGTTCTTGGCCTGCATGCGGACGTGGTCGAGCAACGCATCACCGACACGCTGGAGACAAACTATATGCCCTACGCAATGTCGGTCATCGTCTCACGTGCCATTCCGGAGATCGACGGCTTTAAGCCCAGCCACCGCAAGCTGCTCTACACCATGTACAAAATGGGGCTTTTGAACGGCGCGCGCACGAAGAG
>CAKTOJ010000060.1 GCA_934589665.1 uncultured Oscillospiraceae bacterium | reverse complement strand
GGCGAGGCGCTGCTGCGCGAAGCGGGGGAGCGGGTCAATGCGCGGCTGCTCGTCGGTCAGGCGGACGCGGCGGGGCTCTCGCGCTGGGAGCGCGACTACGGCCTTGCCGACTGGTCGGGGGAGGAGAGCGCGCGCCGCAGGGCGCGCATCCATGCGGTCATGGCGGGCGGGCAGACGCTCACGCGCTCGCGGCTCTCGGCGCTGGCGGTGTCGGTCGGCGGGGCGGACCGGGGCGAGGTGGCGGAGGATTTCGCCGCTTACGCCGCCGAGCTTGCGGCGGTCAAAGAGGGCCGGCTGCCAGCGCCGGACGGCATGGCGGCGCTCCGCGACGCGATCGCGCGGCAGAAGCCCGCGCACCTGACGGTGACGGCAATGCCCTGCGCGGCGCTTGCGCTTGACCGGGCGGAGAGCCTGCACGGGGGAGTGCTGACGGTGATGTGGGGAGAAATGTGAAGAAGGACGGGGGCGGCGGGTGCCGCCCCCTTTATTTGTTTTTCGTCAAATCTTATAAGATATAAGAAATATTTTGTACGGACATGTGTATTTACAAGCAAAGGAAAAGCGTGGTATAGTCGTAGCATCGAAAGAAAGAGGCTTATTTATGATCAATCGGGATTCCATTGCCAAGCAGGTTTATGTACAACTGAAGAAAATAATCGTTCTGCAGGAGACGCCGGGCTACAAAATGGGCGACCACCTCAACGAAGCGGCGATCGCCGCCTACTTCAAGTGCAGCGTGACGCCGGTGCGCGAATGTATTAACATGCTGCGCAGGGATCATTTGATCGTTGGGGACTCGTACAAATCCTCGCTGATCGTGACGTTTGACAGCAAGGCGGTCCGCGATTTGTTCGATGTGCGGGAATGTCTGGAGGTCTGGGCACTGGAGAACGCCTTCTCCAAGTTCACCCCGCGAGACATTGAGGAGATGCACCGTGCACATGAGCGCTATGGACTCGCCTATGAAAACTTCGACGAGGAAGAGATCATTCTGGCAAACGCGGCTTTTCACGATACGATCGTACATCGGGCAGGAAACGATCTGCTGGCTGAGGAGCTCTCCGGCATCCGTGACCGTGTGTCCATGGTGCGCGGGCCGATCGCCCGCCGGCGCAAGGCCGGAGGAAACAGGGAGCGGCTGATGATCCCTGTGCGCGAGCATCAGGCCATTATGGAGGGGATCGAATCCGGAAACCTGACGAAGGCGCGCGCTGCGCTGACCACACACATGGAACGGATCGCAAACGAATCCTGCGAATATTACGAAAATTACGTCAAGGAGACCTGAGCGGATTCTTTTTTACAAAATATCTTATAAGATATATGAAATAACATATAAGGAAAATGAACATGGAGAAAATCAGGCTTTACCGGATCAACGAGAAGGATAACGTCGCAGTCGCGCTGGAGGCGATTGCAAAGGGCGAGAGCGTAATATGTGCGGAAATGACCCTTACCGCGCAGGAGGACATCCCAAAAGGACACAAAATGGCGCTGACCGCGCTGCATGCGGGGGACGAGGTCATCAAGTACGGCAATGTGATCGGCCGGATGGCGTGCGAGCTGCCCGCGGGCGGCTGGATCCATGACCATAACCTCATTTCACAGGGCGATGAGCACCATCAGTACCGGTATCAGCCGGTTCCGGCGATCCGCCCCGGCAGCGAGGAGGAGACCTTTCTCGGCTACGCGAGAAAAAACGGAGATGTGGGGACGCGGAATTACATCATCCTCATTTCCGGGTCGTTCTGCACGAACACGCATCTGACGGATTTTGCCCGGCTGGCGGCCGAACGGTTCCCGAAAACGGAGCATTTTGACGGCTTCCTGCCGCTCACACACGAGTGCGGCTGCGGCCAGATGGGACAGGATCTGATCTACACGCGGCGGACGATCGCCTCACTGATGCAGAACGCGAACTTCGGCGGCGTGCTCTTTGTGGAGCTGGGCTGCGAAAACAACCAGTTCGATACCATCCGGCCCTACATCGAGCAGTTTGATGAAACACGCTTTCGCAAGCTGCGCATGCAGGATACGCCGGATGAGTACGGCACGGCGATGGAGCTGCTCGGCGAGCTGTATGAGGCGGTCAATACCGACCGCAGAATGCCCTGTCCGCTCGGGAAGCTGCACATCGCTGAGAACTGCGGCGGCAGCGACGGCTTCTCTGGCATCACGGGCAACCGGTTGGCGGGCAGCTTTACGGACGAGATGGTGGGGCGCTACGGCTGCGCGGTGAACATCACGGAGGTTCCGGAGATGTTCGGCGCGGAGCATATCCTGATGAACCGGGCGAAGGACGAGGCGACCTATGAGAAGGTCGTCGGGCTGATCGAAAGCTATAAGCAATACATCGAGAAATACGGCGCGAGCGCGAGCGGCAACCCCTCCTTTGGCAACCGCAAGGGCGGCATCAGCTCTATTGAGGACAAGGCGCTCGGCTGCATCCAGAAGGGCGGAAGCTGCGCGGTGATGGATGTGATCCCTTACGGCCACCGTGCCGTGGAGAGAGGCTTCCAGCTGGTGTGGGGGCCGGGCAGCGACCTGATCGGCGTAACGGCGCAGATCGCCGCGGGCGCGACGCTGGTGCTCTTCATCACGGGGCGCGGAACGCCGGTCGCCTATGCCGCGCCGACGCTCAAGATTGCCACGAATTCGGATATTTTCGAGCGCAAGCGCAGCTGGATGGACTTCAATGCCGGACGGCTGCTCGAGGGCGCGGACGTGGACACATTGCGCGGCGAGCTCAAGGAAATGGTGATCGCGGCGGCGGAGGGCAGATACCGCACCAGCAACGAGCGCGCGGGCTTTTACCAGATCGCTATTCTGCGCGACGGCGTGACACTCTGAGGCTATTTTAGCAGCGATGCTATTTTAGAAAAACAAATCAAAATGAAGGAGATTTACACATGAAAAAGCTATTTGTACTGATTCTTGCACTGGCACTGTCGCTCAGCTTGTTTGGCTGCGGCGCGGGGAACGGCGACACGAAGACGCCGGACGACGCCGCGAACGGCACGGAGGAGACGGCCGATAACTTTTACAAGGGCAAGACCGTCACGGTTGTCTGCCCCTTCGGCGCGGGCGGCGACACGGACTATAACGCCCGACTGGTTGCGCAGTGCCTGAGCGATAAGCTCGGCGGCAACTTCATCGTGCAGAACGTCACCGGCAACACCGGCAGCGTGGGCGCTAAGCAGGTGCTTGACGCGGATCCCGACGGCCTGACGATGCTCTTCTCCCACACGGCGCTGGTGTGCAATCAGGCGGCGGGCCTTGTGGATTTCGGCTATCAGGACTTTGACATGTGCTGCATCGCCGCGGATAAGGACGGCGGCACCTACTACATGCGCACCGATAACCCCTACGGCATCACCGATCTGGCGAGCCTCGTGGCCTACACGAAGGATCATCCGGGCGAGTTGACCATGACTGCCAACGTCGGCGGCACCTCTCATCTCGGCGCGCTCATCATGAAGGACTACGGTGCGAACTGCGCGCTCGTCGACTTCGGCGGCGCCTCCGAGCGTCTGGCCGCCCTCCTCGGCAGTCAGGTCGACGTGGCGACCTGCGCCTATGCCGCGGCGAAGGAATACGTTGACAGCGGCGAGTTCTTCTGCCTTGGCTATCTGAGCAAGGAAGTCAACCCCGAGATGGACCCCGAGCAGTATCCCTGCCTGACGGAGCTCGGCGTGTCCGAGAGCTGGTCGATGTACTATTCCGTGGCGTTCCCGAAGGGCGTGGATCCCGAGATCATCTCCCTCGTCTCCGAGACGATCGGCGACATGGTTCTCAACGACACGGACTACGCGGCCAACATTGCCGAGACCTATGCGCAGTCTCCGTGCTATTACGATACCGACGATACGCTGAAGATCTATGGCGAGATGTATGACACCGCCATGAAGTACGCCGACGCGCTCAAGTCCGGCAACCTGTAAGAAAAGCGGACGCCGCAGCAGCTGCGGCGGAAACGGAACCGAACCGAACCGGCCATGCCCCGCGGGGCATGGCCGGAACAGGAAATGCCGGCCGAAGAGGGCTTCGGCGGGCGGAAAAATTTGGGAGGGATATCCTTGAGTGAAAAAAAGTACAACGACCTCATCGGCGCCGGGCTGCTCATCGCATTGAGCGTGTTTTCCCTGTGTGTGAGCCGGCAGATTCCGATGGGACTGGCCAGCGGGCTGGGCGCGGACTTCCTGCCGACTGTGTGCTCGGCGATACTGCTGGTAATCGGCCTTGTTCTGGCCCTTCAGGCGCTCGGCGAGCTGAAAAAGGCGGACAAGAGCGAAAAGGCCGAAAAGGCGGAGCCGAAGGAAAAGGGAAGCGGCAAGCTTGCACAGGTGCTTTTGACCTTTGTGCTGCTGTTTGTCTACGACCTGCTGCTCAAAACGGTCGGCTTCGTGATCCTCACGCCGGTCTACCTTTTTCTGCAGATGCTGCTCATCGCGCCGAAGGACAAGCGCAAGCCCGTGTGGTTCGTCGTGCTGGGCATGCTGACGACGGCGGTGATCTATATGATCTTTACGTGGGGCTTCTCCATCATCCTGCCCATGGGGCTTCTCAAGTGAGGTATGTTCAATGAGTGAAACGATTGCTGGACTTCTGAGCGTCTGCAACGCTCCGTGCCTGTTGCTTATGGCGGCGGGAACCATTCTCGGCATTATCTTCGGCGCTCTGCCCGGCCTGAGCGCGACGATGGGCATTGCGCTGTGCCTGTCGCTGACCTATTCCATGAGTTCGGTGGAGGCGATCTCGCTTCTCATCGGCATTTATATCGGTGGCATCTCCGGCGGTCTGGTGTCCGCCATCCTCATCAATGTGCCCGGCACGGCCTCGTCTATTGCCACCTGCTTCGACGGTCATCCCATGGCCGAACGCGGCGAAGCGGGCAGGGCGCTCGGCGTCGGACTGTTCGCCTCTCTTATTGGCACGGTTTTTTCCTTTATCGTTCTGATCAATCTGGCCCCTACACTGGCAAAATTCACACTCAAGTTCGGGCCTTATGAATATTTTGCGATCTGCCTGTTTTCCCTCACGCTCATCGGCACCCTCATTTCCGGCACCATCCTCAAGGGACTGGCGAGCGGCGTGCTGGGCGTTCTGCTCGGCTGCGTGGGCGTGGCGCAGGTCACGGGTACGCTGCGCTTCACCTTCGGCATCACCGAGCTTTCCTCCGGCTTCGGCTCTACGCCCGCCATGGTCGGCATCTTTGCCATCGGCGCGATGCTCAGCGCGGTGATGAAGGGCTTTGAAAACGACGGCAGCAAGATCGCGCAGTATAAGCTCCACGGCTTCGGCCTGTCGAAAAAGGAGATCGTTGAGCAGCTGCCGAACTTCCTGCGCTCGGCGCTCATCGGCACGGGCATCGGCATCCTGCCCGGCATCGGCGGCGGCACGTCCAACCTTGTGGCCTACGGCATTGCCAAGAGCAGCAGCAAGTATCCCGAAAAGTTCGGCACGGGCATTATTGACGGCATCATCGCCAGCGAGACGTCGAACAACGCCTCCATCGGCGGCGCGCTGATCCCGCTGATGACGGTCGGCATCCCGGGCGACACGGTCACGGCGATGCTTCTCGGCGCGCTGACGATTCAGGGCCTGACGCCCGGCCCGCTGCTCTTCAAGACCGACGCGGGCTTTGTCAACGGCCTGTTTGCGGCGGTGCTCATCTCCACGATCATGATGGTCGTATTCGAGTATTTCGGCATGAAGCCGCTCGTCAAGATCCTCGGCGTGCCGCGCTATGAGCTGCTTCCCATCGTTATGGCAATCTGCATGGTGGGTGTGTTCGCCTCCAATAACCGCGTGTTCGACCTCTGGACGATGCTGTTTTTCGGCATCCTCGGCTTTGTGCTCTCCCGCTTCGGCTTCCCGACCGCGCCTGTGATCCTCGGCTTCATCATCGGCCCCTATATGGAGCAGTACATGCTTCGCGCCGTGATGGTCGGCCGCGGCAGCCTGATGGGAATTTTCCAACGTCCCATAGCAGTCACATTCCTCGCGCTTACGGTGCTTTCGGTTGCCTTTACCGTCTATAAGGAGCTCAAGGCGAAGAAGGCGAAGGAGGAAACAGCGGAATAAGGGACGCACGGAGGAGACGCTATGTATGATTTTGACCATGTGATCGACCGGCGCGGCACCGGCAGCCGCAAGTGGGATATTGCCGCGGAACGCGGCTATCCGGCGGACGTGCTGCCGATGTGGGTGGCAGACATGGATTTCGAGGTGCTGCCCGAGATTTCGCAGGCGCTGAGGGATCGCGTCATGGATCACCGCATTTACGGCTACAGCGCGCCGGTCGAGGGACAGCACGCGTCCGTGTGCGACTGGATGGCGCGCCGCCACGGCTGGCGGCCACACGAGGAATGGATCGTAAACACGCCGGGTGTGGTCGCGGCGGTGAAAATGGCGATCCAGTGCTTTACGGAACCGGGGGATGCGGTCATCATCCACGAGCCGCTCTATTACCCCTTCCGCAGGGGCATTACGGACAACGGCCGGCGGCTTGTCGGCAGCCCGCTGCGCCGCGTGGGTACACATTATGAGATCGACTTTGAGGGTTTTGAGCGGAAGATCACAGAAAACGATGTGAAACTTTTCATCCTTTGCAGCCCACACAATCCGGTCGGCAAGGTCTATACGGCCGGCGAGCTGCGCCGTCTGGGGCAGATCTGCGCGGCGCACGGCGTGCTGGTGGTCTGCGACGAGATCCACGGCGACTTTGTTTACGGCGGGCGGAGATTTGTGCCTTATCTGTCCGTCTGCCCGGAGAATGAAGCGGATACCATCCTCTGCACGGGCGCAAGCAAAACATTTAATCTGGCGGGACTGAAGTTTTCCAATATTTTTATTCCCGACGCGGAAAAGCGGGAGCGCTTTGTCCGCCAGCTTGACCGCTGCGGCATCGCAGCGAGCAACGCGCTCGGCGGCATAGCGGCGAAGGCTGCCTATGAAAACGGCGACCGCTGGGTGGACGAGCTGCTCGGTTATCTGGAGGGGAATATCGCATTTTTCCGATCCTATCTGGCGGAAAAGCTACCGGAGCTGACGGTAATGGATCCCGAGGGGCTCTATCTCATCTGGGTGGATGTGAACTCCTGGGGCCTGAGCGACGAGGAGCTGACGCATTTCATGATCTATGAGGCAAAGGTGTGGCTGGACGAGGGATATCTGTTCGGCGAGCATGGGCGCGGCTATGAGCGCTTCAACCTTGCCTGCCCGCGCAGCGTGGTGAAGGAGTGTATCGACCGCATTGCGGACGCCGCGCGCAGACGCGGCCTGACGGGAGGAATGGGGAAATGAAAATCACAAAGATCGACATTCTCAATGCAAAAACGCCGGATAACCGCGTGGCAGGCTATGAAAAGCTCGGCAATCCGAGCCCCACATGCACCTTCTGCCGCATCTGGACGGACGAGGGCATTTACGGCGACGGCGAGGTCGCCGGCATTCACGCCGGGCTTGCCGCATACGGAATGCTTCAGCAGATCGGAAAGCTGCTGCTCGGGCGCGACCCGCTGGCAAACGAGACGCTGTGGGAGCTGATGTACAAATCGACGTTCTTCGGCCAGAACGGCGGCGCGGTGGTCTTTTCTGCCATTTCCGCCCTCGATATCGCCCTGTGGGACATCAAGGGCAAGTACTTCGGCGTGCCGGTGTACGTGCTTCTCGGCGGCGCGTGCCGCGACCGCATCCGCTGCTATGCCTCGCAGCTGCAGAACGGCTGGTGGGAGATCGGAACGCCGACGCGGATCTGCCTGACGCTTGACGATTACCGCCAGTGCGCCCGGCGCGCGGTGGAGGAGGGCTACGACTGCGTTAAGGTAGACTTTTTCGCCTGGGATCAGGAGGGAAAGCGCTACGCCCGCGACGAGCGCGAGCGGATCATTCACCCGCGCCATCTCAAGGAGGTCGAAGAGCGCATCCGCGCGGTGCGCGAGGAGGTCGGCCCGCTGTGCGAGATCATCGTGGAGAACCACTCCCGCATCGACATGATGGGCGCGCTTCAGATTGCCGCGCTGGTGGAGAAGTACGGCATCATGTACTTTGAAGAGCCGAATACGCCCAACCCCTATACGGCGGAGGTCATTCACAATAAGATCAATATTCCCGTCGCGGCGGGGGAGCGGATCTACTCGAGATGGCAGTATGTGCCCTATTTTGAAAACCGCTCGCTTCAGGTGATCCAGCCGGATCTGGGCAACTGCGGCGGCTTTACGGAGGTCAAAAAGATCTGCGACATGGCGCATGCCTACGATGTGGGCGTGCAGCTGCACACCTGTGGCAGCGGCCTTGCCACGACCTGCTCGCTGCATCTGGAGACCGTGCTGCCGAACTTCATCATTCACGAGCACCACACCCGTCTGCGCAGCCTGACGGCGCCGGTGACGACGGAAAATCCCCAGCCGGTGAACGGTTATCTCAGCCTGCCGGATAAGCCGGGGCTTGGAAATGAAATCACCGGGTACGCCTATGAGCTGGCGCATGCGGCAAAGCTTTTGACGGAACTCAAGCCCTAAACGGAGGAAATGAGAGATGGATAATTATTTTCACTTTGACCAGAAGATCACCTTTTCCAAGGCGGTCTATTATAACCTGAACCCTGTGCGCGGCAAGCGCACCTGGCGCGACGCGACCGGCGGCTTCGGCGACTTTGTGCCCCTTCAGGGCTGGATCGAGGTCTACGACACCGACGGGTACTGCGGGCGCACCTTCTGCTCCACCGGTATGCTGGACAACATTCTGCCGCTGGTGATGACGGGAGAGACGCGGACCTACAACGAGTGGTATCACTACCTGTATTGGAGACTGCGCAACTTCGGCTTCCAGAGCGGCCAGATCTGCGACCTCGGCCAGTTCGACCGCATCATGCTCGAGATCATGGCCGAGCGCGAGGGAAAGCCCCTCCACCGCTTCCTCGGCGCCAAGAAGGACTGGGCGGCCATCTATAAGGGCGGCGGTTCGCTGCTGCTGACGGATGAGGAGCTGGTTGACGACATGACGCGCTATGTCCGCGAGGGCAACACGACCGTCAAGTTCAAGGTCGGCAGCGACTGGGGACGCGACATGATGCGCGACGTCGAGCGCCTGCGCCTTGTACGCGAGGCGGTCGGCCCGGATATCGGCATCGCCGTGGACGGCAATCAGGTCTGGGAGGTCGAGGACGCGGTGCACTTTGCCGACCTCATCCGACCCTATGAGCCGGAGTGGTTTGAAGAGCCGATCCACTCGCACGACATGAACGGCATCAAGGAGGTCTGTGAGCGCACGGGCATGGTCATCGGCTTCGGTGAGTCCATGCGCAATGCGTTCGCCTTTGAGACATACGCGGAAAAGGGCGTGGGGCACCTTATGCCGCTCGTGGGGCGTGTGAGCGCGATGGGCGACCTGCTCAAGGTGCGCGATCTTGCCCGCGAGAAGGGATTGATGTTCTCCTCCGGCGGCACGGTGTGGCAGAACGCCTCGTTCGGCGCGCTTTATGAGGGCCGGGAGCGTCTGGAGCACCATGAACCGATGACGCAGCCGATGGGCGAGTGTCTGGAGGTCAAGCCCGAGGAGCGGGGCGGCAGGCTGTATCTGCATCCCGATCTGCCCGGCTCGCCGGTGCGGCTGGCCGTCAAAAAGCTGGAGGAAAACGGAACGCTCGAGAGCATCAAGATCGTCCATGCGTCCGCAAACAACAAGACATTTGCCGTCCGTGCGTCCTATTGACGGACGAACAAACAAAAAGGCCTCTCCGGGGGACAAAACGGAAGGCTTTGCATAGGGGAGAGAAGAGGGCCTGCGAGGTGCCCTCTTCTTCCTTTTTCCGCCGGGAAATTAGAAGACGGCAGCATGTGAACATTTCAGGCAGAAAAATCGACATTTTGTGCGCCGAAGGGCTGGACAAGCGTGCACCAGCGCGCTATACTCGGCCTTAACAGAGACTAAACCACGGGCCCGTGGTTTCCTTTCCCATAGAGGGAAAGGATTGGTCCTGTATTCCCGGATACTGCGCGGGGCGGGCGGTACGCCGCGCCTGCCGGCGCATTTGGACGGGGGAGAATCATGTAAACCCACCGCGGGGAGCCGCGGAGAGAGATATAGGAGGTTGTTTTTCCATGAAACGAAAGTTCCTATCCACATTTCTGGCACTGTGTATGGTGCTGACGCTTGTGCCGGTGACGGCGCAGGCGGCGGACGAGAGCGTGACGCTCACGGACGTGAGCGGACACTGGGCGGAGCGCTCGATCACGCGCTGGGTGAACAGCGGCGTGGT
>CAKTOJ010000059.1 GCA_934589665.1 uncultured Oscillospiraceae bacterium | reverse complement strand
CACCACCTCAAGCACAACCTCTGGCGCGCGAACAGCGCGGTGGTGTTCGTCGGCTTCCAGTCGCCCGGCACGCTGGGACGCAAGCTGCTCGATGGCGCAGAGAGCGTGAAGCTCTTCGGCGAGGAGATCGCGGTCAAGGCAAAGGTCGTGAACTTCCAGGGCCTTTCCTCACACGCCGACCACGACCATCTGGTCGAATGGATCAAGGCGTTTGATCCAAAGCCTGCGCGCGTGTTTGTTGTCCACGGCGACGCGGACGTTGCGCCCGCCTTTGCCGACGAGCTGCGCTCGCTCGGCTTCTCCGCCCATGCGGCGAAATTCACCGAAAGCTATGACCTTGCCGCCGACACGATGCTCACCGAGGGCTATATTTCCGAGCGCAAGCGCACGGCACAGGCCAGCCGCGCGGACAACCTCTACGGTAAGCTTCTTGCTGCGGGCGAGGCGCTGCTTGAGCTGATCCGCCGCTTCAAGGGCCGCTCAAATAAGGAGATCACTGCGCTGACCGGACAGATCAACGCCCTGATCGACCGCTTTAAATAAAAAGGAGAAAAGGGCGCGGCTCTCCGCGCCCTTTTTCGGAGAGAGACTATGGCGCTTGCGAAAAATCAGGAATATACCGTTACCATCGGGGGCTGCTCCGGCGAGGGGGCGGGCGTCGCGCGTATCGACGGTTTTGTGGTCTTTGTCCATGGCGCGCTGCCGGGCGAGATATGCCGCATTCTTATATTAAAGGTGATGAAGTCGGCGGCCTTCGCCAAGGTGCTCGAGGTGCTTGAGCCCTCGCCGCACCGGATCACGCCGGACTGCCCGTATTTCCCGCGCTGCGGCGGCTGCACCTACCGGCATCTGGATTACACCGGAGAGCTGGAGCTCAAGCGCCGGCGCGTGCAGGATAATCTCGCCCGCATCGGCGGCAGCGCCGTCGAGGTCGAGGAGATCCTCGGCGCAGCGGAGACGGAGCGCTACCGAAACAAGGCGCAGTACCCCGTCTCGCCAGACGGAAAGATCGGCTTTTACCGCGCCCGCACGCACGAGGTCATCGACACGGACAGCTGCCTGCTCGTCCGGCCCGAGGCTGATGCTGCGGCGCAGGCTGTGCGGAAGTATATGGAGGCCTTTTGCGTGGCGGGCTATGACGAGAAAACGGGACGCGGCCTTGTGCGCCACGTCTATGTCCGCTCGAACACAAAGGGTGAGAGCCTGATCTGCCTGCTTGTGAATGGGAAAAAGCTGCCGCATGAGACGGAATTGGTCGAGGGGCTGCGAAAGGCGTGCCCGAAGATGGTCGGCATTGTCCTCGGCGTGAACACGCGGCGTGACAATGTGATCCTCGGCAGCAGCTACCGCACGCTCTGGGGAGCGGATCGGCTGGAGGACGTGCTCTGCGGGAGAATGTTCCGGCTGAGCGTTCCGTCCTTTTATCAGGTCAACCACGATCAGGCCGAGCGGCTCTATGCCAAGGCGCTCGAATATGCGCAGCTCACCGGAGAGGAAACGGTGCTCGATCTCTACTGCGGCGCGGGCACGATCACGCTGGCGCTCGCCGGCCGCGCGCGGCGCGTCCTCGGCGCGGAGATCGTGCCGGAGGCCATTGACGACGCACGGGAAAACGCCGCGCGGAACGGCGTGGAAAATGTCGAATTTTTCTGCGGCGACGCGAGTGCCGTGGCCGCGAAGCTTGCGCGTGAGCGCCTGCGGCCCGATGTGATCACAGTTGATCCCCCGCGCAAGGGGCTCTCGGAGGATGTGGTGGAGAGCATCGCGTCCATGCAGCCGGAGCGGGTCGTGTACGTTTCCTGTGACAGCGCGACCATGGCGCGGGATGTCAAGCGCTTTGCCGCGCTCGGCTATGAGGCGGCGCGCGCCTGCGCGGTCGACCTGTTTCCGCGCGCGGACCATATCGAGGTGGTCTGCCTGCTGACAAAATGCGAAAAGGAGAAGATCATATGAATATCCTCATCATCGACGCGCAGGGCGGCGGAATCGGACGGCAGCTTGTCGCGGCGGTCCGGGAGAGCATTTCGGACGCGCATATCATGGCAGTCGGCACCAACACGACGGCGACTGCCGCCATGCTCAAGGCGGGTGCGGATAACGCGGCCACCGGAGAGAACGCCGTGATCGTCAACTGCCGTAAGGCAGATGTTATCATCGGCCCCATCGGCATCGTGATTGCGGATGCGATGTGCGGCGAGATGACGCCGCGCATGGCGAACGCCGTGGCGCAGAGCAATGCAAAGCGCCTTTTGATCCCGGTCAACCACTGTGACAATGTTGTTGTGGGCGTCGGTGATCTGAACCTTGGGCGGCTCATTCAGGCGGTCGTCACCGAGCTGCGCGGTCTTCAGACGCGAGAAAATTGACAAATTTCGCTCTTGCAATCCTGTCGGACTTTCTATATAATAATTTGGCCGGCAGGAAGCACGGCGGAGCCGACGCAGAAACGTTGGACATTTTGCGGAAAAACAGCACGATTATTTATACCAAGTGACGATATGTATGTCTGGAAGGCACACGTATCCCCTGAAGGGGAGAGGTGTGCCTTCTTTTATTTTCGAACGGAGTGATTTTTATGACCATACAGGAATTTTTTGCGGAGCATCCGTCTGTCGCCATCGCGTTTTCGGGCGGTGTGGACTCTTCCTATCTGCTCTACGCGGCGAAGCAGAGCGTGCAGAACGTGTGCGCGTATTATGCCAAATCGGCGTTTCAGCCGGAGTTTGAGTATGAGGATGCCGCGCGGCTGGCGAAGGAGCTGGGCGTGAAGCTGCGTGTGCTGGAGCTGGATGTGCTCACTGCGCCCGGCGTGAAGGAAAATCCGGCGAACCGCTGCTACTTCTGCAAGCGGGCGATTTTCTCGACCATCACCGCGGCGGCGCGTGAGGACGGCTTCACCGTGCTGCTCGACGGCACGAACGCATCAGACGACTCGTCCGACCGGCCGGGCATGAAGGCGCTGCGCGAGCTTGCCGTGCTCTCGCCGCTGCGCGAGTGCGGCCTAACGAAGGCGGAGATCCGCCGGCGCTCAAAGGAGGCGGGGCTGTTCACGTGGGACAAGCCTGCTTATGCCTGCCTTGCCACGCGCATCGCAACGGATGAGCTCATTACGGCGGAGAAGCTGGCGGCGACTGAGGCGGCGGAGAATTTCCTCTTCTCCCTCGGCTTCACGGATTTCCGCGTCCGGCAGAAGGACGGCACCGCGAAATTACAGCTTCCGGAGGCGCAGTGGCTGCGCGCATGTGAGCACCGCGCGGAGATCCTGACCGAGCTGAAGAAATATTACCGCGCGGTGACGCTCGATCTGGAGGTGAGAGGATGAATACAGAGATCCGCAGACTCCTTGAGGGCGTGAGTCAGGGGAACGTTTCCGTGGATGACGCGCTGCTCAAGCTCAAGGAAAAGCCGTTTGAGGACATCGGCTATGCCAAGGTCGACATGCACCGCAAGCTGCGTCAGGGCACGGCGGAGGTGATCTACGGCGCGGGAAAGACGCCCGAGCAGATCGTGGGGATCGCGGGCACCATGCTTGCGCACGGACAGAGCACCATCCTCATCACGCGGCTTTCCGAGGAGTCGGCGGCGTGGGTCGCGCGCTCCTATCCGCTCGATTACCACAAGGACGCCCGCTGCGGCGTGATCGGCGAAATGCCGAAGCCCGACGGACTGGGCCGCATTGTGATTGCTACAGGCGGCACGAGCGATATCCCCGTGGCGGAGGAGGCGGCGCTGACGGCGGCCGTGCTTGGCAATGAGGTCGTGCGGCTCTATGATGTCGGCGTCGCAGGACTGCACCGAACGCTCTCGCATCTTGACGACATCATGGGCGCAAGCGTCATCATCGCCATTGCCGGCATGGAGGGCGCGCTGGCCAGCGTGATCGGCGGCCTTGCCGACTGTCCGGTCATCGCCGTGCCCACGAGCGTGGGCTACGGCGCATCGTTCCACGGCCTTTCCGCACTGCTTTCCATGCTCAACTCCTGCGCCAGCGGCGTGTCGGTGGTCAACATCGACAACGGCTTCGGCGCGGGCTATCTTGCCAATATGATCAACCACATGAACACGAAGGGAGAGAGATAAGCATGCGTACCTTATATCTGGACTGCTCTATGGGCGCGGCTGGCGATATGCTCACGGCGGCGCTGCTGGAGCTGGTTGACGACCGCGAGGGCTTTGTCAAAAGACTCAACGCGCTTGGGATTCCGGGCGTTGTTTTTGAGGCGGAGCAGGCCGTCAAATGCGGCATTACGGGCACGCACATGCGCGTGACGGTGAATGGGGAAGAGGAAGAAAGCCTCGACCATCTTCATGAGCATACCCATGACCATGAACACGAGGATGGTCATGTACACAGCCATGAGCGCGAGCATCAGCACAACCACGACCATGACCATCCCCATCACCACAGCGGGATGCACGATATCGAGCATATCGTGCGCGGGCACATGGCTCTGCCGCAGAAGGTGCAGGACGATGTGATGGCGGTGTATGCGCTCATCGCGGAGGCGGAGAGCCATGCCCACGGCGCACCGGTGGAGCAGATTCATTTCCACGAGGTCGGCACGCTCGACGCCGTTGCCGACATCACGGCGGTGTGCCTGCTGATGAACGAGCTGGCGCCGGACGAGGTCGTAGTTTCACCCGTGCATGTTGGCAGCGGACAGGTGCACTGCGCGCACGGTATCCTGCCGGTCCCGGCGCCGGCGACGGCATATATTCTGCGGGATGCGCCGATCTACGGCGGGGAGATCCGCGGCGAGCTGTGCACACCGACCGGCGCGGCGCTTTTGCAGCACTTTGCCTCGCGCTACGGCAGCATGCCTGCGATGAAGGTGCGATGCATCGGCTACGGCATGGGAAAGAAGGATTTTGAGGCGGCGAACTGCGTGCGCGCCATGCTCGGCGAGAGCGCGGAGACGGACGACGAGGTCTGTGAGCTCAGCTGCAATGTGGACGATATGACCGGCGAGTCGGTCGGCTACGCGATGGAGCGCCTGTTTGAAGCCGGCGCGCTGGATGTTTACACCGTGCCGATCGGCATGAAGAAGTCTCGTCCCGGTATGCTCATCCGCGTCATGTGCCGCCGGAGCGGCCGGGAGAAGATTTTGCAGACGATCTTCCGCCATACGACGACTATCGGTGTGCGTGAGAGCACGCTTCGCCGCTATGTCCTCGACCGCCGCGTGGAAACGCTGGAGACGGCATACGGCCCTGTGCGCTGCAAGATCTCCGAGGGCTACGGCGCGGAGCGCAGAAAGTACGAGCATGACGATCTTGCACGCATCGCGCACGAGCGCGGCTGCTCTCTCGACGAGGTGCGCGGGATGCTGGAGAAGCAGAAATAAAATTTAAAAAATGGAGAACGAGAAATGATGAAGAGAAAACTACTGGCATGCGTTTTGACGCTGGCTGTGCTCATGGGGCTGTCGGCCTGCGGGAACAAAGATGTGGAGCCGGACCGGGAGAGCGTGGTCATCGCCATTGGATCGGAGCCGGAAACGCTTGACCCGACGAAGGGCTGGGGACACGGCAATTCCCCCATCGTTCAGAGCACGCTCGTGCGCTACACGGCGGAACTGACGTTTGAAAACGATCTGGCCACTGGTTATACGCTCTCGCCGGACGGCCTGACGTGGACATTCACCATCCGCGACGACGCGTATTTCACCGACGGCGAGCGGGTGACGGCCTCGGATGTGGCCTTCACGCTGGAAACGGCCAAGGCTGCGCAGGGCTCCTTTGACCTGACGTACATGGAAAGCGCGCGGGCGGCGGACGAGACGACGGTGGTCATTACGCTCTCGCGCCCGACCTCGATCTTCCTCAACACGCTGGCCTCCGTCGGCATCGTGCCGGAGCACGCCTACGGAGCGGACTACGGCACGCATCCGATCGGCTCGGGGCCTTACAAAATGGTGGAGTGGAGGCCGCAGGAGCAAATCATCTTTGAGGCCAACGAGAGCTATTACGGCGGCGTTCCGCCAATCAAGCATGTGACCGTTGTCTTTATGTCGGAGGACGCCGCGCTTGCGGCGGTGCAGGCGGGAAAGGTCGATGTGGCCTATTCCTCCGCGACGCTGGGGACGACGCAGGTGAACGGCTACCATGTCGAGGCAATCACCTCGGCGGATAACCGCGGCTTCACGCTCCCCGTGCTACCGGACGAAGGGAAAACGACGGAGAGCGGCGCGCCCATCGGCAACAACGTCACTTGTAATCTCGAGATTCGGCAGGCGATCGCCTACGTGCTCGACCGCGAGCAGATCGCGCAGGTCGTGCTTAATGGCTTCGGCCGCCCTGCCTACTCTGAAAACGATGGGATGCCGTGGAACAATCCGGAATGTGAGATCGAGACGGACGTGGACTATGCGCGCAGCCTGCTTGCCGACGCCGGCTGGGCTGATACGGACGGCGACGGCATTGTGGAGCGGAACGGTGTGAAAGCGGAGTTCGACTGCGTTTACCCCTCCGACGATTCCGTGCGCCAGGCCGTCGCGCTTGCGGCGGCGGAGCAGGTCGCGGCTATCGGCATTCAGATCCATGTGGAGGGCATGAGCTGGGACGAGATCATGCAGCGGATGTTCTCCTCGGCGGTCATGATGGGCTGGGGCTCGTCGAGCCCGAACGAAACCTATTATCTCTACCGCTCGGAAGGCGCCCTGCTCGACGATTTCTACAACCCTGAGGGCTATCAGAGCAGCGTGACGGACGGTTATCTCGATGCGGCCATGGAGGCGCTGACGGTAGAGAAAGCCAACGAAAACTGGCGGCGCGTCCAGTGGGACGGTGAAACCGGCACGTCCATGCGGGGCGAGTGCCCGTGGGTGTGGATTGTGAATTTAGACCATGTGACCTATGTGCGCGACGGCCTTTCCATCGGCGCACAGCCCATCCACGGCCACGGTCACGGCCTGCCGCTGATCCAGAATCTGAACGAGTGGACGTGGTCCGCGTAAGTGATAAATTAGAGGTGTCAATATGAAAGAACGGCTCGGGCGGCTTGCCCGGCGCGCGGCCGCCTATGCCGCAAGGACGCTCTCGCTGTTGCTGGCGGTGAGCGCGATTTCCTTTGCACTGGTGTGCGCCTCGCCGGTCGATCCCGTACAGCAGTATATTCTGGGACTGGGGACGGCGGTCTCGCCCGAGCAGCGCGCGCAGATTGAGGACTACTGGGGCGTGGATGAGCCGCCGGCCGAACGGTATTTCAGCTGGCTTACATCGGTGCTCCACGGCGATCTGGGCGAATCCTCCATCTACCGCAGAAGCGTCGCGGACATCATCCGCGAGCGCTTTGCCAACTCCCTCGCGCTGATGCTCTGCGCATGGCTCTTGTCCGGCCTGATCGGCTTTGCCGCAGGCTGTGTGATGGGAATGTACAGGGACCGGTTGCCGGAGCGGGTTGGGAAGAAGGTCTGCTATACGCTCTCGTCCGTGCCGTCGTTCTGGCTGGGGTTGGTGTTTCTGCTGATTTTTGCGGTCAGGCTCGGCTGGTTCCCCATCGGTTTTTCCTCGCCCATCGGGGTGCTGCAGGAGAATGTGACCGTCTGGCAGAGACTGCACCATCTGCTCCTGCCGGCGCTGACACTGGCTCTGACCTCGTTTTCCAATATTGCGCTCCATACGCGCCAGAAGCTGCTGGAGGTGCTCTCCGGTGATTATGTGCTCTTTGCGCGTGCGAGGGGCGAGGGGCGCTGGACGATATTGCGCCGCCACGGCCTGCGCAATATCCTGCTCCCTGCGCTTTCTCTGCAATTCGCCTCGTTTGCCGAGCTCTTCGGCGGCTCGGTTCTGGCTGAGAATGTCTTCAGCTATCCCGGCCTCGGCAGCGCCGCGTCAGAGGCGGGTCTGCAGGGGGATGTGCCGCTGCTTTTAGGCGTAACGCTTTTTTCCGCGCTGTTCGTCTGTACAGGCAACCTGATCGCCGACCTGCTCTACGGCGTGGTCGACCCGCGGATTCGGGAGGTGGAGCGGTGAAGCGAATGAATCAGAGAACAAGAGCAGTTCTGCTGACCGCTGCGCTGGCTGCTGTGCTTGCCGCGATCTGCATCTGCGGCGTACTGATCCCGGAGAAGGCGGTGGCGGGGAGCTATCTTGAGGCGCGGCTCGCGCCGAGCCTCCGGCATCCCTTCGGCACGGACGCGCTGGGGCGGGATCTCTTCCTGCGAACGCTCAAGGGACTGTCGGTGAGCCTGCTCATCGGCGCGGCTGCCTCTGTGGTGAGCGCGGCAGCCGCCGTGCTTATCGGCGCGGCAGCCGCCGCCAGCTCGCGGGCCGTGGACGCGGCGGTGGGCTGGCTCATTGACCTTGTGATGGGCGTGCCGCATACGATTTTGATTATTTTGATCTCCTTTACGCTCGGTCGCGGGGTGAAGGGGCTGCTCGTAGGCATCGCTGCGACGCACTGGTGCAGTCTGGCTCGATTGATCCGCAGCGAGGTAATGCAGCTGCGCACGGAGCCGTACGCGGCCATCTCACGCAGGCTGGGGAAGTCGGGCGGCTGGGTGCTGCGGCACCATTTCCTGCCGCATCTTGTGCCGCAGTTCATCGTGGGGCTGGTGCTGATGCTGCCGCATGCGATACTGCATGAGGCGTCCGTATCCTTTTTGGGCTTCGGACTGCCGCCGGAGCAGCCGGCAATCGGTATCATTCTCTCCGAGAGTATGCGCTATCTCTCGGCGGGTATGTGGTGGACGGCGGTGCTGCCGGGCGCGACGCTTGTGCTCGTCGTGCTGCTGATCGACCGCGTGGGCGAACAGCTGCGCATACTGCTTGACCCGTACAGCGCGCAGGAATAGGAGGGGACATGGAACAGAAAAAGGAAACGCTGCTGGAGCTCCACGACCTGTCCGTGTCCTTCCGGATGTACGACGGCGGGCTGGAGCAGAAGGAGCTTCAGGTGATATCAAACCTGTATCTGACGGTGCGGCCGGGCGAGATCGTCGCCATCGCCGGCTCGTCGGGCTCTGGAAAGAGCCTGCTGGCCTCCGCTATCCTCGGCATATTGCCGGAGAATGCGGTCGTGCGCGGGCATCTGCACTATAAAGGCGAGGAGCTGACCGCCGCACGGCAGAGAGAGCTGCGCGGCAGGGAGATTGCCCTTGTTCCGCAGTCAACGACCTACCTCGACCCGCTCATGTGCGTCGGTGCGCAGGCGGATGGACATTACCGCCCGCGCCTGACGGAAAAGCGGCGCGGCATCTTCCACCGGCTTGGACTGCCCGAGGAGACGGAGCGGCTGTATCCCTTTGAGCTCTCGGGCGGCATGGCGCGGCGCGTACTGGTGTCCACGGCGCTGCTGACGGACGCCGAGCTGCTCATTGCCGACGAGCCGACGCCGGGCATGAGTCTGGAGCAGGCGCTGGAAGCGCTGCGGATGTTCCGCGAGATGGCGGACGCGGGCAAGGCGGTGATCCTTATTACGCACGACATTGATCTGGCGGTCGAATTTGCCGACCGTGTGGCGGTTTTCTACGCGGGAACGACGGTGGAAACCGCGCCGGCGGAGGATTTCCGTAAAGGGCCGGACGCGCTGCGCCACCCATATTCCAAGGCGCTGTGGCGGGCTTTGCCGCAAAACGGCTTTGAGCCCATTCCCGGCTTTCAGCCCTACGCGGGAAATCTGCCGCGCGGCTGCCTGTTCGCGCCGCGCTGCCCGCTGCGGACGGAGCAGTGTGAAAAAGAGCTTCCGCCGGTCACTGAGGTGCGCGGCGGGGAGGTGAGGTGCTGCCATGGCGCTTGAAGCAAGAAATGTCTCGTTCCGCTATGGACGCACACAGCCGTGGGTGCTCAAGGGATGCAGCATGACGGTTGCGCGCGGCGAGCGTCTGGCGCTTTTTGCGCCCAGCGGCAGCGGCAAGACGACGCTGGCCAAGCTTCTCTCCGGCTATCTTAAGCCGCAGGAGGGTGAGATCCTGCTTGATGGCAGGCCGCTCCCGCGCGGCGGCGTGTGTCCGGTGCAGCTGATCTTTCAGCATCCGGAGCAGGCGGTCGATCCCCGCTGGCGGCTCCGGCAGGTTTTGGAGGAGAGCGAGGGCTTCCACGAAGAGGTGCTCGATGCGTTCGGCATTGAGCGGGCGTGGCTCGACCGCTATCCGCGCGAGCTCTCCGGCGGAGAGCTTCAGCGCTTCTGCGTGGCGCGGGCGCTGATGAGCGGCGCGGACTATCTTATCTGCGACGAGATCAGCACCATGCTGGATGTCATCACACAGGCGCAGATCTGGAATGTCGTGCTGGCAGAGGCGGAGCGGCGGAATATGGGGCTGATCGCTGTGACGCAC
>CAKTOJ010000058.1 GCA_934589665.1 uncultured Oscillospiraceae bacterium | reverse complement strand
TAAAGAGGATGCCCCACGCGACCACAATCAGGCAGGGGATCAAGCACTTCTTCAAAATTGGCGAGTACTTCTCCATGCCGACGACCTTGGCCGCAAAAATACCAGCCAGCGCAGTGGGCGGGACCATATCACCCAGTGACGCAATGAGCGACAGAGCAGACGCAACAATGATCTCGTCCTTGGCAAGGAAAGACAGCAGGAACGGCACGCCCAGCACGCTTGCCGAGCCGAACGAGGAAATTGCACCAAAGGCGGGCATTGAAACCGCCAGCGCAAGATAGCGCGCCACGCTCGGCAGGCTCAGGCAGCTGGTGACGATCAGGCCACGCACGCCCGTGAGCGTCATGATCTGGATGAACATACCGACTCCCATCAGGATACCCATAACGGGCAGCGCGGAGTTAATGGACTCCTTGGCCGCTTTGAAGAAATTAAATTTATAGCCGGTAAAGCAGCCGACAACCGCACTAATAAGGAACACCAGCGGCATACCGATATCAGGGATAGCGGGGACGGCTTTATTCAGCACCATCAGGATGATGGCAAGCAGCAGGGGGATGTACACCTTGAAGCCAAAGCGCTTGCGGGAATCCGTGTTGAGCTTGGCTTCCACCTCGACGTAGTTCATCTTCTTGACGTACTTGTAGCCGAACATCAGTACAAACAGGAACGCCAGTGGGAAAGTCAGCATCGTCAACGGCAGTCCAAAGCCGCTGTACGGAATGTCAATACCGGCGCCGATGATCATTGCGGGAATGTTTGTCGGCGGAGCAATCATGCCCAACACGCCGCCCATGGCAAGGATACAGGCTGTTTCCAGCGCGGGTACGCCCATGAGCATCAGCACCGGCGCCATGATGGAACCGGCAGACAGCACGGATGCGGTGGACGAACCGGTGATCATGCCTGGGAACATAATGATGACCATGATAAAGATCAGCATCAGAGCGGGGATTTTGTGGAAGCGCTGGATAATGAGCGAAGCAATGGCGTCCAGTGCGCCGGATTCCTGAATGACCTTCATAAATATCATTGCCGTGGCAATGACCATAATCGTGTCAACATAGGCAAACATGCCTTCGACCAGATGGCGCAGGGCAAGTCCCTGCCCGCCCGCGATCGCGCCTGCGACTGAGGCCAGCACCATGGACAGGCTGACCGGCAGCTTGCAGAGGAAACAGCCGAGCAGGAATACCGCAACCATGACAAGGAAGGCGATCAATTCTGTAGTCATAAACCCTCCGTACTTACTTGAACGCGGCAGGCAGAACGGTCACCACATCGCTGATGCTGTCAATTTTGTCCATAGGGATACCGTTTCCTGCGCACAGGTCGTTCATCATACCATCAGAGTCGCCGGAAGAAACAACGATGGCATAGTCCGCCATATTGAACACCGGCGTAATGAACTTGTCGGACAGGTCACCGCGGCGGGCCTCGCCGCCGGTGTGCATGGCAATGATGGACAGCCCTGCATCCTTGGCAGCGGTCATCAGCTCATCAAGGCGCTCAAGCTCGCCGTCAGCGTCGATACCGGCCGCACCGAGACCTTTGGAGGAGCCGCCCACGACCACGATCAACGTCTTGGCATCGCCGAGATCGGCGGAAGTGGCAAGGTTATTGGTGGTAAAGTCCATGCCCTGCTTCTCCATCACGGTGGCGATCATCTGGTAATCCGCGCTCTGACCGCCAGAGGTGACGAGCGCAGGGTATTCGGCAAAAGCTTCCGTCAGGCCGTTGGCCTCCGTCTTACTGTCGTTATCGCCGTCGCTGCTATCATCCGTTTTATTTCCGCAGGCGGCAAGGCCGAGCACCATCATAGCCGCCAGCAGCAGTGCAAGAATTTTTTTAGTCATACTCGATTCTCCTTTCGGGTTCTGTGCGGTGGGCGGCGGCTGAGCCGCCGCCCATAGTTTAGTCTAATTTACTTAATAGGCAAGGCCCTTGCCGTCACGGCGAGGATCCGCGCCGGCACGCAGCGTACCGTCCTTGCAGATCTCGATGCCCTGTACGCCGCCAAAGAAGAGGTTCCAGGAACCCTTATCCGTCGTATCATGTCCCATTGCTTCGAGAGCAGCAACGGTATCCGCAGAAACCGGCGTCACGCCGTCGGACTCATAGCAGACATTCTCGGAGGCATTGTCATAAATACGCGCCGTGTTGATCGCATCCTGAATATCCATATCATAGTCGATCATGCGCTGGATGACCTGCGCAATGGTCGGGAAGATGCGGGTTCCGCCCGGGCTGCCGATGGTCAGATAGGGCGTTCCGTCAGGATAAAGAACGATGGACGGGCACATGGAGCTGAGCGGGCGCTTGCCGCCGGCCACGCAGTTGACCGACTCGGGCTTGGACGAGAAGTCAGCCATTTCATCATTCATGATAAATCCGTAGCCCGGAACGGCAACCTTGTTGCCATAGAAATCGTTGATGGTCTGCGTACAGGCGACCATGTTGCCCCACTGGTCGATCACGGAGAAGGACGTGGTAGAACCGGACTCATACAGGCCGGGGTCATCCGCCTCGTAGCTGTCGCTCACATCGGTGATCTTACCGGCAAGCTTCGCAGCATAGTCCTTGCTGGTCAGACCCTTGAGAGGCACGCTGGCAAAGGCGGTATCCGCCATATACTTTGCGCGGTCGGCAAAGGCCATCTTGAACGCCTCGGAGAAGTGGTGGATGTACTCAGGAGAGTTGATTTCCATACCCGCCATGTCAAAGTTCTCAAGAATGTTCAGGATTTCAATCAGGTGCGTACCACCGGAGGAGGCGGGGGGCAGAGAGTAGATTGCATAATCACGGTAAGTAGAGGTTACCGGCTCGCGAATCTCGACCTTGTAATTAGCAAGGTCCTCGACGGTCATCACGCCGCCGTATTTGCTGAGCGTATCAACGATCGCCTGAGCGACCTCGCCCTTGTAGAACGCATCCGCGCCGCCCTCGGCGATCATGCGGTATGTCTTGGCAAGATCCTTGTTCGTCAGGACAGTACCGACTTCGAGGGGCAGTCCATTTTCATCAAGATAATAGCCTGCAACCTCGGGCATATTGGCAACTTCAAAATACTCGTCCTCAGTACACTGCTTCATCGTCAAGGTGACAATGTATCCATTCTCAGCGAGATCGATAGCAGGCTGCATCAGTTCGGCACGGGTAAGCTTGCCGGAGCCAAAATTGGAGAGCGCGTACTCAAGACCGGCCACTTCACCAGGCACGCCCGCCGCCATGCCGCCGACTTGGTTCAGCTTGGAGTAATCGCCGGTAAATTCCTTGCCGCTGGCATCGACGAACTTTGCAACTTTACCTTCGTCGTTAAGCCACATTTCGGGCGTCGCATTGGCAGGCGCGATCTCGCGGAAATCAACGACCTTGACCGACTTGGTCTCCGCATCGTAGATGGTCATAAAACCGCCGCCGCCAAGGCCGGAGGTGTACGGCTCAACCACGCCGAGCGTATAGGCGACCGCAATTGCAGCATCTACAGCATTTCCGCCAGCCTGAAGAATATCAAGGCCCGCTTTGGAGGCATAGTAGCTGGAGCTTGCGACCGCGCCATTCCTACCGGTAGCGTCACGGTCATCGCGTTTTGCAGAAAGGTCCTCGTTATAGGGAAGCCAGATGTCGCTGACCGGTTCCGTCTGCTGATCCTGATTATCGACGTCATCCGGTGCGGGATTGGGATTTTTCTCCCCGCAGGCGACGAGCGACAGCGTCATCACGACTGCAAGAAGAAGCGCAAGATACTTTTTCATTTCCTTTCCTCCTGAAATTTTTTTGCCGAGAGCTGCATTTTCACTTTATATGTATACAGTCTTAGCAAAATTATTATATGACTACGTCCGGTTTTTTGTCTATTTATTCTCATATTTCTTCTGGTTTTGTCAAGAATATGTGCAATTCGCAAAAACAAGCACATAGGATTTGAAAAATGTGTCAAACCCTATGTGCAAGAAATGTCATCACAGCTTGCGGAATACCTGTTTCGGCCGTCCCACCTTGCCGTATATGTCCACGCGCTCCACCTGCTTTTCCTGCACCAGATGCTGCAGGTAACGGTAGACCGTCTGGTACGCAAGTCCGGTCCCCTCCGCAATCTCATTCGCCGTCACATAATCCTCCTGCGCGGCAAGAAAACCTGTGATAAGCTCCAACGTGCCGCCACTGATTCCCTTGAAAAACGGCTGCTCCGACCGCCGCTGCTCCGACATACGCAGATGCAGCTTGATCCGGCTGACGATATCCGGCGCTTTGATTGGTTTGAGCGCAAAATCGCTCGCGCCCACGGCCAGAAAAGTATCCGCTACCGTTTGGCTCTCGTCGATGGTAAAAACGATGATCGGTACGCTGGGCGACTGCTTACGCAGCAGCTTCACCCCTTCGATGCCGCTCATGCCGGGCATATGGTAATCGATCAGCACAATATCGGGCAAATAGCGGCGAAATGCTTCCAGCCCACTCGACACATCGTTTGCACTGACAGCGCGCCAGCCCTGAAACTTGAATAGCTCGCCCAATGCAAAGCAGATCTGCGGATCGTCATCAATGGACAGAATGGTAACATTCTCTTTCATTCAGCAGCCTCCTCTATTGTAATCGTAATGCGTGTTCCTTCATTCACCTTGCTGCATAGCGTGACTTCGCCACCTAGCCGGTCGACGATACTGCGCACAAAGGCAAGGCCAAGGCCGCTGGAGCCTTCGCCGGAATTTCCACGGCTCCAGACGCTCTTCTGCCGCTCTGGACTGATGCCGGTGCCATTGTCGGCGACGATAAAGCGTACAGCATCGTTCTCTGCCTCCACACGCAGCAGGATACGTGGATTCGTGCGGTCCCTGACCGCACGCGCAGAATTTTGCAGTAGGTTGACCAGAGCCCTGGGAAACAGGACGTGGTTGACGCTCACCTGCATCTGTGGCACAGTATTTTCCACACGGATGCAGGTGGAGTAGTCCGATGTAGAGACCTGCGCCAGCACAATACGCACCAGCGCTTCCGTTGTGATGGGCGAGCGTTGATCCTCGTACAGGATCTCCGAGATCATGCGGCTCATCTGCTCCACATTGCCCTCGATGCGTGTCAGATATTCCACATCCTTTGTGCGCTGCTCCATTTCACTTTCCATCTTCAGCACACCCACAAGCGTCTGCAGAGCCGTCAGCGGCGATTTCAGATCGTGGACAAGATACTGCATCTCCTGATAGGTGCGGTTTTTCATCTCGTTGATCTGTGCACGCGTGCGAATCTCTTCGTTCTGCTCGCGCAGCACACTCAGTTCACGCAGGCTGTTTTCCTCGCGCAGCTGGAAAAAGATCATCACGCCAAAGAGGAGGAACAGCAGGATACCAACCATGCCCGTTGTATTGATCAGCGCCTCACCGTCCAGGACTGCCGCAGCCATTTTAATATCCTGCGATGTCTCGCCGCGGCCAACGGGCAGCGCATCCATGATCGGCATAACATCCAGGAACTGGAAAGCTGTCAGGAAAGATGCGATCAGCAGCGCCTTTTTTGTGCGGGAAATGTATTTATAATTGAGGATCTGGAAGAGAATTCCGGAGCATGATGTCAGCACAGCCGGAATACCGAAGTCATAGCGCACACCGTGGAGCAGGTAGATCACACGGTAGACCACGCGCAGCAGTGTAATCGTCAGCGCGGCATTGAGTACTTCTGCCTTCTTGCCGTGCCAGGTAAAGCCAATCGATTCACCGATGAAGAATGCGCCGACGTAGTGTGGAATGCCGCGCAGCGAGTTGAGCGCTACGAGCAGCAGCGCCGCTGTCATCAGAAAGGTCTTTTCAGATCGGTGCAGCGCCTCAAAAAGGTACTGGTGCACCGGAAAGCTATGCATATTGAATACGATCGGCATCAGAAAGCTCACGATCACAAGCAACGCGCCGACGCCCAGTTCCAGCGTATCCACCTTCTCCACGCGCAAGGGGATCTTTCTGATTTGTTCCTTCACAGCTTCTCCTCCCCTCACAGCATATTTTCATATTGTAGGATATACTGCACGATTTCCAGATGATTGCGCACACGCTGTGCAAGCGGCTCCGTGCGCAGCGTTTCCACCGTGATAGCTGGAATCTCCAGCAGCTTTGTCACCGTCCGGTTAATGCTGCCACGCGGCGGCGATCCGTACAACGTCAGCGCCGAAGCACACAGCGTTCCACGCTCGGATGCAAGCAGGAGTTCCCAGATAAGCTCTCCCGTATCTCCCACCGCGTCGCAAACCAGCGAATTCCCAAGCGCATCCGTTCCCCCGCCTGACGCCTCGTGTGCCTCATGCAGATCAAGCAGCAGTTCCGGCTGCCGCCGCACGATATCAGCAAAAATCACCTCTGCGATACGCTCGGCATCGCAACCGTCCGCATCGCCCGGGAAGTTGCGGTTCAGATCTCGCTCCTCCGCTGTCTTACGCTGGTCATGCTCCGCGCCGTAGGCGTTGGCAGGGCTGATGATACATAGCGTCCCTGCGCGCAGATGTGCGTCCTTGAGCAAATTTCCCGCACGCCATCCGGCGATCTCATCGCCGTGGATACCTGCGACTACATACACCGTGGGGCCGTCCGTCTCGCCGCGCAGTACTGTAACACTTATTCCTTCGTCTATCGGGACCTCCTCGCGCGCGGTCTCCCATGTGTCGTCGAAGCAGCCCGAAAAGTCCGCGAGCGTCCATTGGTCTGCGTCCTCCTCCGCAGGCAGCATCTCCGGCGCAAAGGTGTGCGCATCGGTCTCCTCCGCCACTGGCGGCGCTTCGTCCCTCTGCTGTGCGCAGCCGCACAGCAGCACACACAACGTCAGCAGTATGATGGTCGTTCTCTTCACGCTTCCTCCTCCCGACGGCGGCAATGCCGTCCCCAAAGCAGGAGGCCGACCGCAGCGACCGTACCGACGAGTGCGAGCGGCCAGCGATAGACCGTTTCATAGTACACCGCGCTCTCGCCGATGGGCGAAAGCTCCTGCGGATCGTACGGCAGGCCGTACTCTGCAACGAGACGCTTGATATTCAAAAGGTAAATAACCGGCAAGCCGTCTTCGTTGTAGCGCTCAAGAAGGCCGCTTTTTTCATCGACTGTCCTGATATGTCCCGGCGCTGTCACGCCCCAGCCCATACGGTCTCCGTCAAGCCCCATTGTCGTGACGTTCCCGCCGACGCCGATGAAGCAGGAAATTGGTCCCTGCTGTCGGTAGATCTCCTCGCGCAGGACAAGGTTTTTTTGATAATCCCGCTCATGCAGGAAGAAAATTCCACTCTCCTCCAGCCTCGTGCGGACGATCTCACGCTCCTCGGGAAACATCTCCTCCCCGCAGTCAAAATCGCCGCCAAGGCTGAACGCTGCAGGCGTCTGCGAAAGATATCCTTCCTCCACAAGGCGCAGCACCATATCGGGAAACGTCAGATCGACCTGATTTGCTCCATAGGTCGAGGCACCCGCCGAGGCGATGTAGATGATTTTGACATCCATCGCCGCACAGGCGCACAGCACCGCAAGGTCCATCGCGGGGAACGAGCCGGAAAAGCCTGCGCCCACTGTATCACCCGCCTTGACACCCGCTTCTTCCAAAAGCTGCACGCACAGCGCTGCCATGTCGGGATTCGCCGTGGTACGTTTTGCCTCCACTGCACCGATGGTCGTGGTGATGGGTGTGTAATCCTCACCGAGCATCCCTGTTTTGTGATAGTCCTCGTCGGAAAGCGGGATACCGAGCTCAGCCTTGTATGCCTTGACTCGCTCCATGCAGGCTTCCAGCCGCTCCGCCGCGTCCACGCGGACGGTATAGTCCTCTGTCGGAACTTGGCGGGCACTCTTTGCGGTCAATGCGCACGCAAGCACCAGCACAAGCGACGCGAACAGGAGCGAGCACCTTGTCACCTTTCGCATTTCACAGACCTCCTGCCAGCGCGCGCACGGCAAAGACGAGCGTGGTCAGCAACGCTGTCGTCGATGCCGCAGCGAGCAGTGTGTCTACGATGCCCTGACGGTCAAACTCACGGGCCAGTATCCCGGGGATAAGCACACCGATCATGCTAAGTCCGCCGGAAACCAGGCCAGCCATTCGCAGCGCAAGGTCCAGAAAATACGTCAGCACCAGCAGAACGGCAAAGCGCCTTCTGCCATACAGGATCACCACGCGCGCAAGCAGGCGGCAGAGTCCCACCGCGCACAAAGAGAGCACGAGCGTATACGCAATGCGCTGCGGCGACTCAAGGCACAGCACAAAATAACCCGGCACGATCAGCCCCGCGCTCAAGCCCGTCAGCTCAGTGAAGGCAAGGCTCACCAGCACACCCAGCAAAACGATCTGATTATACAAGCGCCTTCCCCTCCCTTCTCACATACTCCATCAGCTCGCGCCCGTCACCGGCAATATTGCCGATGGCGAAAATCACCTGATCTTCCGTCAGGCTGTCAACGGCAATGTCCGTTCCGCCCGCAAGCTCCCGCACGGCGGCATCCGGCAGCTTTCGCTTCAATCCGCGCTTCATGTATCCGCACGACGCGCCCAACAGCCAGACCTCCGCCGGGCGAAGTGCCGTGCAGACGCGCAGCATATCCTCCGTGCGGCTGGCGCGGTCACCGCGGTTGTTGATGAGCAGCGTCAGTTTTTTGTTCTGCCAGCTGTGCTCCGCACACAGCTTTTCCCATACCATGCAGATGGATTGGATATCATTGATGGAAAGCCCTCCGATAAATGCGGCCTTCCCCAGCCGGTACAGCGAAAGCGCGTAGGGGTCGCGCGAAAAGTGCCGCATCCCGGTGAGCGCTGTTTCGCGCGGTACGCCGAGCTCCTCGCAGACAGCCAGCGCAAGGGCAACATTCTCCGGAAAATCTATCGTCCCCTCGTCGCCCCGGACTTCGGCGCGGGCAAAGCGGCTGCCGTTCTTCTCCGCGACAGCCTTCAACCGCTCCGTCATAACAGTTTCGGCCGTGAACAGGACACCGCCCCGCGGCACGGTATGGCACAGTGCGTCCGCAATCTGCAGCAGCGTATCACCCATCACATCCATATGGTCGCGGCGGACATTCGTGATAACGCCGATGTCCGCGCGCAGAATATCATGCTGTGAGGTCTGCTGGAATTCCGGCGTGATGGCCATGCACTCCACCACCAGCACCTGCGCGTTCTGCGCCGCCGCGCGGCGCAGAACGTCAATCTGTTCTTTGATATTCGCTTTTCCCCGGCGGCGGATCGGCTCCTCACGGCCATTGACATCGATGGTCATGGGGTCTGTCCCCGTCGTTTTGCAGAAGACGCGAAGTCCCCCCGCGCGGAGTCCCGCCTCAATCAGTCGGCTGACCGTCGATTTGCCGCGCGTACCGTTCACATGGATCACGTGATCAAGTTTCCTTCGTGCGATACGCACGGTATACGCTTCCCACAGCAAATATAAAAGGTAAAGGGAAAATACACTCCCCAGTAATCCTGTCATCGGTACTCCCATCCTCTGTTTTTTATTATATCATAACACACTTTACAACCGCATGGCATTTTTCTTATATTTCTCTCCTTCACCCGTTTGTGCAGATCGTCTAACTACATGCACATAATCTCTCAATATGGAAAAGCAGGGTTGTCTCAAAATGAGAATTGTAGGAAATAGCCCCGCTGGAAGTTAGATAAAGCCGTGAAAATCCAGTCTTTATCGGATTTCCACGGCTTTGCGTCTGACTAACTCTTAGAAAACTCTATTTTAAGACAGTCCCTTTGCCTATTTTGCTGATAGTCGATATTCGCTGATTGATTGTCTCGTCCAAGCGATAAACGCACGAAGAAACGCCTATCTTCCGATATGGAAAATCTCCAACTATACAGATATCATGCAGAATGGTAGAATGAGACTGTATTTCAGGGCGAAGTAAGTTAGGGCGGAGTAAGTTAGGGAGGAACGGCGACAGAAAGGGGGTTATTGCGCCCTCCGTCAGACTCAAACGAACTGGAATTCAATAAAGGACAAGAAGGAAACCGTAATTGCTCATAGGGGCGATTGCGGTCTTTTTTTGTCTCAAAATCGAAAGGAGCAAGCATTTTATGAGCGAACTCAACAGTACCAACGCATGGCCCTTTACCGAGATCCCTGCCGAGGAAGGACTGGACATTAACGCGATTTTCGGAGACAGCACAGATACAGCCAATCAGGGCAACCCTTTTGAAGCACCTGCTGCAGCCGCAGCACCCGCTCCGGCGCCTGCCCCGCAGGAAACGCCCACGGTATCCCCTGCGGCTGCGTCTATTTCAAAGCCTGCCGCTGCACCGCAGAAAGAAGCAACCACACCCGCGCAGCCAGAGGAA
>CAKTOJ010000057.1 GCA_934589665.1 uncultured Oscillospiraceae bacterium | reverse complement strand
CTCGGCATCGCGCACTGTGACAACACGAAGGAGGTTCTGCGTGCCAACTGGTTTGCAGTCGCCTGCGTTTGGGCATTTCTGATCATCTGGGCATTCCTCGGCGTTGCGATCCTGAAATAAAAGGCGCTTTTTCTCTTTATCCATATGATTATTCCTAGCGCTTGACAGCGCACAAAAACACGCAAATACGAGCCTTATATAAGCAAAGAAAGTGGAGAAGCCTTATGGCTTCTCCACTTTTGGTCAACGCGGCTGCAGGTCGAATCGCGGCGGCTGAGGGCAATACCGCAGCAGCCGCCGGAGGAGACCGCGCAGAGGTATTTGCTCACGGTCCCGCTGCCGTTGGTCAGCGTGGCCTTCATTTTGCTCTCGTCACCGTCTGCCCCGCGATGTTCTCCTGCAGAAAGGTCGCCCTAACGGCCGCAAGCGCGAGAAGTGCCTGCTTTCGGCTTGGCTTTTTTCGGCAGCTTCTCCCGCATCCGCGCAAGCAGCGGCGGCTTTTCCGGCGCCGCATCCGCGGCGGTCTCCTCTGCGGCCATGACTCGCAGTTTACTGATCTCCATGAGAACCCTCCTTCAAATAATGGATACAGCGATGACGATCCGTTTTTTCTGCTGCAAACAATAGCAGGCAAAGCTGAAACAATGCTGAAAACGGCCTGCCCCAAGTGTAAAAGAACTGTGAACAGTCGAATTTTCAGCTTCCTTTCAGAAAAGCGGATTAGTATAATGGCATCACTAAGAAATGAGAGGTCGGCTCCCAAGAAAATACCGGTCATTGAGGACGATAAGCTGCTGTCCGATTCGGTCTGCGACCTGCTGATGCAGAAGGGCTTTGAGGTCGAAACGGTCTGCGACGGCGAGAGCGGCGCAGAGTACACGGAGTCTGGCATCTGCGATCTGCTGATCCCGGACGTGATGATGCCGAAGCTCAACGGCTATCAGGTCGCACGCGAGGTGCGCGCCAAGCGCTGTACCACGCCGCTCCTGATGCTCACGGCGAAATCCGGGCGGGAGGACCGCATCGAGGGCCTGAACGCCGGCGCAGATTACTACCTCACCAAGTCCTTTGATTCCCGTGAGCTGCTTGCCTGCGTCAACGCACTTCTGCGCCGGCAGGGCACGCAGGTGGACGAGCTGTGCTGCGGCAGCACGGCACTCGACCTTTCCTCCTGCACGCTTTTGTGCGGGGAGGTCATTCTTGCCCGCGTGTGGGGCTACGACTCCAACGCCGTGGAAAACCACGTGACGGCATCAACTGTTTCTTCGTCGAGCTGCCGTGCAATGGGTGACGGCTCTGTCAGGCGCCGGTCCGTCACCTGCAGGGAGCTATACAGCAGGGAACGTGATGCATAATCGTCTGAATCATGAAATGCTGTTGAAAAAAGCTCTTAAACATGTATGATAAGTAACAGGACTTACACCGACAGCCGCCGCTTTCCTCCGAAAGCAGAGCCGACTATATCCTCCATCGCTGCTCCCTGCCGGAGAAATACATCCGCATCTTCAATTGAGAGGGGTATTTATGAATAATTTCCAGCTGTTCCCAGCGGATATCCAGAAGATGATCCGCCATATAGACCCGGACCTGCTCAACTGCCTGCTGATCATCCGGTATTTATCTTCCATGCCAGCTGCGGCGCAGCCCGATGGCAGCACGCTAACTCCTCACAACTGCAAAGCCTTGTGGCAAAAGCTCGCAGAGGAAGCCTGTCGAGCGGACAGCCAAATGCTCCCCGCCATAAAACAGGCCATTGACCACGTAAAAGCCGATCTGCCGTTTGCTCCGGATTTGTCCGCATGCTGCAATGCAGATGAACGCACGCTGAAAGCACTGGTGCAGCAGCTGGCAAAGCTGCCTGCCAGCTTCGTTATTCCCTTCGGCATTTTTATGAAAGGCACCCCGCAAAATGTGTGCGATCCCGCACCCAACTCCGGCGATTATTTCACCCCCACATCAATCATCCAATGGATGGCGGGGCTGCTGGAAATCGAGCATGGCGGAAGCCTATATGACCCATGCTGTGGAAGCGGCTCCATGCTGTGGGCCACAGCACTTTCATACCCCTGCCAAAAGCTGCGGCTGTATGGTCAGTCCCTCGACTCCAAATCCCGTTCCGTCTGCCGGATGAACCTGATTCTGCGGGGGCTTTCTGCAGATCTTGGACAGCGCCCGGCCAATACGCTGCTGGAAGATCTGCACCAGAACCGTTCTTTTGATTACATCCTTGCAAATCCGCCCTTCAATCTTCCCGACTGGGACAAAAGCAGCACCGCATCCGAGAATATTCATTGGCAATATGGACTCCCGCCGCGCAAAAATGCTAATTTCGCATGGCTTCAGCACATTCTCCGCCATCTCTCTCCCACCGGCCGGGCCGCCGTACTTCTTCCCAACGGGACACTGACGACTCAAACCCATGCGGAGCAGGAAATCCGGAGGCGGATTCTCCGCGACGGATGGGTGGAAGCGATCTTTGCTCTTCCGGCAGGACTCTTCCACGGAACACGGGTTCCCTGCTGTGCATGGATCATAAATAAAGATGCCTGTCGGGACACCGTGCTCCTTGCCGATGCAAGGCGGCTGGATTTCTCTGACCCGCAGGACATACAGAAGACTGCCGCACTTCTCCACCAGTACCGGAGGAACAGCCGCCTGCAGGCTGCGGAATGGTATGCGGCGGTCCCCATCGGGAGGATCGCGGAAAATGGCTGTGTTCTCAGTCCAAATCTCTACACGAGCCCAAAACCCTTGCCGCTGGCTTCTGATCAGCAGCTGTCCGACGATTTTAAGGCTTCGGCAGACGCACTGTGTGAGTATATTTCTTCTCCCGGTCTCTGTGAAAGCATCCGGAAATGGAAAACAGCCGGTATCCCCCGGGACTGGAAAAGGTTGTATCTGACGGACGTATACGAAATTGCTGGCGGTGTCACCGCAAAGAAAGCCGCCTTCGGGCAAGGCGTTCCCATGGCAGATACAAAAGCTGTGATTCATCACATGTTCCTGCCGGAATCACTGTCTGCCCAAGTACAATTGCCGAAAGAGAAAGCGTGCAAATATGCTCTTCGCGCGGGAGACATCCTTCTAAGCCGGGCCAGCGAGAGCGTAGATGAACTGGCCTGCTGCAGCGCAGTTCTAAAGGACCGCACCGCCGTATACAGCGCTTATCTGAAGCGTCTGCGCCCCTATGACGTCAACCGGATCGATCCCCGGTATGCGGCGGCATACTTCCGCAGCCGGTTCTACCGTCAGGAGATTCAGCGGGTCTCTGTTGTCTATACAACGCGGGCAAACATAAATCTCCAGCAGCTTTCCATGATCCGCCTGTATGCTCCCGGCACGGACTGGCAGCAGGCGTTTGGAAAAACACTGCATAGCGTGATCCGTTTTGGCCAGGAGCATTGCAGCAAAGAACTGGACATGGCCATTCATCATTTTGTGGAGGCATTTATTGAAAGGTTCATCACATATCCCATTCTATCTTTTCAAAAGGAGTGTGACCAGAGATGACGCAGTCGGAACAAATGAAATTGGTCCTTCTCTACGCCATGGATGAACTTGGCGGCGGCGGAAAGCGCCGCCAGGTTCTTCAGCATATCAACGACCGTCATTACTGGCATAAAAATGATGCGAATGACACGCCGGGTCCATCCCGCCCCTCTGAGGCCAAGTGGCGGAACAACTTTTCGTATGAACGGCAGCATCTGGTGTCAGACGGCTATATGAGGTCCGGCGGAGACGGAAACTGGCTCATCACCGAAAAGGGAAAAAGATATCTGGACCAGCTGATAATTCAGGCGCAGAATATGCCGTTGGAGGAAACAAGGCTGTTTACGCTGCCGTTTTACCAAAAGCTCTCCTCCCTCCCCCTGTCCCCCGATGCACTGCCCGCAGATGAGGCGGAGGAAGAAGCCCGCTACATTGCCCGGGTCGCCGAAGAAGACACCGGCACAGCTCCCACGTCATTTTCTCTTTCAAACAATCCGCAGAAGAAACCCGCATTCCGCGTTTTCGGGAAGCGCATCATCTATCCCCGTGATCCGGCTGTTGCCAAACGGGCACTCGCCCGTGCGGCACATATGTGTGAGGTGAACTCCTCTCACACATCGTTCCTTCGCAGAAACAGCCGCTTTTTATATATGGAGCCCCACCATCTGATTCCCATATCCTTCACCGGCTATTTCGGCGTAAATCTGGATCGGGAGCAAAATATTTTCTCCCTTTGCAGCAATTGCCACAACCAAATCCACTACGGCAGAAAAGAGGATGTCCGGGCATTGATTGCAATGCTTTTTTCCGCACGATCGGAGGAGCTGTGCGCAATTCTCGGCAGAACGGTCAGCGTTGAAGAAATCTATCAGATCTACGGAGTTTCCTGACGGCTATGGGCGGCCGCTGCGGTAAGCTCTTTCCCTGACTATTTCGCTTCTCGATTTTTAATTTTTTTCAAACCTGCACCGGCGCAAAATCCGATTTTCGGCTTTTCCCATTTTTTGTTGACAGTTGTTTACCTTTTTGTTATGCTCATCTCAAATAGGTATACAAACGTATACCAAAAAGGAGGGAATGTCCTATGTCCTGCAATCTGACCGATGCAGAGTGGAAGCTGATGCACCGCTTGTGGGAAACCGCACCGCAGACCATCACGCAGCTCACTGCCGCGCTGCGGGAGGAAACTGGCTGGGATAAGCACACTGTCATCACCATGCTCACACGGCTGGAGGCCAAGGGCGCGGTGCGCCATGAGGCCGGCGGGCGCGCCAAGCAGTTCTATCCCGACGTTGAACAGGGGGACGCAGCCCGTGCCGAGACCGAAAGCTTTCTCGGCAGGGTCTATGGCGGCAGCCTCGGCCTCATGATGAACGCCATGGTAGAGAGCCAAGCACTTACACAGGAGGATATCGACGAGCTGACCGCGATTCTGGAACAGGCGGGAGGAAACGGGAAATGAAGGAAATTCTGCTCACTTCTTCAGTATTGATCCTTGCGCTGCTGGCGCTGCGGCGGCTGTTCCGCCGCGCCATCTCACGCCGGATGCAGTATGCGCTTTGGGCACTGGTGCTCGTGCGGCTGCTTGTGCCGCTGAACATCGGCACACTGACACATAACATTCTTTCCGTTACTGAGCCGGTGCGGGCCGCCGTGGAGGAGCGGCTGGGCACTCCTATCCTGTATGTTCAGGACGGCATGGAGCGGCAGCAGGCGCAGCTTGTTGACGATAGCGCGCCGCAGGGCGAGCCGCTGCCTCCACTGTCTGATTCAACGCAGCCCGCTCCCACTGACGAATATTATGTCGTGACGCCGACCTACCGAACCGTCACATTGGCTGAAATACTGACCTATCTCTGGTACGCCGGAATGGTGATCGTGGGCGCGTGGTTCCTCTTCACTAATCTACGCTTTGCCCGTGCGCTGCGCAGGGCCCGCACGCCATATGACGCCGCGGACTGCCGCTATCCGGTCTATGTTGTGTCCGCTCTGCCCTCGCCGTGCCTGTTCGGGGTGCTTCATCCCGCAGTCTATCTCAATGACGCGGCGGCCGCCTCGCCTGAGACGCTGCGCTATGTGCTTGCGCATGAGCAGACGCACGCGCGTCACCTTGACCCGCTGTGGTCGATGCTGCGCGGCGTGTGCCTGACCGTCTACTGGTTCGACCCGCTCGTTTGGCTCGCGGCAGTGCTCTCGCGCGAGGACTGCGAGCTGGCCTGCGACGAGGGAACGCTCCGCATGCTTGGCGCGGACGAACGCACCGCCTACGGCAAAACGCTCCTTGCACTCGTGCCCGTCCGCGATAAGCCGCAGAACCCGCTGCTCGGCGCAACCACCATGACCAGCGGCAAAAAAAGCCTCAAGGAGCGCATCACGCGCATCGCCGAAAACCGGCAGGCCAAGGCCGCCGCAGTGTTCGCCGTCATTGCACTGGCGGTGCTCGCGTGTGCTGTAAGCTTCACCGGCGGTTCCCGGCCGCTGAGCGCGGCCTGTGGTGATTTCTGGGATGCGGATACGGTCTGTACCTATGTGGAGGAACGCCCCGACGCGGACGCACGATACAACATCACCGACGGGACGGTACGGCTCTCTGAGCACCTCGCGGGCGTTCGTATCGGCGCTGCGCATTCGGAGAAAACATCCGCTGTCAACCCTGAGTGGTCCACGCTCTACCTCGCTCTGTCGGGCACCGATGGAGCAGCCGCCGAGCATCTGACCATTGACTTCATTCGGGAGTATGATGTGCCGGGAGGAACAAAGGCGGTCTACTCGCTGAACATCGGCACGAGAGACGCTGCCAAGTCCTATAAGGTTCTCTCCGGTCAGAAGGAGATCGACACATTTCTCGCATATCTGCGCGGCGCTGCGGAGCAGGCCTCTCATCCCGCGCTCCCCGACGATCTGCCGGAGGCGCAGCGCACCGCTATCGATGAGCTTCTGCGCTGGGCGCAGGGACTGCGCGCGGAGGATATCACCGGCCTGCAGTTTCAGGACGGCAGCAGTTCGCGCTATTTCGCCGGCGAGGAGCTGGCCGCGCTCGCAGAGCAGCTTGTGCCCGCCTTCAACGCGCTGACCGAAGCGGAGCTTTACACGCAGGAGGGTTATGGGGACTCCGCGTACTATACGCTTTCTGTGGATATGCAGGACGGCGAACGGTACACCTTCTTCTGCGGCTTCGACAGTCTGCGCTTCTCGCACCCCACCTTTGAACCGGCGCTCTCCTCCCGCTATCCCAGTGACCGCCCGACGCTCTGGATCGACAGCCCCGCGCTGACAGCGTTTACCAACGTGCTCGGCTCCCAGCCGGCAGCACTGCCGGACTTTGAGACGGCCGAGTCGACACCGCTTGCCGACATCCTGCCCGCGGGCGAGCCGTGGCTGACCATTTCTCTCGCCGGAAGGGCACAGCGCATTGAAGACCACCGCATCCCCTCCGCGGACCTTGACTGGCTCACGCAGATGGACATGGACGGCGACGGCATGTGCGAGATCGTCAACAGCTCCGATTCCCCCGCGATCTACTATGAGCGCGACGGCCAGCTCTACGGCATCGCCCTCAAATCCATTATCTCCGCCGCATGGCCGGAGATGGACTGGTGGGACTATACGCTTGTTTCCCCGGATGGGCACTCACTTCTTTTCACGGGTACATTCGCGGACGGTACCCCAAACGACATGTTCTACTTCACGCGCTATATCTATTTCGACGGTGAAAATCTGCTGCTCTACAAGTCAGACCGTGGCCACACGGATCATGTCTCTGATGTAACGCTTTCCGATCCGACTATTCCCGCCGAGGTCATCGCCCGGGCAAAGCAGTTCTCTTCGCTGCAGTATGATTCTCTCGCGGACAATGCCGCATAAGAGTGCATCCGTGCGCTGTTCGGTTAGGCAGAGCGATTCCGGGCCTTGCTTAAAAGCACTCTTTATAACAAAAGCAAAAAGGGGAGACCGCCATGCATGGCGGTCTCCCCTTTCGATTCTTTTTTAATCCGCGAACAGCGGCGTGGACAGATAGCGGTCGCCCGTATCAGGCAGCAGGGCAACAATGGTCTTGCCCTTGTTCTCCGGACGCTTTGCCAGCTGGATGGCGGCCCACACAGCGGCACCGGAGGAAATACCTACCAGCACGCCCTCCTTCTTACCGATCAGCTTGCCAGTTGCAAACGCATCCTCGTTTTCCACGGTGATAATCTCATCGTATACCTTGGTGTCCAGCACATCGGGAACAAAGCCGGCGCCGATGCCCTGAATCTTGTGGCTGCCGGCCACACCCTTGCTCAGCACGGGAGAGGACGCAGGCTCCACGGCCACGACCTTCACGTCGGGATTCTGGCTCTTGAGATACTCGCCGACGCCGGTGACCGTGCCGCCGGTGCCGACGCCTGCCACAAAGATATCGACCTTGCCGTCGGTATCCTCCCAGATTTCCGGGCCGGTGGTCGCCTTGTGCGCAGACGGGTTGGCGGGATTGACGAACTGACCGGGAACAAAGCTGTCCGGAATCTCCTTGGCCAGTTCCTCAGCCTTGGCGATTGCGCCCTTCATGCCCTTGGCACCCTCAGTCAGCACCAGCTCCGCGCCGTAGGCCTTCATCAGCTGGCGGCGCTCGACGCTCATGGTCTCAGGCATGACAATAATGATGCGGTAGCCGCGCGCAGCAGCCACGGAGGCGAGACCGATGCCGGTATTGCCGGAGGTCGGCTCAATGATGACGGAGCCGGGCTTGAGCGCTCCCTTCTGCTCCGCATCGTCGATCATGGCCTTAGCAATACGGTCTTTCACGCTGCCGGCGGGGTTGAAGTATTCCAGCTTGCCAAGCACCTTTGCTTCCAGGCCTTCGGCCTGCTCAATATGAACCAGCTCCAGCAGCGGAGTCTTACCGATCAGCTGGTCAGCGGACGTATAAATCTTGCTCATAATATGTTCCTCCTAAACGGTTATTATAATGTTATGATTTGTCGGTATTTGTATTTCGGGTTCCGGTATCTGTATGCCTGCTCACTGACAGCGGCAACATCGAAGCGCTTGATGGAAGCTCATTTATATTACCAACCTTTCTCGTAGGTTTATACGGATTATACTTCCTCTTTCTGCATTTGTCAAGAGCTGTTTGAAAAATTTTTTATTGATTTACCTATTTTCCTGCTGTATAATAGGTTTTACTTCAGGGGGGGAGGGCGGCACATGCTGATTTCAACTAAAGGACGTTATGCGCTTCGGGTCATGATCGATCTGGCCGAGCACCAGACTGACGGCTTTATTCCGCTGAAGGTCATCGCAGAACGTCAGGATATCTCGGAAAAATATTTGGAGAGCATCATCAAGCTGCTGGTAAAGGCCAAACTGCTCAACGGCCTGCGTGGAAAGGGCGGCGGCTACCAGCTGACAAAAGCCCCGGAGCAGTACACAGCAGGAAGCATCCTGCGGGCCACAGAGGATTCCATGGCGCCAGTGTCCTGTCTTGAGCCCGGTTCCGATGCCTGTCCCCGGGCAGCCGAATGTCGGACGCTCTCCCTGTGGAGAGGACTGGACAAGGTCATCAACGACTATCTGGATCATTACACCTTAGCCGACCTGATGCACAGCGATCCAAATGGGTACGACTATGTGATCTGAAGCGCACTTCATAGAAAAAAGAACGGGTATCCGGTTTTTCCCGGATGCCCGTTCTTCTGTTCTCCATGCTGCGCCTGCATGCGCTTATTCCGCCATTCCAACACCGGTGCGCTTTACATCGCGCCATGCCGTGTGCCGGTCAGCCGCCGCACCATAGGCTCAGGCATCGTAACGCTCCAAAAAGGAATGTACCTCCCCTTCCGTCTTGTAGCCCGGGAAGGTGTCCAGGGAAACGGTGTGGATGCTGTTGAAGATGGATTTTTCGATGTTGGGGCTGTCCCGCTTCAAGCGCCGCAGCAGCACCTTGATCTCCTGCCGCTTGGAGCCGCCTCCGCCGTTGTCGCAGATGGTGCAGTTCTCCGTGAAGCGGCAGGCGCACTGGATGAATTCCAGCTGGTTATACTGCCGCCAGGCGATGATGTCCTCCTCGTGAACGCAGTACATGGGGCGGATCAGCTCCATGCCCTCGAAGTTGTCGCTGTGGAGCTTGGGCAGCATGGCCTGTAACTGGGAGCCGTAGAACATGCCCATGACCGTGGTCTCGATGACATCGTTGAAGTGGTGGCCCAGGGCGATCTTGTTGCAGCCAAGCTCCTTGGCCTTGCTGTAAAGGTGGCCCCGGCGCATCCGGGCACAGAGGTAGCAGGGGGATTTGTCCGTGCTGTTGGCCACCTCGAAGATGTTGGTCTCAAAGACGGTGATGGGGATGTGGAGTAGGGCCGCGTTGCTCTCGATGCGCTGGCGGTTGATGGGGTTGTAGCCCGGGTCCATGACGAGAAACACCAGCTCAAAGGGCACATTGCTGTGGCGGTGCAGCTCCTGCATCAGCTTGGCCATGAGCATGGAGTCCTTACCGCCGGAGATGCACACGGCGATCTTGTCCCCGGCCTGGATGAGGTCGTATTTCTTCACCGCGTAGACAAAGGGCTTCCACAGCTGATCCCGGTATTTTTTGATGATGCTCCGCTCGATCATCTGATAGGGTTCCAAGGTTCTTGCCATCGGTTCGCTCTCCCTTATGTAATAGTCCGGCAGACGGTTCAGCCCGCCAGTTCCCTGTAACAGCAGTTGAAGATTTGCAGAAATTCCGCCAGCTCCGCCTCCGTGGTCAGGTGGCTGAGGCTGACCCGCCAGGAGGACAGGGCGTTCTTCCGGTCCCGGCTCACGGCGTACACCGCCTTCGAAGGCGTACCCTCCACCGAGCAGGCGGACTTTACCGAGACGCACACGCCCCGCTCCGCCAGGGCCCGCTGGAACGCCGTCCCTTTCACGCCGCCCACGCTCAGGTTCAGAATGTGGGGCACGGCGTCCGCCGGGCTGTTGATGCGCACCGCCGGGTACTTGGCCAGCGCCGCCCGCAGGCGGCCGTTCAGCGCCCGGACGTAGGCAATGCGCTCCGCCTGGTTCCCAAGGGTCAGCTCCAGGGC